>VBHP01000075.1:7359-29521 GCA_005881435.1 Chloroflexota bacterium | reverse complement strand
GCCCACATGAATAGTGCGTGGGTGTAGCCGAGCAGCGTCCACGAGTACGGATGCGGCATGGTCCAGTTCACCAGCGCGTTCAGCGCCTGATACGCATGCACCGCCACCGTGAGGGCGGCGCCGAAGGCGAGCGCGCCGACTACCTCGCGGCGACGTGTGACGCGCCGCCACTGAAGCAGCTGCGACACCACGAGCACGTTCGCGATCGGGATCAGGAACCCGTCGCCGACGATCGCGGAGGTGAAGTCGAGCGTGTCGCGATAACGCACCACCAGCGGATCCTGGCGCGCCTCGAGGAACGCGCTGCCGAGCGCGTTGACCAGGAAGGCCAAGAGGTACGTCGCGAGCGCGACCGCGAACAGCAGCGCTGTCGGTCGCTCCTCAGCGAAGGATGCAGCGCGATCGCGATAGGGAGCGAGCCGCGTGAGCGCCGGTGCGATTCGTTCTCTCATGTGCTCCTTGCGATGAACTGCCGCGACGCTAACAGAAGCGCGAAGTGCCGAACATCTCCCGGGCGGTAGATGGAACCGGACATCACGCTCTCGCTTTCCTCGTCGCGGGCATGGCCTGCATCAGCGTTGCCGTTTACAATTGCCGCGCTGTCCCCGGTAGCTCAGCGGAAGAGCGAGCGGCTGTAAAAAATACTTAATGCAGCCCTCCAGGGAAACCTGAAGGTGAACACTGGGTGAACTGTCGGGAAACCTAAAGCGCGAAAGCGCCATGGCAATCCGCAGCCAAGCCCGAGGAACGCCTCGGGAAGGTTCAGAGACTATGCGCCCGGCGCCTAACACCCGTGTCCGGGTTAAGGCGAAGAGATAGTCCACGTCCGAGGGAAACCTCGGGGCACGGGTAACCGCCAGGTCGGAGGTTCGAGTCCTCCCCGGGGAGCTGAAAGCAGGACCGCCGTTCAAACGAACGGCGGTTCTTGCGCACCTAGAAGGCTCACCGATCCGCCGCGCAATCTCAGATTGACATGCTGGCCTTGATAGAACTAATGTTCTATCTGCCATGGAGACATGCCCGTGCGGGCGGAGATTCTCACGAACGGTCGTGATCGGTGGAATGCGCCGCCACCTGAAGGGCCGGAAGCTTTGCTTCGAGTGCCGACCATTTCGTGCTCGGAGCAGTCCGCGAGTCCGATCACGACGCCCGGTGCGAATCAAGGCATGCGAATCATGCGGCCGTGGATTCGCGGCGAAGCAGATCATCGGTGGACAAATACGTTCGCTCTACCGACGCCGCTTTTGTCTCGACTGCTCACCATTCGGCGGAAGGAACACATCGCGACATCCTGTCGGTTCCGGATTGGACCGCGAGGCACGAAGGCGCGACCGGCGCCGACGGTCGACTGTGCGATCGCTGCGAAAACGTCGCCAAGCTCATAAGGCTCGGCTTGTCAGATTGAAGGGATCCCGATGCGAAGACTGCGGCTATGACCGTGATACCGCCGCACTGGAATTTCATCACCGCGACCGCGCGGATAAGGAATTCGGGATCGGTGGGTCGACTCGCGGCTGGCAGCGGGTCCTCGCAGAAGCGGCGAAGTGCGTACTCGTGTGCGCGAATTGCCATCGCCTCCGGCATCTCGCTGAGGCAGGCGAACCGAAACGGTCGGACGTGCGTCGTTGGCGTGACGTGAAAGCGCTCTCGGTCGAATGGCTCGGCGGTCACTGCGAATCATGCGGATTGGAAGCCGCACCTGGCCTATTTGAATTCCATCATCGTGATGCCGCGAAGAAGTCGTTCGGGCTCGGACGCGCCGGACTGCGGCGCAAGTGGCCGGAAATCGAGGCTGAGCTGGAAAAGTGCGCGCTACTGTGCCCGAATTGTCACCGCGAAACTCACACAACTCTCAGAATCAGCGCTGCGCGGGCCGTGGCCGAGCCTGTTCTGGCAGCTTGAGCCGCTTCATCTCGTACTGCAGCGTCTCCTTGAGCCCGAATTCGAGTGGTCTGGCCTCGAAGCCGAGTTCCTTTTGCGCCTTCGAGCTGTCCCCGAGATACGTCGTGCCCGCCATGACCCGCAGCGCCTCCGCATCCTGGCCGAAGAGCTCCAGCAGGCTTGCTCCCGCGCGCAACAGCGCCGGTGACACCGGGCGCGGCGCCGGGATCTTCGTGATCCGCTCGGCGATCTCGAACGCTTCAGAAAGGGTGTGCGCCGGGCCGGCGAGGATGTAGCTCTCCCCTGCCCGACCGCGCTCCATCGCGAGCATATGCCCGCGCGCGGTGTCCTCGACATGTCCCCAGCAGTACGCCGCTCCCGCCGGAATGACCGGCAGGCGGCGACGCAGGTACGAATCCCACAGCGGTCGCATCGGACCGTTATCGCCGGGTCCGTAGATCACGCCGGGCTGGACGATGACGAGCGGCATGAACTCGCGGGCCATCGCCTCCGCCACCGCGTGCGCCAGCGATTTCGTGCGGTCGTATTCCGACAGGAATGGGCCGTCGAAGTGATAGGACTCGTCCACGAGGCGGCCGTGCGTGTCGCCGAACACCGCCAACGTGCTGGTGTAGACGACCTTCGGCGCTCCGACCTGCCGCGCCGTCGCGAACACGTTCCGCGTCCCGTCGACGTTGATGCGTTCGGCCACCGACTTGTCCCTCGCGCCGACTTTGTACCAGGCGGCGAGATGGAAGACGCCGTCGACGCCACGCATCGGATCGAAGAGCGTCTCCGGCTCCGTGATGTCGCCCGCATGCAACGTGACGCCCCTCGTTCCCAAAGCTGTGGCGCGCTCGGGTGACCGCACCAGCGCGCGCACCTCGTGACCTGCCGCCACCAGCTGGCGCACGACAGCGCCACCCAGAAACCCCGTCGCCCCGGTCACCAGGTAGCGCATCGACGGAACCTAACATCCCCTTCGGACAGTGGTTGCCGCTCGTACGACCAAACGTCTCACCTCGGCCGATCTCGTCCGCATCGTGGTGGTCACGGCACGAGCGCACGCGCCCAGACGGCTCGGTCCGTACCGCGCGCTGCACCTGTCTTGGATCGGCAAACTCTGGACCGGCAACGACGACCTGCACTACGAGGTCTGGCCGCGGCCCAAACTCGGCGTGCTCGAGCTCGGCTTGCACTTCGAGGCCGACGCGCTTACGAACGCCCGCCTCCTGGCGGCGTTCCGGGCACACCGGCGCGACGTGCGCGCGGCCCTCGGTCAGGCCCCGCTGATCGAGCCATGGGACCGCGGCTGGGCACGCGTATACGAGATCCATCCCTTCGAAGATGACCGCCCGGCGGCAGAGCGCTATGGTCTGCGGCTCGCCGCGTACGTCACGGCGCTGGAGCCGATCCTGCGCGATGAGCTACCGGCGGACGTCCCCTGGCGCATTCGCGCGACGACGCCCTAGCCTTCGCGCGCCCTGTCGACCGAGGCGAGAACGTTATCCACCAGCCGCGCCGCGCCGTCGACGGCTTTGCGCACGTCGAACCGCTGATCGATGTCGCCCAGAAGCTCCGACATCTCTCTCGCCTCCTCAAGGGCGGACTGCGCGAGCCGGAGGGTCGACGCGAACCGCTCCAGTAGCGGGTCGAGATCCTCTGCCACGACACGAATTGTGGCGCCGGAGCCGGCCCGGCATCCGTGCCCCCGCGCCACCGTTACCCGGCCGGACCACTGTCTGGTCGGTCGCTCGCTGAGCGTGCGCGGCCTCGGGCAGCGGGCGCAGGCATCGTTTTTGCTCCCGAGCAAAATGACGCGCCAAATCGGGCGCGCGATCCGCGACGGGATGGGTAGGAACGAGGAGACGTGGGTGTGAGCCGATTCGACGAGCTGCCTGGCGTGGCAAAGCTGAACGGCGACGCGGAGCTCAGCGGTCACCTCGTCCAGTTCTACGAGAACGACCCATTCCTGATCGACGGCGTGACGCGGTTCATCGGAGCGGGACTCCGAGCCGGTCACGGCGGTGTCGTCATCGCCACCAAGCCGCACCGGGATGCGCTCGAGCAGCGCCTGAGCGAACACCACATCGATGTGGCCGATCTGCGCGCCGCCGGGCGGTATCAGCCGTTCGACGCGGCGGAGACGCTCTCGTCCTTCATGGTCGGCGGTTGGCCCGACCAGAAGATCTTCGAAGAGGTCATCGGTGGCGCCATCGCTCGGGTTACCAGGGCGAGCACCGCGCAGCGCGTCCGCGCCTTCGGCGAGATGGTCGCGCTGTTGTGGGCCGAAGGTCAGGGCGAAGCCGCGATCCGGCTGGAGGCACTGTGGAACGACCTGGCCAAGAAACAGTCGTTCTCGTTGCTCTGCGGCTATCCCATCGGCGGCTTCAACAACCCCGACGACTCCAGCCCGTTCACCGGGATCGCCGGCTTGCATTCGATGGTCATCCCGGCCGAGAGCTACAGCACGAACGTCGACGGCGAACAGCGCCTCCGGCTCGTGGCGGAGCTGCAGCAGAAGGCGGCCGTGCTCGAGAGCGAGATCGCGGCGCGGATCGAGCTCGAGGAGCAGCTGCAGACCAAGATCGACGAGTTGGCCGAGGTCGACCGTCGCAAGGACGAATTTCTCGCCATGCTCGGTCACGAGCTGCGCAATCCACTCTCGCCCGTCACGACCGCTCTCCACCTCATGCGCCTGCACGGGAACGACGCGTCGCGGACCGCCCGTGCGCGCGAGATCATCGAACGCCAGGTGGAGCACATGACGCGGCTGGTCGACGATCTGCTCGATGTGTCGCGCATCACGCGCGGAAAGATCGACCTCCGCCAGGAGAACGTGGCCCTGAGCGAGACCGTGGATCGCGCGGTCGAGATCGCGCAGCCGCTGATCGACGAACGCGGTCATCGTCTGATGCTCGAGCTGCCAGAACGACCGATCGAGCTCGTCGGCGATTCGGCAAGGCTGGAGCAGGTGCTGGCGAACCTGCTGAACAACGCCGCGAAGTACACCGACGTCGGGGGACACATCTGGCTGCGCGCGACCGTGGACGGCCGCGATGCGGTCATCTCCGTCAGAGACGATGGCGACGGGCTCACGCCCGAGATGCGCACGCACGTGTTCGACCTGTTCGTGCAGGGTCCCGACGCGCGTCGCCGGGTCCGGGGCGGGCTCGGCATCGGCCTCACCCTCGTGCGCCGCCTGGTGCAACTTCACGGCGGCACCATCGAGGCGCGAAGCGCGGGTCCCGGCATGGGCAGCGAGTTCATCGTGCGCCTGCCGCTGCGCGGCCGCGTGTCCGCAGAGAGCTCATCCCGCGCGAGCGCTGGCCTGCCGCAGCCGGCGCATCGGCAGCGAGTGCTGATCGTCGACGACAATGCCGATGCCGCCGAATCGTTGGCGGAGCTGCTGCGAGACTGCGGCCACAACGTGCGCACCGCCGCGGATGGATCGACCGCATTGCGTGACGCGCCGCTGTTCCGTCCCGAAGTCGTCATCCTCGACATCGGCCTCCCCGAGATCGACGGCTACGAGGTCGCGCGCCGTCTGCGCGGGGACCCGCGGCTAGGGCCGGCCACCCTCATCGCGTTGACGGGGTACGGCGAAGAACGCCATCGCCGGCGCACCGAAGAGGCCGGGTTCAACTATCACTTCACCAAGCCGATCGACTTCGACCGGCTCGAAGCGCTCCTCGCCGGCACTGGCAGCGCGGAGCGACGGCCCCGATCCAACTAGCGCTGTACGTTTCGTCGGCTAGGAGCCGCGGATCACCGCCACCAGCCGCGTGAAGACGAGAGCGGCTCCGAGCAGCAGCAGGATCGTTCCGACGAGCGCGCCTCCCATAGCGTCGGTCCGCGGAAACCGGCTGCGCCGCGCGAGCACGATCCCGAAGATCGCGAAGATGGCTCCGACTACGATGACCGCCGCGAGAAAGAGGTCGTAGGCCAGGAGCCGCCGCGCCGTGAAGAAGGGCGGGTACGGGCTGGACTGATAGAGGCTCGCGCCCTCGACCAAGATGGCGATCCCGGCCGAGCCGACGCCGACGGCGACGCCGAGGATCGCGCCGATCCAGCCCCACATACGATCGCGACGGACGCTCACTCCTTGATCCACCGCGAGGGGCGTCTCGAGCGGGCGCATCTCGCGACCACACTAGTGCCGAGTGCAAGCGCCTCAAGACGCAGAAGGGGCGCCTCACGGCGCCCCTTCCTATCTCACTACTCCAGGTAGTCCTTGAGCTTTCGGCTCCGGCTTGGGTGGCGCAGCTTGCGCAGCGCCTTGGCCTCGATCTGCCGGATGCGCTCGCGGGTCACGTTGAACTCACGCCCGACTTCCTCGAGCGTTCGCGTGCGACCGTCCTCGAGCCCGAACCGCAGCTGCAGCACGCGCCGCTCGCGGCCGGTCAGGCCCTCGAGCACGGACTCGACCTGCTCCTTGAGGAGCTTGTGCGAGGCCGCATCGGACGGCGCCAGCGCGCCGGTGTCCGGAATGAAGTCGCCGAGGTGCGAGTCTTCCTCCTCACCGATCGGCGTCTCCAGCGACACCGGCTCCTGCGAGACCTTGACGATCTCACGCACCTTGTCCTCGGTGATGGCCATGCGCTGCGCGATCTCTTCCGCTGTCGGCTCGCGACCGAGCTCTTGAAGCAGGGTGCGGGAGACGCGGATGAGCTTGTTGATCGTCTCGACCATGTGGACCGGGATGCGGATCGTCCGGGCCTGGTCCGCGATGGCGCGCGTGATGGCCTGGCGGATCCACCACGTCGCGTACGTGGAGAACTTGTAGCCCTTCTCGTAGTCGAACTTTTCGACCGCGCGGATCAGACCGATGTTCCCCTCCTGGATCAGGTCCAGGAAATTCATGCCGCGGCCGATGTACTTCTTCGCGATCGAGACGACGAGCCGGAGGTTGGCCTCCGTCAGCTTGTGCCGCGCGTTGTCGCCCTTTTGGACGAGCTCGTCCGCGAGACGACGCAGGCCACGCTGCTCGTCGACGTCGGTCTCGACGATCTTCTCCAGCGACTGCACCAGCAGCGCGCGAAGCTCCTGGCCGAGCATGATCGCCTCACCGAGACGCTCGGCGCCCTCCGCCGGACCGTGGATCTTCACGTACGCGGGCAGGAACCGCATCACGATGCGCCAGGTGTCGCGCTTGGCGCTGTCGATGATCGCGGCCTCGTCGACGAGCTCGCGCGTGCGATATGGCTCCATGCGCTTCTTGTTCTCGACACCGAGCTCGTACAGGTGGATGGCCGCCAGCGACGGCGACTCCAGCGCCTGCTCGCCGAGCTCGATGGCCTTGGCGAGGTTGACCTCTTCCTCGGCCGTGAGCAGCGGGACCTTCCCGATCTCCTTCAGGTACATCCGGACCGGGTCGTCGACGCTGATGATGTCGGCCGACAGCGCGACCTCGAGCTCCTCGGCTTCGGCCTCCTCCGCCTTCAAGGCGGTCCAGTCCGGGCCGTGCTCCTCCAGCAGCTCGATGCCGAGGTCGTCGACGGTCTGCAGCAGCTCGTCCATCTCGCCGGGCTCCGGATCGGGAAGCGCGCGAACGAGGTCCTCCTGCGCCAGGTAACCCTGCTCGCGGCCCTTCGCCAGTAGCCGGACGACGGTCTCGCGCTGCTCGCGAGGTGCCGCCGGCTCGATCTGCTCTTCTTTCTTCTGGGTCTCTTTCGCCATGCGTCCTCCTAGTCCTCTTCCACCGTGAGGGGCTCGAGGCTGGTATGCCGGTCGAGCGCCTCGGTCACGCGCGCCAGATCTCCCACCAACTCCGCCACACTCAGAGCGAGGCCCGTATCACCGGGCTCCCTCGACATGGCTGCGCGCGCCTCCTCCAGTCGTCGCCGCAATCGCCGTTCCCGGACCCGTAACGCCGCTTGCTCGACTGCTGTCACGACCTCCTCGTAGGAGGCCGCGCCCTCCGCCTCGGTCAGTAGCTCCGACCGAAGCGTCGACAGCGCTTCCGGGTACCGTTCCACCCGCTCCGCGGCGCGTATCAGTTCAAAAAGCGAGCGAAGCTCCGGATCGCTGAGGTCTTCCGGGGAGAGCTCGAGCCGACGCGCGTAGTCAGGAAACCGTAGCAATTGTGCCACTACATAACGTTCCGGAGTGCCCTTTCGCTTCCCTTGGGCGCCGGTTTCGTTCGCGCCCGGGCGCGGGGCCCCCCGCAAGGTCCGCAGCTCCTCCTCCAGCGCAGCCTGCGACACCCCGGTGGTCCGCGCCAGCCGGTCCAGGTATACGGCCCGCGTCAGCGGATCCGATACCAAAGCGAGGAGCGGCACCGCCTCGCGGAGGTAATCGCGCCTGCCGGACGGGGTGCCGAGCCGGTGTCTGCCGGCGAGGGCGTCGAGCAGGAACTCGACGACCGGCTTGGCGCGCGCGATGGCTTCGCGGAAGCCGTCCGGGTCGCGTCGAACGAGCTCATCCGGATCGGAGCCCGATGGCAGTACGGCGACGAATAGATCCAGCCCGACCGCGGTGGCGATGCTCCCCTTGCCGGCGCGCAACAGGACCCGGTCGGCGAGCGCGAGGAGCTCCCGGCCGCGTGCCTCAGCCGCCCGGACACCGGCGGGGTCCGCGTCGAAAGCGATGACCGCCCGCTCCGCGATGGGCCGGAGCAGTTCGTATTGCTGGGCCGTGAGCGCCGTCCCCATCGACGCAACCAGATTCGTGACCCCGGCCTGATGGGCGGCGATGGCGTCGAACTGGCCCTCGACGACGATCGCCTCCTTCGACTTGCGGATGTGCGCCCGCGCCAGGTCCAGCGCGAACAGGACGCGGGACTTCTCGAACAGCGGCGTCGCGGGCGAGTTGATGTACTTGGCGCGTTCGTCCGGGCGCAGCGCGCGTCCGGCGAACCCGATCGGCCGGCTCTTTGCATCGCGGATCGGGATGATGAGGCGCAGGCGGAACCGGTCGACCAGTGAGCCGCGCTCGGTCCTGGCGATCAGGCCGCTTTCGATCGCTTCGGCGTCGGTGAACCCTTTCTTGCGCAGATACGCCAGCAGGCCCTCGAAGAGGTCCGGTGCGTAGCCCAGGCCGAACGTCTCGATCGTGTCCGGACGGATCCCGCGCTTCTCGAGGTATGCGCCGGCGAGCTTGCCGCCCTCCGTGCCACGGAGCGCCTGCCGGAAGTAGAAGTGCGCGGCCTCCTGCGCCGCGATCAGCCGCTTGTGCTCCTCACGCTCTTCGGGTTTCCATTGCGTGATCTCGATCCCAGCCTCCTTGGCCAGCCGCTCGAGTGCCTCCGCCGGGCTGAGCCCTTCCTTTTTCTCGAGGAAGGTGAAGACATCCCCGCCTTCGCCACAACCGAAGCACTTGTACGTACGCCGGTCTGGGTCGACGGTGAACGACGGCGTCTTCTCCGAGTGGAACGGACACAGCGCGCGATAGATGTGCCCAGCCCTCTTCAGCGGTACGTACGCGCCGATGACCGCGGCGATGTCGATGCGTTCCTTGACCAGGTCGAAATCGCCAGGCATCAGCGGTTCCGCTCGGCGCGAACGAACAGGAAGGTCCCGACGGGCAGGAACACCGCGATGAACAGCGCGATGGCGGCGAGGTCGAGCGCCACGGGATCGAGGACGGTCTCAGCCGCCTCGGGTCGACCGGCGTAGAAGACGTTGCGCGCGAGGTCGACGGCGTAGCGCAGAGGCGCGACATGCGCGATCGCGTCGAGCCACGCCGGCAGGCCCTGGACCGGGTTGAAGACCCCGGCCAGGAAGTACTGCGGCAGGATCAGGAAGCCGAAGATCTGTTGCGCCACGCGACGGCTGGGGACGAAGCCGAGAACGAAGAGCCCGAACAGACCGCCGAAGAGGCAGATCACCGCCGCGACGCCGACGAGCGCAACGCCCTGCTCCAGGGACGGACGCAGCCCGATCACCACGAGGAAGATCAGCGCGGAGAGCCCCTGTGGCAGCGCCACCAGCGCCTCGCCGAGGATCTTGCCGAGAACGATGGTGTACCGAGACACCGGCGAGACGAAGATCTCCTGACTGAAGTCGTTCTCGCGATCCTCGAGCAGGAAGACCATCCCCATCGCAGTCGATTGCCACAACGACTGCGCGAAGACGCCGGTCAACACGAAGATCAAGAAGTCATAACCGATGGCGCGGCCGAAGGCGAAATTCAGCATGCCGCCGAGCACGCCGAAGACCACGACCGGCACCAGGACGTCAGTGACGATGCGAGAGCGATCGCGGAAGAGCTTGGTGAAGTCGCGTTGGGCGATGGCCAGGGCCGCGCTGGCTTCGATCAACTTTCACCCCTCGAGACGATCTCGAGGTAGGCGTCCTCCAGCGTCGGCGAGTGGGTCTGGATGTAGTCGAGCGGGATTTCGATCGACTTCAACAATGCATGCGT
This sequence comes from Chloroflexota bacterium, assembly GCA_005881435.1. GTDB lineage: Bacteria > Chloroflexota > Limnocylindria > P2-11E > CF-107 > CF-107. Next base: position 19,276 of record VBHP01000075.1, on the reverse strand, counting down.
GCTCATGCCGTCGAGCTCGACGCGCACGTGCCGCCCCTCGTGGAACCGAACCCCGAGTCGCGACAGGTCGTCGCGCAGAGCGGTTCGGTCCGTGGCGTCGACGTCGACGAAGTGCTGCACCAGGTTTGCCTTCACCTGCTCCGGCGTCCCAAAGGACACGATCTTGCCGCGATCGATGATGCAGATGCTGTCCGCCTCTTCCGCTTCCTCGATGTAGTGCGTGGTGAGGAAGATGGTCGTTCCCGACTCCCGGCGCACCTCGCTCAGGTGGTCCCACAGCGTCCGGCGGGTGGGGACGTCCAATCCCGCGGTCGGCTCGTCCAAGAACAGCACCTTGGGGCGATGGAGCAGGGCGCGGACGATCTCCAACTTGCGCTTCATGCCACTCGAATACGTCCGGATCGGCTTGAAGATGGCTGCGCCGAGGCCGAGCAGCTGCGCCATGTCGTGCAGCGAGCCGCGGTATTCGGCCGGCATGAAGGTGTAGCTGGGCCGCCACGGGTAGAGCCCGTACAGCAGCGCGTGCAGGCGGACGTTCTCCTCGCCGGTGAGGTTCTGATCCAGGCTGGGTTTCTGGAAGATGATTCCGACCTCACGCCGGACCGCGGCGGCCTCGGCGACGAGGTCGTGGTCGGCGATTCGCGCGCTGCCCGCGGTCGGCGCCAGCGTCGTCGTGAGCATCGAGATCGTCGTCGTCTTCCCGGCGCCGTTCGGCCCCAGCAGCGCGAAGAACTGACCAGCCCGCACGTTGAACGACACCGCGTCCACGGCATTCGTGGACGCCCCCCGATAGCGCTTGGTGAGGTCGCGGACCTCGATGATCGTCCCCATCCCCAGGAGACGAGTCTAAGCGGCTAGGCCAGCTGCCAGGACCGCGGGATGAAGATGCTGGTGTATGTGTCGAAGGCATAGCGGTCGGTCATGCCCGAAACATAGTCGGCCGCGGCGCGCTTCGCGCCGTCGAACTCCACGATGCGCTTGTACTCGGCGGGCATGTCCTGCGGCCGGCGCTCGAAGTGCTCGAGCAACGCGCGCAGCAGGTCCTTCGCCTTCTCGTCCTCGGTCTTGGCCGGGCCAGCGAGGTACACGCGGTCGAACATGAAACGCCGTAGCGCGTTCGTCGCGTCGAGCACGTCGTCGCTCATGGCCACGGCCGGTTTGCCGTACGAAGTCACCACGACGTCATAGATCATCGTGTCCAGCCGCTCGGCACGATCTCGTCCGAGCGCGGCCCGCACATCCGCGGGGATGTCGTCCTCATCGACGATCCCGGCGCGCATGGCGTCATCGATGTCGTGATGGAGGTACGCGATCTTGTCGGCATACCGGACGGTCCAGCCCTCCGCCGTGTCGGGCTCGCCCCACGCGGCGGTCTCGACGCCACCCTCCGTCGGCGCGCTGTGCTTGAGGATCCCGTCCAGCGTTTGGTCCGCGAGGTTCAAGCCCCGTCCATTCTTCTCCAGCTTCTCGGCGATGCGCACGCTCTGCTCGTTGTGCCGGAAGCCTTCAGGAAGGAACTCGGCGAGCACCTCTTCACCGATGTGCCCGAAGGGCGTATGACCGATGTCGTGGCCCAGCGCCATGGCCTTCAGCCGCAACGCTCGTGCGATGGACCGTCCGATCTGGCTGACCTCGAGCGTGTGCGTCAACCGGGTGCGGTAGTGGTCTCCCACCGGCGCGAGGAATACCTGCGTCTTGTGCTTGAGCCGCCGGAACGCCTTGCTGTGCAGGACCCGATCGCGGTCCAGCGCGAAAGCCAGGCGCACCGGATCCGGTGCCTCTGGGCCCTCCCGCCTCGCGCTGGTTGACCGCGTCGCATATTTGGCGAGGCGGCGATCTTCGTCTGCCTCGAGTTGCTCGCGGATGCGCAGTGATGCGATCTGACGATCGCGCGACAAGCGCGGCGCCTTCGTTTGCGTCGCCATGGCCGAATCCTACCGCTGCGTCCCGAGCTCGAGACGAAGCAGCTCCGCCGGTTCGGACGTCACCGATTTGTCGGCGCCGTGCCGTTTGCTCACGTACAGCAGGCGGTCGGCGACGGCAAGTACCTGATCGATGTCGCGGTCCGCGCGCCAGGTGGCGACGCCGGCACTGACGCCGGTGACCGAGTGGTGCGAATCCTTCCGTTCGCGCACCGCGGCGACGACGCGCTCGGCGATGGGAATCGCGTCGGTGACCTCGGTGTCGGGGAGCACCACCACGAACTCATCGCCGCCGATGCGTACCGGGAGGTCCCCGGGCCGGATCGACGCGCGAAGGTCCTCCGCGAACTGCACCAGAGCATCATCGCCGGCCTGATGTCCGGCGCGATCGTTCAGCTCCTTCAGACCGTCCAGATCCAGCGCGATGACCGAATACGGATGCCGATGGCTGGTCGCGATGCGATGCAGCAGCTCGAGCTGCTCGCGCATGAAGTAGCGGTTGTACACGCCGGTCAGCGGGTCATGGATCGCGAGCTGGAAAGCGTACTCGCGCTCGCTCGTGAGCTGGTCCCGCGAGCGGCTGAGACTGTCCGATACCAGCGCCGCGGCGAGGAAGGTCGTCGCGCGCGTGAACTCGTTCCACAGCAACACCAGGCCGAAGCCGTTCGAGTGGAACGTGAAGTCATTGAGCACGAGTGCGACCGTCGCCACCGTGGCACACAGGAGCGCGAAGACGCGACCGGCCCACCATCCGGCCACGACGATCGGCACCAGGTACACGAACCCGAACCGCGCGTCCGGATTGGTGTTGAAGTCGGCCCATCCGATCACCGCGACGACGAGAAGGCACGCGACCCGAAGCGGCAGCGCAGACGCGCGCATGAGCACAGCATCCGGCGGGCGGACGGCGCCCGATATCCGCCGAAGGGACTACTTGTCCCGGCTACCCCCATGGGCCAGCGCTGCCTGCGCAGCGGCCAGCCGCGCGCTCGGCACGCGGAACGTCGACGGCGAGACGTAGGTCAGGCCGGCCTGATGGAAGAACTCAATCGACGACGGATCGCCGCCGTGCTCGCCGCAGATGCCCACCTTCAGATCGGCCCGCGTCTTGCGGCCGCGCTCCACGCCCATGCGCACCATTGCTCCGACGCCCTCGCGATCGAGGACCTGGAACGGATCGGCGGCGATGATCTTCTCCTCGACGTATCGCGTGAGGAACGACTTCTGCGCGTCGTCACGCGAGATCCCGAGCACCGTCTGCGTCAAATCGTTGGTGCCGAAGGAGAAAAACTCCGCGCTCATCGCGATCTGGTCGGCGATGACGCACGCACGCGGGATCTCGATCATCGTGCCGAACTTGAACGGGATCTTCATCTGCCGCTCCTTCTCCACCGCGGCAGCGACCTCGTAGACCTGCTTGTGCAGCCGCTCGAGCTCGCCCATCGTGCCGACCAGCGGCATCATGATCTCCGGCTTCGCGTTGACGCCCTTCTTCATGACGTCCGCTGCCGCGCCGAGGATCGCGCGGATCTGCATCTCCAGGATCTCGGGGAAGACGAGGAGCAGGCGGCACCCGCGAAGCCCGAGCATCGGGTTCTCCTCCTCGAGCTGCGCGCGCCGCGTCTCGACGTGCGCACGGGCCTTGGCCGGCGAAAGGCCGGTGATCTTGGCCAGCTCCTTGATGTCGAGCTCGCGTAGGAACTCGTGCAACGGCGGGTCGATGAGCCGGATGACGACCGGCAGGCCGTTCATCACGTCGAAGATCTCGCGGAAGTCCTTCTGCTGGAACGGCAACAGCTTCTTCAGGTGCTTGCGGCGCTCGGTCTCGTCCGCGGCGAGGATCATCGCCTGCACGTAGGGCAGCCGCTCGGCCTCGCGGAACATGTGCTCCGTGCGCGCCAGCCCGACGCCTTCCGCGCCGAAGCGCCTCGCGCGCACGCATTCGCCCGGCGTATCGGCGTTGACCCACACTCCGAGCGTCCGCGTTTCGTCGGCCCAGGACAGCAGCTGATGCAGATCGCGTTCTTTCTCGAAGTCCGCGGGCATCGTCGGCAGTGCCCCGGCGAAGACCTCGCCGGTCGTGCCGTCGATGGCGATCGTGTCGCCCTCCTTCAGCGTCTTCCCGCCCACTCTCATGACGCGCTTCTTGAGGTCGACGTCGAGCTCGCCCATACCGACCACGCACGGCAGCCCCAGCCCACGAGCGACGACCGCGGCGTGGCTCGTCGAGCCACCGCGCGAGGTGAGGATGCCTGTGGCCGCGACCATGCCGTGGAAGTCATCCGGAGAGGTCTCGGGCCGGACGAGCACCACGAGCTCGCCCTTGCCCTTCATCTCGACGGCCCGATCGGCCTCGAACACGGCCCGGCCCATCGCCGCACCGGGTGAGGCATTGAGGCCCTTGCCCAGGTAACGACCCTCCTTGCGCGCCTTCTCGATGGCCTTCTCGTCGAAACGCGGCAGCAGCAGCTGGTCGACCTGGGCCGGCTCGACGCGTCGAAGCGCTTCCTTCTTCTCGATCAGGGTCTCGCCGACGAAATCGACTGCGATCTTCACCGCCGCCTTGGCCGTGCGCTTCGCGCTGCGCGTCTGGAGCATGTACAGCTTGCGGCGCTCGATGGTGAATTCGAGGTCCTGCACGTCGCGGTAGTGCTGTTCCAGGCGCTGCGCGATCTCCAGAAACTGCTGGTACACGTCCGGCATGTCCTTCTCGAGCTCGTCCAGCTTCTTCGGCGTCCGGATGCCGGCGACGACGTCCTCCCCCTGAGCGTTCAGCAGGTATTCGCCGTAGACCTTCTTCTCGCCGGTGTTCGGGTCGCGGGTGAACGCGACGCCGGTGCCGGAATCAGCGCCCATGTTGCCAAAGACCATGGTCACGATGCTGCACGCCGTGCCAAGGTCATGCGGGATCTTGTTGACCTCGCGATAGTCGTGCGCGCGCCTTCCGAACCACGACTTGAACACCGCCTCGATGGCGAGGCGGAGCTGCTCGTTCACGTCGCTCGGAAACTGGCGTTTGGTGTCGCGCTGCACGATCTTCTTGAACTCCGCGACCAGCTTCTGCAGCTGTTCGGACGTCAGGTCGGTGTCCTCCTTCGCGCGGACCTTCTTCTTCATGACTTCCAGAGCGTGCTCGAACTTTTCGCCGTCGACGCCCATGACGATGCGTCCGAACATCTGGATGAAGCGGCGATAGGCGTCCCAGGCGAAGCGTGGATTGGAGGTTTGCTGCTCCAGTCCCGCCCGTGTCGCGTCGTTGAGCCCGAGGTTCAGGACCGTGTCCATCATTCCCGGCATCGAGAACTTCGCTCCCGAGCGCACCGACACCAGCAGCGGATTGGCCGCGTCGCCAAGCCGTTTGCCGGCGTCCTGTTCGACGGTGCGAAGCGCGGCGATGGTCTGATCCCACAGGCCATCCGGCAGCCGCTGGCCGCTCGCGAAATACGCGTTACACGCTTCGGTGGTGATGGTGAAGCCGGGTGGGACGGGCAGACCCGCTTTGGTCATCTCGGCCAGGCCCGCGCCCTTGCCACCGAGCAGATCCCGCATCTGCGCGTTGCCCTCGTGGAACAGGTACACCCACTTCTTCGTCGCGCTCGGCGGCTTCGGCATGCGGGTCGCAACGGCTTCGGCCATGGATCCCTCCCTCTGACTGCGGTGTGATTGTCTCAGACGAGCGGCATGGGTCGTGCTCGGCTCCCGCGATACGCGATGCAACGGGCCGATTGAACCCCGGGCTTCCGGGAGGCGAGTTAGCGCCTAACACCGGCGCAGCAAAGGCCGACCCGTCAGAATTCGCGCGACCGTCGGCGCCCGTGAGGATCCGAGAACGGAAGTCGAGGGAGCAGAGGCGCGATGCATGCGAGTTCGCTTCGGCACATGCAAGATCTGGTCTCGCGCTATTTGCAACCAGGTGTGCCTCTTCGCGTTGTTGACGTCGGCAGCTACGACGTAAATGGAAGCTATCGGAATCTCTTTGCCAAACCGGGTTGGCAGTACTCCGGGATTGACCTCGAGGCCGGCCCTAACGTCGACGTGGTGCTCAGATCGCCGTATAAGTTGCCGCTCCCGAACGCGTACGCTGATGTCGTCATTTCCGGCCAAACATTCGAGCACATCGAGTTCTTTTGGTTAACTTGGCGGGAGATGGTCCGCGTCTTACGACCGGGAGGACTCATGTTTCTCATTTCACCGTCTCGCGGACCGGAGCATCTTTATCCGGTTGACTGCTGGCGATTCCTTCCGGGCGGATATCGCGCGCTGGCAAAGTACTCACAGAATGTGGACGTTGTTGAAGTGCATACTGATTGGGAGCCAGACCCAGACGCTGACAGCGGGCAATGGGGCGACACAGTCGGAGTATTTCGTCGACGCGTGGGGCGACCCAGGCTGCTCGAGCGCGTTCGTAGACGGCTTCTGTCCACGAGGCGAGGCTTTCCTTTCGGCTCGAGCGGTAGTCCGCGTATGTGAAGCTCCGCGTCCGTCCTCGCTGTCGCGCAAAAAACGCGTATTCGATTTCATGACCTTCGTCACATGGCGCCTACCTTGCTGATCGGTCGCGGCATCCACGCTCACGCTCGATCCGTACTCACACGTCACGCGCACGATGCAAGCTGAGGCGGTGCGCCCGCGTCTTTGCTTCTCTTACGTGAAGCGCAGGTTGGATACGCGATGCTAGAGTCCGATCGCGTGACGACCCCCTCCGGCGGGCCTGCCAGCTACCGTTCGCTACTCGGTGACATCCGCGAGAAGGTTCGCGTGTACGTCGCCAAGCAATTCCTCCTGCCGCGTCAGGAGATCACGGAGATCATCCGGGCCAACCTGCGCGCGGCGATGTGGCTCGGCGTCGCGCTGATCTTTTTCTTCCTGTTCCTCGTCGCGTTCGTGGTATTGGTCATCGGGCTCATCGCGATCTGGCTGCCGCTCTGGGCCGCGGCGCTCATCGCCATGGGGATCTTCCTCGTCCTCGGCGCGATCATCGGCATCGTCGGTTACCGCAAGCTGGAGCTGCGCGGCCCGGAGCGCAGCATCCGATCGTTCAAGGAGACCATGACGTGGGTGAGAGCGACTCTGCTCGGACGGAGCGAGAGCTAAGGGCACTGCGCGGCCAGATCGAGACCGACCTGGAGCTGCTTCGCGAGCGGGTGCGGGACGATCTCGACGTACGCGAATTCGTGCGTCGTCGACCGTTGCCGGTCATCGGCGGCGCGGCCGCGGTCGGTGCCGTGCTCGTCGGTATGGTGGCGCGTCGCGTGTCGTCTGCGCGCCGGCGCCGTCCGATGTCGGACATCGACGAGGTCATCCACCGCCTTGGCGGTCGCGTCGACAAGCTGAAGCGCAAGCAGCGCGAGCGCCTGCGCGAGTCCATCCGGCATGAGATCGGCGAGGTCGAGATGGGGCCAAAGGTCGAGCGCACCATCTGGGAAGCCGCGACGGCCGCACTGGTCGCGCTCGCGACCGCGCTGGCGCAGTCCTCGGTGCGTCGCTTCTTCAGCGATTCGCCGCGCAACCGCTAGCTCAAGACGCCACGCCGGCTCGCCACCGCGCGGTGTAGGCCTCGAAATCCCAACCCGACAGGAACGTCCGCGCCGCCGCCACGCCGGACGCATACAGCTGTTCCTTGAGCGCGTCGCTGATGGCGAAGTCCGTGCCGGTGACGCCGAGGCCGTCGATGGCGATGGTGCGCACGAAGTTGTGCTGCTCGACGTAACGCTGGTCGTGCGCCTCCATCGCCGTTCCGAACATCGCCATCAGGAATGAGATCGGCCCGCGCACGTCGAAACGGGCGAACGGCGGATCGCCGGGCTGCACGAGGCGGAAGCCGAACGTCGGCCACGGCGGCTTGCCGGGAACGTCGAACAGCTCCAGCGGAAAGTTGCTCAGCAGCGCGCCGTCGACGACGACGTGCGTCTCCCCGGAGGGATCGCGCAGACGCACCGGTTTGAAGATGAACGGGGTGCTCGCGCTCATTCGCACCGCGAGCGCGACCTCGAGCTCTTCGGGACGCATGCCGTATTGCGCGACGTCCTGCGGCAGCGCCAGGAAGCGGCCGCGCGTGATGTCCGACGCGACCACGCGCGCCCTGAAGCGGTAGCGCGGATCGGTCTTCTCCGTCATCACCAGGTCGCCGAAAGTGCGAACGCTCTTGGCCGCGAGTAGCTCGCGCAGGATCGACAGCAGCACGTCGCCTTCGTAGATGCCGAGGCCGGTGATGGCTTCCACGATCGGTCCCAGCACCGGGATGCGCCCCACGGGCGAGCTGTCCGCGAGCCGGCGGAGGTCCAGGTCCATGACGATCTGGCGGATCTCGGCGGCGTGGTAGCCGGCGGCGAGCAGCGTCGAGACGATCGCGCCGGCCGAGGTGCCGGCGAGGTTTTCGAACTCGTAGCCGGCGGCTTCGACGATGGACGCCGCGCCGACGAGCGCGATGCCGCGCACGCCGCCGCCTTCGAACACCGCATCGAGCCGTCGCTCCGCCACGAGCGAACGTTTAACGTAAGGGACCGTGGAGATCGAACGCCCGCGCTCGCTCGACGGGGCGCTGGCGGCGCTCGCCGCGCACCCCGGAGCGGACCTGCTGGCGGGCGGAACGGATCTGATGGTCGAGATCAACTTCGGCCGGAAGCGGCCGGAACACCTGATCGTGGTGCAGCCGCTGGCGGAGCTACGCGACCTCGATCGGAACGGCGCGGTCCGCGTGGGCGCTGGTGTGACGTACACACGGTTGCTCGCCGAAGGGGGCGGCTCGTTCGCCGCGGTCCGTGAGATGGCTCGGACGGTCGGCTCGCCACAGATCCGAAACGCCGGCACTGTGGGTGGGAACCTCGGCACGTCTTCGCCGGCGGGTGACGCGCTGCCGGTGCTGGCGGCGTTCGACGCGACGGTCGTCCTGCGCTCGCGCCGTGGCGAGCGGCGCATTCCGTTCGCCGACTACATGACCGGGCCGAAGCGCAACGCCAGGGCGCCCGACGAGATCGTCGTCGCGGCCGAATGGCGCGACCCCGGACCGGCACAGACCTTCCTCAAGGTCGGGACGCGGAACGCGATGGTCATCGCAGTCGCCTCGCTGTGTCTCGTCGTCGAGCGCGCGCGCAAGAGCGTCCGCGTCGCTCTCGGTTCGTGCGGTCCCACGATCCTCAGAGCGGGCGAGGCGGAGCGCTTCGCCGAAGAGCTCATCGACGAGAGTGGCTGGGACGAGCCGCTCGATGTCAGCGAGGCCGCCGCGGCGCGCTTTGGCGAGCTCGTCGCCGCAGCCGCGCGGCCGATCGACGACGTCCGCGGCTCCGCGCGGTACCGGCGCCACGTGCTCGGTGTGATGGCGCGACGCGCCCTCGAGCGCGTCGGGTCGGTCGTGGCGTGAGGATCCACCTGACGGTCAACGGCCTCGAGCGCGAGGCCGACGTCTGGGAAGGCAGCTCCCTGCTGACGGCGTTGCGGGAGGACCTCGGGCTGCCCGGCAGCAAGAACGCGTGCGAGCAGGGCGAATGCGGTTCGTGCTCCGTTCTCCTCGACGATCAGCTGCTGTGCAGTTGCCTCGTCCTGGCCGCCGCGGCCGAAGGACATCGCATCAGGACGGTCGAGGACCTGGGGAAGGACGAGCGGCTCCATCCGGTGCAGCGTGCCTTCGTCGACGCCGGAGCGGTGCAGTGCGGGTTCTGTACGCCGGGATTCATCGTCGCGAGTTACGCGCTCCTGCGGGATAACCCCGAGCCGTCCGAGGCCGAGATCCGCGAGGCGCTCTCGGGCAACCTCTGCCGTTGCACCGGTTACGGGAAGATCATCGAAGCCGTGCGCCGCGCGTCGCGCGAGATGTATCGATGAGCCGCGGGCGATGACCAGCGCGCCGCCGCGGCCCGGTCAGCGCATCCGGCTCGGCGTCGTCGGCCAATCGGCGGAGCGGCCAGATGGCGTGCCGAAAGTCACGGGTGAGTTCGCCTACGCCAGCGACCTTCACGCCGAGGGGATGCTGCACGGCCAGACCCTTCGATCGCCGCATGCGCACGCGCGCATCGTGTCCATCGACATCACGGCCGCGAAGGCGATGCCGGGCGTCGCCGCCGTCCTGACGCACGCCGACGTGCCCGGCGGCCTGCTCTTCGGGCTCGAGCACCCCGACCAGCCCGCGTTGGCCAAGGACGTCGTCCGCTTCGTCGGCGAGCCCGTCGCCATCGTCGCGGCCGAGCACCCGGAGCAGGCACGCGCGGCGGTGCGGGCCATCCGGGTCGACTACGAGCCCCTGCCGTTGGTCAGCGATCCGATCGCGGCCCTCGGCAGCGACGCACCGCAGCTGCATCGGCGCGGCAACGTCATCAAAGAACTACGCGTCGTCCACGGGGATCCGGCTGCGACCGCCGAGATCGTCGTCGAGGGCGAGTACGAGGTCGCGATGCAGGACCAGGCCGCGCTTGGTCCGGAGGGCGGCCTCGCGATCCCCGACCGGGACGGCGGCGTCACGCTGCACGTCGCGACGCAGTGGCTGCACGTCGATCGCGATCAGATCGCGGCGTGCCTGCGACTCCCGAAGGACAAGGTCCGGCTGGTCCTCGCCGGCGTCGGCGGCGCATTCGGCGCGCGCGAGGACGTCACGATCCAGATCCACGTGTGCCTGCTCGCGCTCGCGACGAAGCGGCCGGTGCGGATGACCTACGGCCGGGAGGAGTCCTTCTATGGCCACGTGCACCGGCATCCGGCGCGGCTGTTCTATCGACACGCCGCGACGCGAGCCGGTCGGCTCGTCGCGGTGCACGCCACGATCGTGCTCGACGGCGGCGCGTACGCGTCGTCGACCGGCGCCGTCGTCGCGAACGCGGGGTGCTTCGCGGCCGGCCCCTACCGCGTGCCGAACGCGCTGGTGCACTGCGTCGGCGCGTACACCAACAATCCGCCGGCCGGCGCCATGCGCGGCTTCGGTGCGGTGCAGTCGTGCTTCGCCTACGAGGCGCAGATGGACCTGCTGGCCAAGCGTTGCGGTCTCGATCCGATCGAGATCAGAGTGCTGAACGGCCTGGTCGAAGGCGACACCATCATCACCAGTCAACCGATGATCGGCTCCGCGCCGGTGCCGGCGCTGCTGCGCCGTCTCGCCGACCTGCCACTGCCCGGCGACGATGACGACGAGGACGTGATGGCGCTGCCGGGCGGCGCCGGCAACCTCGCACGGCGCGAAGACATCGTGCGCGGCGTGGGCTACGCCGCCGGGTTCAAGAACGTCTGCTACTCGCATGGCTTCGACGATTACGCCACCGCGCGCGTGCGGCTCGACCGGGACGGGGACGGACTGATCGCCCACGTGCACACGGCCGCGGCCGAGGTCGGTCAGGGGCTGGTGAGCGTGTGCGCGCAGATCGCGCGCACCGAGCTGGGGATCGACCGCGTCGTGGTCGATCCTGCCGACACGACCATCGATTCGGCGCGCGCCAAACGTGGATGACCGGCAGCGCCGTGATGCTTGCGGCGCGCGAGGTCAAGCAGGAGCTCGAGCGCGGCGGCGGCGACCTGGCCGCGCCGATCGAGAAGACCGTCGTGTACCGGCATCGGCCCACGGAGGCACTGAACGAGACCACGCAGAACCACGGCCATGTGGCGTTCCTGTTCGCCGTCCATCGCGCCGTCGTCGACGTCGACCGCGAGACCGGCCTGGTGAAGGTGGTGCAGGTTGCGACCACGCAGGACGTCGGGAAGGCGATCAACCCCGTCGCCGTGGTCGGGCAGATCGAGGGCGGTATCGCGCAGGGCCTCGGCCTCGCCGTGATGGAGGAGGTCCAGCTCAAGGGCGGCAGGATGCTGAACGCGTCGTTCACCGACTACCTGCTGCCTACGATCCTGGACATGCCGCCGGTGATCGCGGACGTGGTCGAGCATCCGCACCCCGATGCGCCGTACGGCGCGAAGGGCGTGGGCGAGCCGCCGACGATCTCGAGCACTCCGGCCATCGTCGCGGCGATCCGCGCCGCGAGCGGCCGCGCGCTCAATCGCGTGCCGGTGCGGCCGGACGA
>VBHP01000075.1:0-7354 GCA_005881435.1 Chloroflexota bacterium | reverse complement strand
GCTCCGGCTGGCGGATCGACCCTGGCGCGGATCCGCGTCGGGCCGCGCGCGCGACGGAATAGGCGCGGCGCCCGCGGCGTTGCGCGAGCGTGGCGGTACGCATCGGCGAGCAGCTGCAGGCGTTCGCGGCGGAGAAGATTCCCGCGATCCTCGGGACCGTCCGTCGCGACGGTTCGGCGCAGATGAATCCAGTCTGGTTCGAGTACGACGACGGCTACTTCTGGATCAACGGCGGTCCGCAGCGCGGTTGGCTGCGCCACATCCGGCGCGACCCCAAACAGCGAGTGACGCTGCTGCTGATCGATCCGAAGAGCATGTGGCGCTGGGCGCAGATCCAGGGCCGCGTCGTCGACGTGACCGAAGAAGGGGCGTGGGAGCACATCGACCGGCTGTCCCGCCGCTACCTCGGCCAGGAGTACATGCGCCGCCCCGGCGACAAGCGGCTGAAAGTGAAGATCGAACCGCTACGCGTGACCGGCGGCGACAACCGCGTTCCCTGGGACTGACCGGGCCGGAGCCACCGGGGCCTCGCGGCGTTGCGTCATTTGTGCGCGCCCTGAGCATGTCGGCGGGACGGATCTGACGCTGCGCTTCGATGCTGTGCCGGCAGATTCACGCTGTCCGTCGGACGTGCAGTGCATCTGGGAGGGCGACGCCACAGTCGCCGTCACGGTGCTGTCGAGCTCGCTCGCGCCATGCGCAGTGGAGCTTCACACCGCGACGTCGTTGCGCGGCGACAAGATGTGCGGCCCATACGCACTCCGTCTTATTGGCCTGTCGCCCGAGCGCGGCCGGGCCGGTTCTCCGATCGGGCCGCAGGCGTACCGCGCGACCTTCGTCGCCGCAATCGCGCGCTGACGGCGGTTCCGTCCCGCGCGTGCGCGCAGTCCAAGTCGAGTGCTACCCGGCTACAGTGACCGGCCATGACGACCGAACTCACGCCGGAGCAGGTCGCCGACTTTTTGCGATCGACCTCGGCGCTGCTCGAGGCCGAGATCGCGGCGCTCGGCGACGCTGAGGCGCGCTGGCATCCGGCTCCTGGCGAGTGGTGCGCGAACGAAGTGGTCGGGCACCTCATCGAATCGGAGCGACGTGGCTTCAACGGACGGATCAAGCGCATCCTCGACGAGGACAATCCGCGGATCGAGCCTTGGGACCAGGTCGCCGTCGCGCGCGAACGGAAGGACTGCGACCGAATGGCGCAGAGCCTGTGGATGGAATTCATGGGCCTGCGCGCCGACAGCGTGAGGCTGATGCAGTCGCTGCGTCCGACGCACCTCGACCGCACCTGCGTGCATGGCAAGGTCGGCGTGCTGCGGGTCCGCGATCTGATGCACGAGTGGGTGCACCACGACCGCAATCACACACGCCAGCTGCTCGCCAACGTGCAGGCACGCGTGTGGCCGCACATGGGGAACTCGCAGAAGTTCTCCGGCGAGTAGCGTGCTGCCGCTCGAGGTCATCCGTCGTGCGCCCAAGGTGCTGCTGCACGACCATCTCGACGGCGGTCTGCGGCCCGAGAGCATCATCGAGCTGGCGCGGGAGCTCGGCTATGCGGCTCTGCCGACCCGCGATGCCGGCGATCTCGGACGCTGGTTCCACGCCAGCGCCGCTTCCGGATCGCTGCCGCTGTACCTGCGCGGGTTCGCCCACACCATCGCGGTGATGCAGACGCCGGAAGCGCTCGAACGCGTCGCCTTCGAGGCCGGCGAGGACCTGGCGCGCGACGCCGTCGCCTACGCCGAGATCCGCTTCGCGCCCGTGTTCCACCGCGAGCGCGGCATGAACCTGGAGCAGGTCCTGGACTCGGTGCTGCGCGGCTTCGCCACGGCCGAGAAGCGCTACCCGATCACGCTGCGGCTCATCGTCAGTGCGATGCGCGATCGCACCGACTCTCTGGAGATGGCGGAGCTGGCCGTCGCGTACCGCGATCGCGGCGTCGTCGGCTTCGACATCGCGGGCGAGGAGTCGGGTCATCCGCCGAAGGCACATCGGGAGGCGTTCGAGTACTGCCGGCTGCAGAATTTCTCCATCACCATCCACGCCGGCGAGGCCTTCGGACCGCCCTCGATCTGGCAGGCCCTGCAGTTCTGCGGCGCGCATCGCATCGGTCACGGCGTGCGGCTCATCGACGACATGGCGCTCGACGCCGACGGCCGGGTGGTGAAGCTGGGTCAGCTCGCGGCGTACATCCGCGACAAGCGGATTCCGCTGGAAGTGTGCCCCTCCAGCAACGTCGACACCGGCGCGGTGCCGTCGGTGGCGGACCACCCGATCAAGCAGTTCCTGCAGCAGCAGCTGCGCGTCACGATCAATACCGATAACCGGCTCATGAGCGGGATCACGCTCTCCGAGGAGTTCCGCCGCGTCTCGGCCGCGTTCGGTCTCACGCTCGAGGACATCGAGAAGCTGAACATCAACGCCATGAAGTCGAGCTTCTTGCCGTTTCCGGAGCGGTTGAACGTGATCTACGAGCGGATCAAGCCCGGCTACTCGGTCCTGCGCACGGCCGCGTTGGCTTAGCGCGCGGCGCGGCAGCGTCAGGCTTGGCGCCTGCCGCTGCCACGCCCAAATCGGCTAGTCGCCGCGGTCCTTGCCGAGCGGGACACGCGAGATGGTGAATCGCGTCACCGGCCGCTCGCCGGCGAAGTGGTGGCGGAAGTCGAGCGCGGTGTTGGTGACGAACGCGCTGCCGCGACTGAAGACGATGCTGGCCGGGAACAGCAGGCCCTGCACGGTCCCGTCACGCGCGATGCCGTCGAAGGAGCCGCGGATGTCGATCACGACGCCGTTGCTCCCGGCCGGGCTGTTGCGATCGAGCACGTACAGCGTGTTCTCCTGATTGGCGCAGACCCACAGCCGGCCCTGGTCGTCGAAGCCGATGCCGTCGGCGCCGTTGATGCTTTCGGCGAACGCCGCGACGGCCCCGCCAGGTGCGATGGTGAGGATCCTGTCGTCGGCGGTGTTCGCGACGAACAATCGGTCCACTGCCGCGTTGCCGGCACCCTCGAACGCCAAGCCGTTGGCGCCGAACGGCGGAAAACCATGGGCGCCCGGCTTCAGCAGGTCATTCGCGACGTACGGAACATCCGGAACCGGCGCGCCGGCCGGATCGAAGCGGAAGATCCGTCCGCCGAACGAATCCGAGGTGTACAGCAGGCCGGCGCTGTCGAAGGTGATGGCGTTCAGTCCGCACGCCGTCCCAGCGCCGCTGCAGACGTGATAGGTGCGCGACGGGGTGCTGGAGGACGTCAGCGGCGACGCGAACTGCAGCACATTCCCATTGCCGAAGTCATCGACGTACAGCTTGTTGTCCGGTCCCCATTGCATCCCCAGCGGGACCCACGCCGCGAGCGTGACCGTCGCGACGAGACGACCGCTTGTGTCGAACTTGTAGATGAAGTTCGGCGGCGTGAATGAGAACGACGCGGCGTAGATGTTGCCGCTCGGATCGGCCGCGATCCCCTCCGGATGACCCGGACCGGCCGGCAGCGTCGCAAAACGCGAGATCCCGTCGCGATCAGCGCTGATGGAGCCGCCGAGCGCGAACGTGAGGATCAGTACCGCGGGCGCGAGCAGGGCGAACCTTCGCATGTGACACCTCCCCGTGATGGCGGCGATTGTCTATGTGCGCGCGACCGGGCGGATCAATCTTCCACGCCGTGGAGTGGCGCCCCGCAACAACGTCCGCCTGATCGCGCCGCGGAATCGGCGGCCGACGTACGGTGAGAGGCCGCTGCGTGCGTGGAGCATCGACGACTCGAACGTCCACTCTCGCTCGAGGTCGATCAGCACCAGGTCCGCGTCGGCGCCGACGGCAATGGCTCCTTTTTGCGGTGCGAGCCCCAGGCGCCGGGCCGGCCCATGCGACAGCAGGCGGGCTAGCGCCGGCAGCGGCAGGCCACGGGCGTAGACCGCCTCGGTCAGCATGGCCGGGAGGAGCGTCTGCACCCCGGTGACGCCGCCCCAGGCGGAGCGGATGTCGCCGGACTTCAGCTCGCGCGTCGAGGGCGAGTGATCGCTGGCGATGAGATCGACGTCACCTCGCAGCACGCGTTCCCACAGCCGCTCGCGCGCCGCGTCGTCGCGGATCGGCGGAGCGCATTTGAGCAGCGCGCCATGGCGCGCCACCTCAGCGTCGTCGAAGACGAGATAATGCGGACAGGTCTCGACCGTGGCGTCGACGCCGGCGTGGCGTGCCGCGACGACCTCGTCGACGACGTCGGCGTTCGAGGCGTGCACGACGTGGACCCGCGCCTTCGCCGCGGCGGCGAACCCCAGCAGTCGACGGACGGCGTGGATCTCGGCATCCGGCGGACGCGCGCCGTGTGCCTGCCGCAACGTGGCCTCGTCCTCGGCGTGGACGGCAACGAGCAGGCCCAGTGACCCGGCGCGCGCGAGGATCGCGCGCAGGCCGTCGTCCTCCAGGCGCGGGAACTCGGGCGCGCCGGAGTCGCTCATGAACACCTTCACGCCCAACGCGCCGGCGTCGCGAAGCTCCTCCAGCGTCGCTTCGGCGCTCGTCGCGCCGCCCCACAACGCCACGTCGACGACGGCGCCGCTCTCGAGGGCCGTGCGCTTTGCCTCGAAAGAGGTCCGGTCAAGGGTTGGAGGCAGCGAGTTCAGCGGCATGTCGCAGACCGTCGTGGTGCCCCCGGCCGCCGCGCCCGCGGTGCCGGCGGCGAATCCTTCCCACTCCGTCCGTCCCGGTTCGTTGAGATGGACGTGCGCATCGACGATGCCGGGAAACACCGTCAGGCCGGTGGCGTCGAGCTCCTCGCGGGCGCGAGGAACGTCGCCGAGGGCGCTGACCCGTCCGGCCTCGATGAGGAGATCGACCTCGCGGACGCCGTCATCGACCACGACGGCCGCGCCGCGCACGGCGAGATCGCCGGTCAGTCCGCCTCCTCGATGCGGAAGCGCTGCGCACCTTCCTGCAGCACGCGGCGCCCGAGCTCGCGCAATTCCTCGCGTCCGTCAACGATCGTGGCAAAGTGGTTTCCGGCAAGCTGTCCCATCTTGCTGGCGAAGAGCGTCTCGCCGTAGGGCACCAGGATCTCGGTCTCCGAGAGCGTCCCCGTGTACAGCAAGAGCTCGCCGGGCGCGGGATGGCTGGTGGCGTTCTCCGAGTCCAGCACCACGGCGCGCTCGCCCATCGGGACCCACGCCGCCTCGCCGCTCCAGCGCGCCTGAAGCAGTGCGCCGTCGTAGGGCAGCAGCCGCGCCAGCGTGTCGCGCGTTCGCGGCGCCTGATCTTCCCAGCGCGCTTTGAAGACCAGCGTGCCGGCGGTGATGCGAAGCACGGCGCCGTACTATACGGCGCCACATGAGCGCGTCGGCCTCGCTCTCGACGCACGTGCTCGACACCCACAACGGCAGACCGGCCTCCGGGCTCCGCGTGGCGCTGTCTCGCATCGACGACGGCCGCGAGGTCTCGATCGGCGTGCGGCAGACGGATTCCGACGGTAGGGTGCGCGAATTCGCGACCGGACTCACGCCGGGGACCTACCGCCTGAGCTTCGACGTGGGCTCGTACTTCAAAGACCGTCACGCGCTCTTCAGCTCGGTCTCCCTCGAGGTCGTGCTCGACGCCGGTCATCACCACGTGCCGTTGCTCGTCAGTCCCTTCGCCTGCATCGCGTACCGCGGGACCTGATGTGCCGGTCGCCCTGCCCCCGATCGACGAGCTGGACCGGCTCGATACCGCCGACTTCGCCGGCGCGATGGCGCTCGTCTTCGAGGCCAATCCGCTCCTGCTGGAGCGGCTCGCTCGCGGCCGGCCCTTCCGCTCCTACGCCGCGCTCATCGCGGCCGCGCGAGAGATCGTGGGCCGCATGAGCGAGTCCGAGCGCGTCGCGCTCCTGGCCTCGCACCCGCGGATCGGCTCGCGCGAGGCGATGTCCCCGGCCTCGCGGCGCGAGCAGGGCTCGGCGTCCAACGCCGCCATCGAGGACGAGCTGTCCCAGCTACAGGACCAGTACGAGCGAACGTTCGGCTTCCGCTTCGTCGTGTTCGTGAATCGCCGTCCGCGCCAAGCGATCGTCGAGGTGCTCCGGCGCCGCCTGAACACCACGCGCGAGATCGAGCTTGCGACCGGGATCGCGGAGTATCTGGCGATCTGCGCCGATCGCGCCGGCATTGGCGCCGTGTAGGAGCGGTCCCCGTCAGCGATCCGGCGCACCGCTCTGGAACCACCGCGCGATCACGGCGCGCTCGTCGTCTGTCATCGCCGTGACGTTTGCGAGCGGCATGCGTCGCGCGATCACCACTTGCTCGTAGATCAGCGAGGCCTCCTGACGGATGTGCGAGGGGTCGTCGAAGGTGATGCCGCGCGGCGGCGTGATCATGCCCGCGTACGCCGGCGAGGTGGTGTGACAGAGGATGCAGCGCGTGCCGACGATGTTCCGCACCGTCGCGAAGTCGGCCGGACCGCTGCCGAACGCCAGCCTGCCGCTCGCCGGCGCGATGATCACGAACAGCAGGCCGGCCACAAGCAGCGCCGCTCCCAGAACGCCCCAGCGAAGCCGTCCCTGATGTCGCAGGTTGAAGAAGTGACGCACCATGGCGCCGACGCCCATCAGCGCGAGCAGGACCAGCCACGCGTTCGGATTGCCGTAGGTGAAGGGGAAGTGCTGGCTGATCATGGCGAAGAGGACGGGCAGCGTGAGGTAGTTGTTGTGCACCGACCGTTGCTTGCCCCGCACCGCGTGGCGCGCGTCCGGCTCGCGGCCAGCCGCCTTCGCCGCGATGAGCTCGCGCTGGCCGGGGATGATCACGAAGAAGACGTTCGCCGCCATCCATGTGCCGAGCGCGGCGCCGACCATGATGTACGCGGCGCGGGCGCTGAAGAGATGCGCGGCGATCCACGTGACCAGGATGACCAGCGCCACGATCGCGATCGAGAGCGCTCCGGCACGGTCGGCCAACCGGCGTGAGAGCTGGTCGTACGCCAGCCAGCTCGCGAGGATTAGGACGAGGCTCGCGCCGATGGCCACCCACGGCGGCACGGCGAGCACGTTCGGATCGACGAGCGTCACGCCGGCGTCGACGTAGTACAGCAGCACCAGCAGGACGAAGCCGCTGAGCCAGGTGGTGTACGCCTCCCATTTGAACCAACGGAGCGAGGAAGGCAGCGCGGCCGGGGCCAGACGGAACTTCTGCACGCGATAGAAGCCGCCGCCGTGGATCTCCCAGGACTCGCCGCCGACACCATCGGCGATGCTGCGCGCGTCGGGCGTCGAGAGCGAGTAGTCCAGGGCGATGAAGTAGAAGGATGCGCCGACCCAAGCGATGGCGGCGATGACGTGCAGCCACCTGACGCCGAGGTGGACCCAGTCGAGCACGTAACCGAGCA
>VBHP01000074.1 GCA_005881435.1 Chloroflexota bacterium | reverse complement strand
ACGCCGGCGAGGGCAAGCCCAAATCGCGACGTGACGATGAGGCGCAATGCCAGCGCGCAGATCAGGAACACCGCCGCGACGAACACGTAGAAGTTCGACGTGAGCGAGAAGTTCACCCCTTCGAGGCCGAGATCGGGACGCGGGACGCCGGCGAGACCGTCGGTACCGCCGGTGACCGGGATCCAGCCCACCGCCAGCGCGTACAGCATCTGCGCGAACGCGAGCGTCAGCATCAAGAAGAAGATCCCCGAGGCGCGCACGGAAAAGACGCCGATGACCAGGGCCGCGAGCGCGGCAGCGATCGCCGCGGCCGGAATGGTGACAAGGACGCTGGCGGTCACGCGCTTCGCGACCAGGGCGAACGAATACGCTCCGACGCCGAAGAACGCGGCGTGCCCGAGCGACGGCAGTCCGGCATAGCCCACCAGCACGTCGAGGCTCATGGCGAAGAGTCCCGAGATCAGCATCTGCAGCACGACCGAGACCCAGAACCGCTCCGGCGACCAGCGCGCGAACGTCAGCAGCAAACTCGCGAGCAGAAGGACCGCGACGATCGTGGCCGCGCGCCTCACCGTCGGAGGAGACCGGCCGGTCGAAACAACAGCACCGCCGCCATGACCATGAAGATCAAGGCCAGCGCGAACTCGGGCACGAGCAGAGAACCGAAGGTGTTGGCCGGTCCCACGATCAGCGCACCGACGATCGCTCCCGACAGCGTGCCCATGCCGCCGATGACCACGACGACCAAGGACAGGATCAGCACGGTCTCGTCGATGCCCGGCGTCAGGCCCAGGATCGGCGTGCCCACCACGCCCGCGAGACCGGCGAGTACGGCGCCGGCGGCGAACGTGAAGACGAAGAGTCGTTCCGTGTCGACCCCCAGCGCGGAAAGCATCTCGCTGTCGGCGACCCCGGCGCGGATCAGCGCCCCGAGCTTGGTCCGTTCCTGCACCAACCACAGCACGATGGCCAGCACCACGCCGAAGGCGATCAGGAACAGGCGGTACAGCGGATACGGCTCACCGAGGACGGCGATGGAGATATCGAGGCCTCGCGGCGCGGGAAGCGACAGGGTCTCGCCACCCCAGCAGGCGCGGACCAGGTCGGCCAGCACGATCGCGACACCGATCGTCAGCAATACCTGTTCGAGATGCCTGCCGCGGAGCGGTCGCAACAGCAATCGCGCGACGACGAATCCGACCGCACCCACGAGCAACGGCACGACGATGAGCGCGAGCCAGAAATCGATCGAGGTGCGGAAGCAGGCCGAGGTCGAACCGCGCACCAGGGAGTAGGCGAAGTAGCCGCCGAGCATGTAGAAGGCACCGTGCGCCAGGTTCGCCACATCCATGACGCCGAACACGAGCGACAGCCCCGCGGCCAGGATGAACAGCAGCGAACCGATCGCGAGCCCGTTCAGCGCTTGGAGGACGAACTGCTCCGGGCTCACGACCGGACCCGCGAGATGGGATTACTTCCCGGGATCGGTGACGCGCCCGACCTTGTCGATGATGACGTTGACGTACTTGCCGGCCTGCTGTTGCACCTGACGGATGTACATGTCGTGGATCACGTTATGCGTGTCTTTGTCGAATTCGAACGCGCCGCGCGGCGAATTGAACTTCACGTCCTCCAGCGCGCGAATCAGTTTCTGCTTGTCGGAGGTCTCGCCCTTCAGGGCTTTGACAGCCTCGTCGAAGGCACGCATGCCATCCCAGGCCTGCACGGCGAAGACGTCCGGGAGCTTGCTGTACTCCTTCTGGTACGCGTCGACGAACGCTTTGTTCTCCGGATTGTCCAGGGTCACGGCCCAGTGCAACGACGTGATCGCGCCCTCGGCTGCCTTCGCCGCCGCCGCGTTCTCCAGCACGTCCTGCTCCGTCAGGAATCCGGCACCGAAGAGCACGTAGCCTGCCGCCTTCATGCCGAGCTGATCCCACGTCGTCAGGAACTTCTGCGCGTCCGCGCCGGAATAGAAGTGGTAGGTCGCCTTCGTCGGGTTGTTCTTGATCTGCTGGACGAACGACACGAAGTCGCTGTTACCGAGTGGCGGCTTCACGTCGTCTCCCTTGATCGCGCCGCCCTGCTTCCTGAAGCCTTCGGTGAAGTCCCTCGCCGACTCCTGGCCGAAGCCGTAGTTGGCGTATGACAGCTGGACTTCCTTCAGGCCCTTCTTCGACGCGAGGTACTCGCCGATCGGCTCCGAGATCTGCCACGACGAGAACGCGGCGCGGAAGATGTACGGGCTCTTGCTCGAGGGCTGATTCGGAATGGAGCCTGCGGTACGGGTGAGCCAGTCGCCACCGGCGTTCGTGCCGATGTAGACCATCTGCGCGTTGTGGAACACATCACGCAGCGCGTATGCGATGGGCGTCGGCACGATGCCCATCACCACGTCGACCTGATCCTGCTCGATGAATTGCGTCGCCGCGGTCTTCGCCTTAGTCGCGTCGTTGGCTTCGTCGGCGTAGAGCAGCTTCACCGGGCGGTTCGCGATCGTTGGATTCAACTTGATGTACAGGTCGGCGGCGCGCTTCATCGAGTTGCCAAGATCGGTGTATACGCCGGAGAACGGAAGGATCTGCCCGATCTTGATGGTTTGCGGTGTTGGTGGCGTCGATGTCGCAGCGCCTACGGACGGCGTGGCGCCACCGCTGGTCGGCGCGCAGGCCGCGGCCACAGCCGCGCTAGATGCGAGCAGGAACTTGCGTCGCGAAAGCCGATAGCTTCCCTTCGACACCTGATGCCCCCTCTCAGCGCCGCGAATGGCAGATTGTGTCGCTCTCGGCCAGCGGCAGGCAAGCGGGCTGCGCGCTACGAAATGCGCTCGAACACGGTCGCGATCCCCTGCCCGACCCCGATGCACATCGTGGCCAAGCCCGTCCTGGAACGGCGCCTCGACATCTCGTGCAGCAATGTGGTCGTTAGTCGCGCACCGGAGCATCCCACCGGATGACCGAGCGCGATGGCACCGCCGTTGACGTTGAGCTTGGCGTGCTCGATGCCGAGCTCCTCGGCGCAGGGCAGCACCTGCGCCGCAAAGGCCTCGTTGAGCTCGACGAGGTCGATGTCGCGCATGGTGATGCCGGCGCGGCGCAGCGCGGCTCGCGTCGCCGGGATCGGACCGATGCCCATGTAGTCGGGATGCACGCCGGCGGTCGCCGTCGCCACCACACGTGCGAGGGGCGTCACCCGCATCGCGCGCGCCTTTGCCGCGGAGACGATCACGACGGCCGCCGCGCCGTCGTTGATGCCGCTCGAGTTCCCCGCCGTCACCGTTCCGCTCTGACGGAAAGCCGGCTTCAGCGTCGCCAGCTTGTCCAGCGTGGTGTCGCGGCGCGGATGCTCGTCGCGCTCGATGCATGCGCCATCGGTTAGACGCACTGGCACGAGCTCGTCACTGAAGCGCCCGCCATCCTGGGCCGCGACGGCCCGCCGATGGCTCTCGAGCGCGTACGCATCCTGCTCTTCGCGCGACACGCCATACCGTTCGGCAACGTTCTCGGCGGTCTCACCGAGCGAGATCGGGTGGTACCCGAGGTCAGCCAATCGCGGATTCACCAACCGCCAGCCGATCGTCGTGTCGTACATCGTGCGTTCGCCACGGGGGAATGCTTCGGACGGCTTCAACATCACCAGTGGTGCGCGTGACATGCTCTCGACGCCTCCGGCGACGACGACCTCCGCGTCGCCGCTGCGGATCCGTCGGGCGGCGTCGTTCACCGCCTCGAGCCCGCTGCCGCAGAGTCGATTCACCGTCACCCCCGGTACCGCGTCGGGCAGTCCGGCAAGCAGGAGCGCCATGCGCGCGACGTTGCGGTTGTCTTCGCCGGCCTGGTTCGTGGCGCCGAAGACGACCTCGTCGACCTCATCTCCCGCGACCTCGGCGCGCTCGAGCGCGGCCTGCAGCACCAGTGCCGCAAGGTCGTCCGGCCGCACATCTTTCAGTGCGCCGCCGTACCTGCCGATCGGCGTGCGCACGGCGCTGACGATGACGGCGTCGCGATCGTCCATCAGCTCAATTGTCGCGCCTGCGGCTAGCGCCCTTCGAAGCGCGGCGGTCGCTTGTCCAGAAACGCGCGGACGCCTTCGGCGTAGTCGTGCGATCGCCCGGCCCGCTCCTGCAGCCTGGCCTCGAACTCGAGGAACTCCTCGAGCGAGGGCTGCGCGGCGCGCTCGACCGCCTGTTTCGTGAGGGCGAGCGCGAGCGTCGCGGCCTGCGCCAGCGATCGCGTCAGCTGAGCGACCTCAGCGGCGAACGTGGCCGCGTCGAAGACACGTGACACGAGCCCGATGCGGAGCGCTTCCTCCGCCAGTACTGGCTCGGCCGAGAGCATCAGGTCGAGGGCGCGACCGAAGCCGACCAGACGTGGCAGGAAGTAGGCCGCGCCCGCGTCCGGCATCAATCCGACGCGTGACCAGCCGGCGCGAAAGGAGGCGTCGCTGGATGCGACGCGGATGTCGCAGGCGCAGGCGAGACCCATCCCCGCGCCGACGGCGGCACCGTTGACGGCGGCGACAACCGGTTTCGGCATCGAACGGATGGCGCGGACGATCGGAAAGTAGCGGCGCCGCAGCTCCGCTCCCAGCTGTGGCGTTTCCCCGGCGAGGACGTCGGCGGCGTTGTCGCGAAGATCCTGACCCGCGGAGAACGCTCGCCCGGCGCCGGTGATCACGACAGAGCGCGCGCCGTCGTCGGTGGCGATGTTCTCGAGCGTCCGCGCCAGGGCTGCCGTGGTCGCATCGTCGAGCGCGTTCAGGACTTCGGGTCGAGCGATCGTGATCGTCGCCACCCCGTCTCGGAGCGACGTCTCGATGGTCACCGCCCTTTGAAGTTCGCCTTGCGTTTCTCGACGAAGGCTCTGGTCCCTTCGTCCTTGTCTTCGGAGGCGAACAACAAATAGAAGGCCTTGCGTTCGAACTCCAGGCCGGCGTCGAGGGTGCTGTTCGCGACCAGATCGATGGCCTCGATCGCCAAACGCACCGCGAGCGGCGGTTTCGCCGCGATCTCGCGGGCCAGCGCCTTCGCATCGTCGAGCCAGCTGCCCGCTGGAAAGACGCGCGCCACCAGACCGATCTCCCTCGCCTCCTGCGCCGAAAAGCGGCGACCGGTGAGGATGAGATCCATGGCCCGGTACTTTCCGGCGACGCGGGTGAGGCGCTGCGTGCCACCTGCGCCGGGAATGAGGCCAAGGTTTATCTCGGGCTGCGCGAACTGCGCGTTCTCAGAGGCGACGACGATGTCGCAGACCATGGCCAGCTCGCATCCGCCGCCCATGGCATAGCCGGAGACCGCCGCGATGAGGGGCGTCTGGATACGGCGGATGCGCTCCCAACGCCCGGTGAGGTCCTCGCGCCACATCGTGACCGGCGTGGCCTCAAGGAAGCCGGTGATGTCGGCCCCGGCGGCGAATGCTTTCTCGTCGCCGGTGAGGACGATCGCGCGGACCATCTCATCGCCGTCGAGCGCGTCGAGCGCCGCGACCAGCTCGTCCATCACTTGCAGATTCAGGGCGTTGCGGACCTCGGGACGGTTGAGGCGGACGATCGCGATGGGGGCCTCGCGCTCGACGACGACGAACGGCATCGCGACCTCCTCTGCAGCGCGCGGTCAGTCTGGCACGGCGCGGATCCACTCGGGATCGGGAAGCCCCAGCCGGCGAGCGGCCCACGACAACGAGGCTTTGAGCTGACGCCGCTGGATCGAGCGCAATCGGGGCAGACCTGAGAGTGGCGGCCGCCAGGCCCGATCAGCGAAGTAGCCGGCGATGCCGGCGATCGAGGCATCGATGGCGCGCGGCCGCAGTGGCAGGATCTCCTCGTACCACTGCAGGACGCGTTCGGGCGTGGGACCCTCCTCGGCGGCGATGGCCTGAGCGAACGCGGCGACGTCGAATTCGGCCGGACCGACCGACGCGAAGGGCCAGTCGAACATCACGAAACGATCGCCGACCAGACGAACGTTGTCGGAGCGCGTGTCGAAGTGGAGCAGCGCGAATGGCGGATCCAGGCGGCGCAGCGCCGTCTCCCCGCGGCGCAGCGCCGGCAGCGCATCGGCGATCCAGCGCTCCGCGTCGGCGCGCCGTCGACCCGCGAGGGACGCAGTCCGCGCCAGCTCGCCGGTCTTGGCCAGCCGGGACCAGAACCCCGCGAACTCAGCGTGCGCGCGGCGCGGCAGCCACCGTGGCAGTCGCGCACCGAGCGTGTCGTGGTGAAACGCCGCGTACGAATGCGCCGCCCGGCGCGTCCGCGAAGCGGTCCACGGCGGCATCGTCGCCGGGCCCACGTCCTCGAGGAGCAGCACGTGCCAGCCGCCGCGCTCGATCGACCCGAGGAAACGCGGCGCCCATCGCGCGAGGCGTTCGCCCAGTGCGCGATAGACACGTTCTTCCGCGCGCGTGTTGAACCGGACCTGGCTCTCCGGCGGGAGCGGATAGCTTCCTTTGAAGAACGCGCGTCGCCCGTTGGCCAGGCGCATCCGGAACGTGGCCGACGGCGCGTATCCGCCAAAAACTCGTTCAGCCCGCGCGATGCGCGAACGTAGCACGCGTTCGACCGAGTGACGCACTTCCGGCGGCACGTCGCTCCAGCGTGGCTTCGTTTCGAGGCCGCGGCGCGACACGGCGGAAAACTACCGCCGCGCCGCGCCGGATCCGCGCCTCAGAAGGGGAACTGCCGCGGCTCGCGCTGGACGGTGATCCAGCGAAGCTCGGTGAACTCCTCCAGCGCGGCTCGTCCGCCCATGCGTCCGAAGCCGGAGTCTTTGACGCCGCCGAACGGCGCCTGCGGCTCGTCGTGCACCGGTTGATCGTTGATGTGCACCATGCCGGTCTCCAGCCGCTCGGCCATATCGAGCGCTTGATCGAAGTTGCGAGTGATGATGCCCGCCGAGAGCCCGTAGCGTGTGTCATTCGCCACCCGCACCGCTTCCCCCGGCGAATCCACCACCGTGACGATCGCGACCGGTCCGAAGCACTCCTCGTGGTCGATGCGCATGTCGTTCTTGACGTCGGTGAGAAGCGTCGGCTGGAAGCATGGTCCTTCCACGTTGCCGCCGACGAGGACCTTGGCGCCCTTCTTGACGGCGTCCTCGACGCTGTCGCGCACCTTGTTGAGCTGTTGCTTGTTGATCAACGGACCGATGACGGTGGTCGGGATGCGCGGATCGCCGACACCGAGCGTCTTGGTCTTGGCCACGAGCTTCGTGACGAAAGTGTCGGCGATCGGACGCTCGACGATGAGGTTGCGAGCGGACATGCAGATCTGACCCTGATGCAGGAACGTTCCAAAGCACGCCGCGTTCACGGCGTAATCGACGTCTGCGTCGCGCAGGACGATCAACGGGTTGTAGCCGGAAAGTTCGAGCGCGACGCGCTTCAAGTGCCGGCCGGCCTTCTCGGCGATGGCTCTACCGGCCTCGGTCGATCCGGTGAAGGAGACCCGCCTGACCTTCGGATTCTCGATGAACTCATCGCCGATCTCGGCGCTGTGACCCGGCGCGTTGGTGATGACGTTGAACACGCCTTTCGGGAAGCCGGCCTCGTCGAAGATCTCCGCATACAGCAACCCGCCGGCGACGGGCGTCTCGGCCGAGGGCTTCAGCACGACGGTGTTGCCGTACGCCAGCGGCAGCGCCACCGCGCGCAGCGACAGGATCAGTGGAGCGTTCCACGGCGCGATCCCGGCAACGACGCCGGCGGGCTGGCGCGTGGCCATGAAGAACGCTCCGGGCAGATCCGCGGGCAGGATCTCACCGGTCACGCTCGAGACCTGGCCGGCCGCCTCGCGCAGCAGACCAGGCGTAAAGCCGGACTGGAACATCGCCCAGCCGAACGTGGCGCCGGTCTCGGCGGCCAGGATTTTCACGATCTCCTGCTGCCGGCGCTCGAGGATGTCGGCGGCTTTGAGCAGCAGACGGCGCTTCTCCGACGGCGGCGTCTTCCACCACGCGTGGAGCGCGCCGTGTGCGGCGTCGATCGCGCGCCGCGCGTCTTCTCGCGTCCCGGCCGGGACGACGGCCACGGTCTCACCGGTAAACGGATCGCTGTCCTCGAAGGTCCCGCCCTTCGCCGCGTCGGCCCACGCGCCATCGATGTACATGCGTCGTCGCGCGACAGGCTCGTGCGCGGCGCCGTCGCGCCGCTCAGTCGTGATCGCCATGGCGCACCTCCCCTACGCGCGTTCGCGAAGCTTGAAGCGCTGGATCTTCCCCGTGACCGTTTTCGGCAATTCCTCGACGAACTCGATCCAGCGCGGATATTTGTACGGCGTGATGCGTCCCTTCACGAAGGCTTTGAGCTCGGTCACCAGTTCGTCGTTGCCGATGTGACCCTGGCGCAGCAGGACGAACGCCTTCGGCTTGACCAGCTCGTCGCGATCCTTCATCCCGACGACGCCGCATTCGAGCACGGCGGGATGCGCCATCAAGGCCGCTTCGACCTCCGCCGGCGAGACCCACTGGCCCGAGACCTTCAGCATGTCGTCGCTGCGGCCTTCGTAGGTGAAGAAACCGTCGGCGTCGACGTGGTACTTGTCGC
Organism: Chloroflexota bacterium; assembly: GCA_005881435.1. Classification (GTDB taxonomy): domain Bacteria; phylum Chloroflexota; class Limnocylindria; order P2-11E; family CF-107; genus CF-107. The sequence continues at coordinate 684 of VBHP01000074.1, read as the reverse complement.
CGGTAACGACCCACTCGCCCTTGATCGTCGCCTTCGTCTTCTCGTGCTTGTTCCAGTAGAAGGCGAACGCCGAGTCCCCGGACACCCACAGGTTGCCGATCTCCGCAGCGCCGAGCTCGGCGCCGCCGTCGTCCACGATCTTCGCCCGATAGCCCGGCACCACGGTCCCGGACGTTCCGCCGCGCGCGCGACCGGGAAAGTTGGAGATGAAGATGTGCAACATCTCCGTCGACCCGATGCCGTCGAGGATCTCGAGGCCAAAGCGGCGTTTCCAGGCGTCGAAGATCGGTTTCGGAAGCGACTCGCCCGCCGAGACCGAAAACCGGAGCGACGAGAGGTCGTACCGAAAGTCTTCTTCGGGATACGCCAGCAGGCGGGCGTAGAAGGTCGGAGCGGTGAACAGGACCGTCGGTCGCTCCGCTGTGATCAGGCCATACACCAGATCGGGCGTCGGCGGCTCGGGCTTGTACACGGAGGAGGCCCCGACAGCGAACGGAAAGAACACGCCGTTGCCGAGCCCGTAGGCGTGGAACATCGGCGATACGGTGAAGCAGCGATCTTCCTCCCCCAGCGCGAGGACGTGCCGCCCGTACGTCTCGGCGCAGAACACCATGTCGTGCTGCAGATGCACGGCCCCTTTGGGGAAGCCGGTGGTGCCCGACGAGTACAGCCAGAACGCCATGT
>VBHP01000141.1 GCA_005881435.1 Chloroflexota bacterium | reverse complement strand
CCATCCCGGCTGGCCGTCGCCGTCCCTGAGTTCGGATAGGTCTCCTGGTCCAGCGATTTGCGGGTGGCATGCAGGTAGACGTTGGTTAGCTGGCCGCCCTGCTGGTGGCTGGCGGCATCGAAATACCCTGGGCCCGCATCGCCGAAGTGGATCAGCGTCTGCATCCCGCCACCGGTCGAGTTCGGCAGATCACGCAGGTTGGCGTTCCGCAGGTCCCAGTGCGACAGGACGCCCCGGTTCGCCGCGGCACTGTCTTCCCAGGGGAGATAGAACCCCTGGTAGGGCGTCTGACAGGTGAAGTGATCGACGCGGAGGTCTTTCCAGCCACCGTAGTGCTGAACACAATCCTGGTGCGTGACGGCGGAGTCGCCCGAAAGGTGGTCGATGCGGACGTTCTCGATCTGCAGCCTGGCGTCGGCCAGCGTGCCGCTCGGCTTTGACAGCCCGGCCCATTGGCCACCCTCGATGCCGTCGGTCAGCACGCCGTTGACGCCATCGAGATGGATCCCCTCCAGGTGGATCGTTCCGCCGCCGGCGCCGACGTCGCGGATCAGCTGAATCCCGATGTCGGGCCCGGACTGCGGCCGGATCTCGCCACCGATCCAGACGACGTTATGGCCACCCTGGATGACGACCGGGTAGTTCAGGACGACGGGGTCCTTCAGGATGTAATCCTGGCCAAGGTTGAGGTCAACCACGATCTCGCCGTCGATGATGTTGCAGTTGCAGAGCGTCCGCGTGATCGGGTTGACCAGCGCCGGCGGCGACCAGCTCAGGCGTCCCGGTCGAGGCGAAGCCGCGGGCGTTCCTGGCGTCGCTCCAGTCACCGACGCTGAGCTTCGGACCGAGGCCGGCGCAGGCTGAACGGTGACGGTTTCGGTCGCTGCGCTACAGGTCAGGGCGACGGCGACGATGCCGAGAGCCGGCAAGGGGTGAAACATCCGTCATTGATAACCGGGACTCACGTAATTGAGCCCGGCGACTCCCGGCGGGACGTAATCACCCGTGGGCGGATCACCGGGGCTGACAGAGCCGGTGACGGACCAGGCGTTGGCCCAGGCGATGGTGCCGTCGGGATTGATCGTGGAATTCACCACGGTTCCATCCAGGCTGACCGTGCCATTGTTCGGATACGTCTCCGAATTGAACGATCGCTGGGTGGCATTCAGGTAGACGTTGGCGAGATTGCCGAGCTGCTGGTGGCTCGTGGCATTGAAGACCCCGGGGCCCAGGTCGCCGAAGTGGATCAGGGTCTGCATGCCGTTACCCGTCGAGTTCGGCGTGTCGCGCAGGTTGGCATTGCGGATGTCCCACTGCGAGAGCACCCCCTGGTTATTGCTGGCGGGGTCTTCCCAGGGGAGGTAGAGACCCTGGTAGAGCGTCTGGCAGGTGAAGTGATCAACGCGCAGCTCTTTCCAGCCGCCGTACTGCTGAATGCAGTCCTGATGGTTCTCTGACGAGTCGCCGGACAGCCCGTCGATCCGGACGTTCTCGATCTGCAGCGTGGCGTCGGCCAGGGTGCCGCTGGGCTGGTAGGTGCTGGCCCATTCGCCACCTTCGATGCCGTCATTCAGCACGCCATCGACGCCGTTGAGGTAGATCCCTTCCAGGTGGATCGTCCCGCCACCAAACCCGGCGTAGCGGATGAACTTGATCCCGAAGTTGGGTCCCGATGGCATCCGCACCTCGCCGCCGATCCAGACGATGTTATGGCCGCCCTGGATGAGCACCGGATAGGTGAGCACGACGGGATCCACCAGGATGTAGTCCTGGCCGATGCTGAGGTTCACGATGATGATGCCGCCGTAGATGTTGCAGTTGCAGAGCGTCTTGACGATCGGGTTCGTCAGCATCGGCGGGCGCCAGTTAAGAGGCCCGGAGGGCGTGTCGGCTGCGACTGGAACCGGGCGAAGCGCCGCCGGGGTCCCTGCGGCCAGGACCAGTAACGCGACCGACGCAAAAACGAGCAGGATGCGACGCATTGCTCTCAAATTACGGCGTGGCCATCGTGTAGCGGAACACTTCAGTTCGGGACACCTCCGCGAGCGGCAGCGGGCTCTGCGGTGAATAGCGAAGGCGGGCCGCCAGCAAGCCGAAGATCATCGCGATGTACTGTGACAGTCCGCCAAAGTTCAGGTACTCGGCGGTAAAACCGGTGAGGACGACCGTCACG
>VBHP01000139.1 GCA_005881435.1 Chloroflexota bacterium | reverse complement strand
ACGCCATCTTGGGCGAGCGCAACATCGCGCTGTGCACCGCCGAGGGCGAACGCGCGCCGGCGCCGTTCACCGTCACTGCGGACTTTGTGTACCTGCGGCTTCGCAACAAGGACGAGCCGTACACCGCGGAGACGCTCGCCGTCTGGCGCGATCGGCTCGGCGCGGTGCTGGATGATGGAAAGGACGTGTACGCGTATCTCTATCACGACGAGATCGGCGCGAACGCGCTGATGGCGATGTGGCTCGCCGAGCAACTGTCCTGAGCGACATCGATGCGTTCGCCGCGGTACGTGCTCTTGCGCTCCTCGCCGCCGGCGTCGTGGTCGTCCGCGGCCTGTCGGGCGTGCGCGGCGAGCGGATCGTGGCCAGGACCGGCTGGCAGTACATCTGGGTGCTGTATGCGGTCGACTACGCCATCCTGCTGCGGCATCCGCTGCCGACCCTCACCCCGAGCTGGTACGACGCGCTGGTCCGCCCGCTCGGACTGGCGCTGATGGTCGCCGGCATCGTCGTCGTCGGCTGGGCTTACGCGACGATGGGCGGCTACTGGAGCGGCGCGATCAGCGCGCGCGCGGATCATCGCGTGATCGCGGAAGGCCCGTTCGCGTTCGTTCGGCACCCGGTCTACGCGGCGTTCCTTCTGGGCGTCATCGGCGGCGCGCTCGCTCTCGCCGATCCGGTGGCTGCGGTCACGGCGCTCGTGTCCATTCCGCTCATGCGCGGTCGGGCGCTCGCGGAAGAACGGTTCCTGGAGGACCGGCTGGGCGACGCGTATCGCGACTACCGCAAGCGGGTGAGTATGTTCGTGCCGGGGGTCTTCTGATGGACGAACGAGCGACGCGCATCCTGCTGCTGCTGATGGCCCACGTGATCTTTCTCTCCGCGTTCGCGCTCCGCCTGCGCAACGGAGAGCGGTCGCACCGCATCCGATCCGACGCATCGTGGTGGATCGAGTACGCCCCGCCCCTGGCGTGGATCCCGTGGGCCGTGGCGCTGATCAGCGACGCGTTCGAGATCGACGTCGCGCCCCCGGTCCGCGTCGCCGGCCTCGGTATCGCCCTCGCGGGGGTGCTCTTCGCGGCCTGGTCGATGTGGCAGCTCGGACGCTCCTACGCCGTCCGCATGGACATCTTCGCCGAGCATCGCCTGGTGACCGGCGGTCCGTTCACGCTGGTGCGCCACCCGCTGTATCTCGGAACGCTCGTCTATCACGTCGGCGCGTTTCTGGCCCTTGGCGACCTGCTCCTGGCCGCGTTCACTGTCGCGGTGGTGCTGCCGCTGCTGTCGTATCGGGCCATGCTCGAGGAGCGCGTCCTCGGCGATGCTTTCGGCGAGGCGTACACCTCCTACCGCCGCCGCGTGCCGGCACTGCTGCCGTTCGCTCGCTAGCTGCGATCCGCCGTCGGCGTTCGCGCGGCGCCGTCGAAGAGGAATACGTCCTCGATGCGCGTCTCGAAGATGCCGGCGATGCGAAAGGCCAGGGGCAGGCTCGGGTCGTACCGCTCGTTCTCGAGCGCGTTCACGGTCTGGCGCGAGATCCCCAATCGGTCCGCGAGCTCGGCCTGAGACCAGTCGCGCTCGGCACGCAGCACTCGCAGCCGGTTCTTCATCGGTAGTGCCGCGCGGCGATGCCGGTGCCGATTCCCCAGAAGGCGATGAGCAGCGGGAAGACCCAGATCACCGGGAACGCGGGCAGCCCCACGTTTTCGAGAAAGCCGTAGGCGAAGGTGAGCAGCCCGACCGCGCCTGCGGCGAAGCCGATGCCCTCGAGCTGGATGCGCAGCTGGAGCTCGTCCATGCGTCGCAGGAACCGCAGGTAGGCCATCAACGCCAGCGCGACCGGCAGCATCGGCAGCAACGTGACGGCGATCCGCAAGGGACCGGGTTCGAGGCTCTGGAGCGCGCGGACCGAACCGAGGAGCACGACCACGTAGAGCGCCATAGCCAGGCCAAATTCGCGAACATAGACGCGAGCCGCTGGTTGCATGTGACGCACCTCCATGACAGAAGGTAGCGTCATAGCGTCATTATGTCAAGTAGGGGCGTCATTATGACGCTAACGAGCGTCAGGGCGTCGAGAGAGTCCAGTACGTCGGCACGATGTGGATCCAGGTCTGGCCAGGCGAGAGGAGGATGCGCTCCCCTGCGCTGTTGGTGAGTGCGAACGGCGAGAGCTCATCGGGGCGCGACCACGTGCCATCGACGCGGCGCCCGTCGCGGTACGCCAGCAGCCGTCCCGTGCCGATGGTCTGCGGCAAGATCGAGTAGGCGACGCCCCAGCTGCCCTGACTCTCGACGATGTTCGTCACCGACATCTGCGTGTAGATGACAAGGACGTTCTTGGCGAGCACCGGCTGCTTGGTGGTCTCGTCCATCGTGTTGTGTCCATTCGCGGCGCGGCGGAAACCGCCGGCCGCGGCGTCGTAGGCGTAGGTGGGTGCGTACTCGTCGCGGTAACCCTCGATGTTCTGGCCCTGCGGGCAAGCCTGACCCTGCGACGCCGGGAAGCCGAGCCTGGTGCCGGCCGTGCTCGCGGCAAATCCGCCGTCGACGGGCTGGTGGTCCTGTGGCAGGAAACCCCAGTCCGGCACGGTGACAGCATCGCTTCCGCCCGGCGCGGTGGCTGCGGCCTTCCGCAGGCTCGGGATCGACGAGTACTCGTTGTACGGCGCGGACTTGTAGCTCACGCGCCAGTAGTAGGACGAGTACGCCGGGTAGCTATTGAACTTGTACGCGTCGATGTCGACGAAAGCGCCGGTGGCGGCCTTGTCCTTCAACATCTGGCTGACCTCGTCGGCCGCGCCGACGTGCGCCAGCGCGCCACGGAACAGCGGCAGCAGCTGCAGGTCGTAGAGCCGCGCGCTGCGGATGGCGCCGACGGGGTCGGCGCTCTTGGACTGATAGACGGCGAGCAGCCGCGACACGCACGCCTCGATCACCGTGTCGAACACGATGTCCGCGGAGTTGATGCCGGCCTGCGGCTGCGCCAGTAACGCGTTGTCGAACCGCACCGCGATCGGCCGAAGCGACGGATCCCCGCCGTTCAGCGGCATACCGGTGAGCGGCCACGTCGTCGGCTGCGGCGCCGGCGTCGCCGTCGGCGATGGCGCGGGCGATTCGAGCGCGACCGCGCTCGTCGTCGGCGACGCGGCGGGCGCCGGGGCGGCCGTGCATGCGGTCACGACGCCGATCAGCAGCAGCGCGAGACGGTCAAGGCGCACTGGTCACGGTCCAGTCGTTCGGGATGACGTGCACCCACGTCTGACCGGGAACGAGTGAGAGCGGCAGGCCGGCCTGGTCGGCGAAGGTGTAACCGTCGTTGCCAGAGCGAGACCAGGTGCCCTCGAGCCGCGCGCCGTTGCGGAAGATGACGACCTTGCCGGTGCCGGTCGAGCGGATCTCGAGCGAGAGCGAACCGTTGGAGTCCTCGATGATCCCGGGCTGCGGCGTGATGTCGGTGAAGATGACCACGACGTTCGCGGCGACCACCGCTTTGCCCGTCGTCGCGTCGGTCGTGGTCACGCCCGCCTGCACGCGCGTGTAACCGTCGGCACGCGCGTCATACGAGTAACGCACGGCCATCGCGCCGAGGTAAGGGATGGAGAAGCTCGTGCCGGTGCGCTCGGTCACCGGCTCGACGTTCCGTGCGATCGGAAGCGCCGGGACGTCGACGTTCCCGAGATCCCCGGCGGCTTTCGCCGCCTGGCGGATCCGCTGGGTCGAGGTGTAGACGTTCTGCGGCGCGGCCCGGAACGTGACGCGTGTGTAGTAATCCCCGTAGAGGAACTGGTCGGCGTCGATGAACTCGCCCTTTGCGGCTGCCGCACGCACGCGCGAGAGCACGACCGTCGACGCTCCGACATGCGCGAGGATGCCGCGCAGCATCGGCGCGTAGTGCAGATCGGAGAGGCGCGCGCTGCGGATCGGGCCGATCTGATCGACCTCTTCGGACTGGAATACGGCCATGTATCTGGTGATGCCACCCTCGGCCAGCAACTCCCAGACCATGTCGGCCTTCGACAGCCCGGACTGCGGGCGAGCAGCCGTGTCATTCGGTATGCGCACCAGCACCGGACG
>VBHP01000096.1 GCA_005881435.1 Chloroflexota bacterium | reverse complement strand
GGGGCATCTTCGAGAAGACCATCGCCGGTGCGGTGAACACGCAGTACTCGCTATTGCTGGAGCACGGCGTGGTCATCTTCCGCGCCAAGCCCGCCAGCAGCCCCTATCTCAACCTCACCGGTCCGACCCTGGCGACCAACACCTGGTCGCATCTGGTCGGCACCTTCGATGGCGCGAACCTACGGCTCTATGTCAACGCCACTCTGGCCGGGACGGTGGCCGCGAGCACTCTCGCCAGCGGTGCGGGGATCTCGCTCATCGGCCGCCTCGGTGCCGGCTTCTATCCCTTCCAGGGCTCGCTCGACGAGGTCGCCGTGTTCGGCAGCGCCCTCTCGGCCGAGCGCGTCGCCGCCCACTACCAAGGTGGGGTGAGCCTGCGCGTGGTCCTCGGCACCACCACCCCCGGCCCGCTCACTAGCACCATCACCGCCAGCTCGCCGGAGGCCGATATCGATCCGAGCAACAACAGCCTGACGCTCAACAGCACGGTGCAATGAGGGAGGGCCGAAGGCCAGTAGGCGTGGCTGGAATCGAACCACGGCTAACGTTTGAGTGAGTTTCCGAAGAGGTTGGGCGCTTCTTAGCCCTGACAGGGCAGAATCGCCGGTCGAATCAGCGAGTTGGTTTGGGGGCCGACAGCTCGTTCGCACTTTCTCTTCTCAGACCTAGCGGTCTGAAAGACCGACCTCGGCGCTGGTCAGGACGCTTTCCGGCCGTTGCCGTTGCAGTAGCAGCCATCCGGCAGAGGGCGTTCATCGAGATTCTGGTCACGCGACCGGCCTCGGCGATGCCCTGAATGAGGTCCGACGGCATCGGGTTGTCCTCGAAGTGGCGGCCGTCGAGGAGCGTGCGCACGACGTCGAGGACCTGCGTCGGTCCACTGTTGCCCGGCAGCCGACGCGACGCCGCGGACCTCAGCGCAGTACGACGCGACCAATCTGTGCCGCGGCCTGTTCGGTGAACCAAATCCCGCCGTCCCCTGACGCGACACGGTAGGGTGTGCTATTCGCCGTAGGAATTGGATACACGGTCACCGAACCGGTCGTCGTTATTCGCGCGATCGCGTTCGCCTGCGCGGCGGCAAACCAGACGGCGCCATCAGGACCGGCCGTGAGGCCTACCGGACCGAGCTCGGCGACAGCGAACTCGGTCACGTTGCCATTCGAATCGACGCGTCCGATGCGCTGACCCCGGTACTCCGTGAACCACATCGCGCCGTCGGGACCTGCGGCGATATCCACGAGATCGCTATCCCGAGTGGGGACGTCGTATTCGCGGACCTCGCCTTTCGTCGTCATTCGGCCGATCCTGTTCACGCCCGGTTCGATGAACCAAAGTGCGCCATCGGGCCCGGCTGCAATGTGACTTGGCTCGGCGCCGCGAGTCGCAAGCGGAAACTCCATGATCATTCCCGAGGTCGTAATCCGCCCGATCTTGTCGAAGAACGCCTCAGGGAACCAGAGACCGCCGTCGGGGCCGAGAACGATCCCGACGAGATTTCGCGGCAGGTGATCGGGTGGATTCCCCGGCGTCGTGAACTCCGTAACGGCGCCGTCGACGGTCACGCGCGCGATCGTGGTTCGCCCCGCTCCCGTCTGCGTGATCCACAGCGCGCCGTCAGCTCCGGCCGCGATCATGTTGGCTGACTGGGACTGGTCGCGAACGACGAACTCGCGCAGCTGACCTGATGACGTTATGCGACCAATGCGCAATGGGTGGTGCAGCCCACCGGCCGTGTACCACATCGCGCCGTCAGGTCCTCTGACGATCCCTCCGAGGTCGCTGCCCGGCTCTGGCGTCGCGTACTCGACGATGGTCGCTCGCGACTCCGTGGTCGAGATCGAGGCTGGTGGCTGCATGCTCGGAGGCGCGCATGCCGTCGTCGCGATGCTGAATGCGAGTGCGCTGGACCGTATCGCCGCGAGAAGACCAACGAGCCGTGGCATCGGTGGGCGCGGCTGGAATCGAACCAGCGACTTCGCGGATGTGAACCGCGCGTTCTTACCGCTGAACTACGCGCCCTGTCGGCTCATGTTACGCGCGTTCGCTCGGCCGCCGAGGAAGACAGGTCGGCGTGGGTTACTTGAAGACGACGAAGTCCGCGACGACGGTGGCGATGCCGAGGAGCACCAGGCTCCCGACCGCAGTGATCGCGATGCGCCGCAGATCCCGCACCACGAAGCCGTACTCCGCCGTCGCGTTTCGCGTCAGCGTCTGCGACGGCTGGCCGGTCGCGCGCGCGATCGTGCCTGGGCGGGTGAACCGGGGACGCACCGGCGCCGGCGCGCCGCCCACGCGCTCTTCGCGCGGCGCGGCAACCGGGCTGGGGCGGCTGATCGTGCGCTGGCGCGCGCGGGAGCGACGTTTCTTCGGCATCGGAGACCTAACGATACCCGACGATTAGCATTCCGAGCGTGACGGACCTGCATCCCGGTCGTCTGCTGGCGATCGTGAATCCGACGGCGGCACGCGGCGGGGCGGCACGGCGACTGAAGGAGCTCATCGCCATCTATCGCGAGACCGGCGCCCGGGTCGACATCACGCAGACACCCGCAACCGGTGAGGCCGTTCGTCTGGCGCGCGAAGCGGTCGCCACGGAGGGCTACACCCGCGTGATCGCCGTCGGCGGAGATGGGACCGTGCATGAGGTCGTCAACGGCGTCCTTGGCTCGGACGCCGAGCTCGCGATCGTGCCCCTTGGCAGCGCCAACGATTTCGCTCACGCTCTCGGCCTCCGCGACTGGCGCGCGGCCGCGCGACTGGCGGTCAGCGGGAAGGCGCGGCCCGTCGACATCGCCATCGCGAACGGGCGAGCTTTCGCGAACTGCGTTGGCGCGGGCGTCGACGCCGCTGGCGCGCGCGTCCTCGAGACACACAAGCGCATCGTCGGACCGCTCGCGTACCTGACGGCGGCGATCCAGACGTTGGCGGTGTACCGGCCCAGGCCGCTCCGCGTACACGTCGACGGCGAGACGATCATCGGGCCGCACCTGCTTGTCGTCGCGGCGAACGGCGAGCGTTTCGGCAAAGGCATGCGCATCGCTCCAGGCGCGCGCATCGACGACGGCGTGCTCGATCTGTGCATCATCGGGAACACCACCCTCGCCGAGGGCATCGTGCTCCTGGCACGCGTCTACAGCGGCACGCACGTGACGCGCCCGAAGGTGCGCCTGTTGAAGGTCCGCGAGGTGGTCATCGAACAGGAGCGATCACTGCCGGTGCAGTTCGACGGCGAGCCGGCGCAAGCGGAGCGACTCGAGATCCGCTGCCTGCCTGGCGCGCTTCCCGTCGTCGCGCCAGCGCCGGCGTGAAAGCGCTTCGCGGGCTGCCATCTGTCGACGCGGTCTTGCGCGCCGCGCCGCGCGCCCTCGTCGCGCCGAAGCGGCGCTCTCGCTTCGTTGCTGCGGTCCGCGAATCTCTCGATGCCGCACGGCGCACGACGCACAACGGCGACGCCGCCCCCGAGATCGCTGCGGTGGTGCGCGACGCGCGCCGCCGCCTCGAGCAGGCCGAGCGCCCGACGCTCGTCCCCGTGCTCAATGCGACGGGCGTGATCCTGCACACGAACCTCGGGCGCGCTCCGCTCGCGGCCGAGGCCGTGGACGCGATACGAAACGCCTCCGGTGCGGTGTCGATCGAGTACGACCTCGACGAGGGTCGTCGCGGTGAGCGGCACGTGCACGCGCGCAGGCTGTTGGCGGAGCTGGCCGGTGCGGAAGACGCGCTGGTGACGAACAACAACGCCGCCGCGCTGCTCGTGGCCCTGGCCGCGCTGGCAAAGGGCAAAGCGGTCATCGTCGCGCGCGGCGAGCTCATCGAGATCGGCGGCTCGTTCCGCATTCCCGACGTGATGCGGCAATCCGGAGCGACGCTGACCGAGGTCGGCACGACGAACCGCACGTACCTCCGCGACTACAGCGAAGCCATCACGCCGCGCACCGCGGTCATCCTTCGCGCGCACGCCAGCAACTTCCGCGTCGTCGGCTTCACGCATGCTGCCACGGACAAAGAGCTCGCCGCGCTGTCGCGTGAGCGCGGCGTGACATTCGTGCACGACCTTGGCAGCGGCACAGTGCTCGACACGGCGCGCTTCGGTCTGGCGCACGAGCAGACCGTGGCGGAGGCCGTCGCCGCCGGCGCGGAGGTCGTCACCTTCAGCGGAGACAAGCTTCTCGGCGGACCGCAGGCCGGGCTTGCCGTCGGGCGGGCCGAGATCCTGGAACGGCTGCGTCGTCATCCGCTGATGCGCGCCGTCCGACCGGACAAGATCACTTTCGCCGCGCTCGTGGCCACGTTGGAGCTGTACCGTGACGGCCGCGCCGCGGAGCGCGTGCCGGTATGGCGCATGATCTCCGCCCGGCCGGCGACACTGGCGCGGCGGGCCAAAGCGATATCGGAGACTCTCGCGGCCGCTGGCATCGCGGCGCGGGTCGTCAGCACCGAGTCGACGATCGGCGGGGGTTCGCTGCCTGAGGAGACGCAGCCGTCTCGCGGCGTTGCGCTGACCGCGGTGCGGCCGCAGGAGCTGGTCCGGCGGCTGCGTCGCGCGCAGCCGCCGGTCATCGCGCGCATCATCGACGACGAAGTCGTGCTCGACCTTCGTGCGATCCTCGCCGAGGATGACGAGCGGCTGATACGAGCGGTGACGAGCGCGGCCGGGCCGAAGGAGGAAGCGTGAACGCGGATAAAGGTCCGTCTCGAGCCACGGGACGACGGCCGGTGCGACGGCGGGCAGCGCTGGAGCGGATCGCGGCCGAGGGCGCACCCAAGGCCATCGGACCCTACACGCAGGCGATCGCGTCCGGCGATCTGGTCTTTTGCTCCGGCCAGATCGCGCTGGATCCGAACAGCGGTGAGCTGATCGGCGGCACCGTCCGCGAACAGACGCAACGCGTGCTGGAGAACCTCAGCGCGGTGTTACAAGCGGCGGGGACCGATCTCCAGCACGTGCTCAAGACCACGGTGTTCCTCACGGACCTCACCGATTTCAGCGAGATGAACGCCGTCTATAGCGAGGCGTTCGGAGGCCACGCCCCGGCGCGCGCGACGGTGCAGGTAGCTGGACTGCCGCGCGGCGGGAGAGTGGAGATCGAGTGCGTCGCGACCCTCGTGAAGTGACCCAGGCCCGCGACCCCGACGACGAGCGGCGCATCTCGGGTCGGGCGTGGGGCGTGGTGCTCGGCCTGTGGGCCGCGTTCTTCACGTTCCTGGCCCTCGTCGGCGCCCCGCTGCTGTTCTCGCTCTGCGAGGCGAACCGCTAGCCCATGCGCGTCGTCGCTACGGCAGGGCACGTCGATCACGGCAAGTCGACGCTGATCCGCGCTCTGACCGGCATCGATCCCGACCGGCTCCAGGAGGAGCGCGAGCGGGGGATGACGATCGACCTCGGCTTCGCCTGGCTGCGGCTGCCCGGTGGCGAGGAGATCGGGATCGTCGACGTCCCTGGACACCAGGACTTTGTGCGCAACATGCTGGCCGGCGTCGGCGGGATCGACGCGGTCCTGCTCGTGGTCGCGCTCGACGAGGGCGTCATGCCACAGACCCGCGAGCATCTCGCGATCCTCGAGCTCCTCGGCGTCGAGCGCGGCGTCGTCGCGCTGACGAAGCGAGATCTGGTCGACGACGACCTCGCGACGCTCGCCGGCGATGACGTGCGTAAGGCGCTCTTGGCCACGCCACTCGCGGCGGCGACCCTCGTCGAGGTCAGCGCCACGACGAAGATCGGTCTCGACGATCTCGTCGACAGGCTGCAGGCCGTGCTCGGCGACATGGAGCCGCGCCGCGATCTGGGACGACCACGACTACCGATAGATCGCGCCTTCACGATGCCTGGCTTCGGCGCGGTCGTCACCGGGACGCTGCGTGATGGCTACTTCGCGGTCGGCGAAGAGGTCGAGATCGTGCCCGGAGGCCAGCGCGCACGGCTGCGCGGGCTGCAGACCCACCGGCACAAGATCGAGCGGGCTGTGCCCGGAAGCCGCGTGGCGCTGAATCTCGCCGGCGTGGATGCCGCATCGCTGCGTCGCGGCATGGTCGCCGTGCGACCCGGGACCTTGCGCGCGACATCGCTCCTCACCGCCCGCGTGACCGTTCTGCGAGAGACCTCCCGGCCCTTGACCCACGACGCGACGGTGAAGCTGCACCTCGGCACCGCTGAGGTCGTCGCGGGCGTTTCGGTCCTCGATGGCACCGCTCTCGCCGCCGGTGAGAGTGGTTGGGCGCAGCTCCGTCTCGCCGAGCCTGTCGCGGCGCTGGCCGGCGATCGCTTCGTGCTGCGCTATCCCTCGCCGGCGGAGACCATCGGCGGCGGTACCGTGGCCGATGCCAGCGCGCGAAGGCTTCGACGTCGGGCGGAGACCGTCGCCGCTCTCGAACGCAATGCCAGCGGCGGCGCCGACGAGCACATCGTCTCGCTGCTGACGATGCCGATCACGCGTGCGGAGCTCGCGCGGCGGCTGGAGCTGTCGCCCGCGGATCTCGCCGCGCGAATCGAGCGACTCCTCGTCGCTGATCGAATCCTGGCGCTCGATCCGTTTCTGCTCTCGCGGGATCGATACGCACAGTTGGTGTCTGGGGCAATTGCGGCCGCCGATGCGTATCACGCCGCGCACCCGCTCCGCGCCGGAATGCCGAAGGAGGAGCTGCGAAGCGCACTCCGTCTGGAGACAAAAGTGTGGACACCACTGCTCCAACGGCTGCTCGCGGATGAAGCGCTGGTCGATCGCGGCGCCGCGATAGCGCGTCCGGCCCATCGGGTCGCGTTGGGCGCTGCCGCGGAACACGTATGGACCATCGCCCGAACGAAGCTTGCCGCGAACGAGACACGGCCGCCCTCTCCCGATGAGCTCGGCCTCGATGCGGACACCGTCATCGCCCTTGCCGAACGCGGCGAGCTTGTCCGTCTCGCTCCTGACCTCGTCCTGCTCCCGGACAGTGTCCGTCGCCTCGGCCTGGCGATCGTTGACGAGGCTGGCGCGACGGGGCGGATCGCGGTGTCGCGCGCGCGCGACGTGACGAGGTCGAGCCGGAAATTCGTGCTGCCGCTGCTGCAATACCTGGACGACCTTGGGATCACCCGCCGCGTCGGGGAAGAGCGGGCCCTGGTGCGGTCACTTAGCGAGGCCAGAGCGCGGCTCGAGCAAGCACTCACGCGTTCGTCGCCGGTCGCCTGATCGGGTCAACTGCTAGCGGAGCTCTAGTAGATACCTCGCGGAAGCTCGGTCGCCACGGGATCGACGGAGCGTAAAGTGCCGCTATGTTCGCCGTCCGCCTGAGCACCGTCACCCTGGCGGCAGTCCTGATCATCGCGGCGTGCGCCGCATCGCCGCAGGATGGGCTGTCGCAAGGCCCGACTCAGTCCGCATCGCCGCAGGATGGGCTGTCGCAGGGCCCGACCCCGTCCGCAGCGCCGAGCGCGAGTCCGCGACTCGCGTTCGCTGGCGTCATCGCTGCGCCGGGGGACGGCGGCACCGCGAGCGCGGCCGCGCTGAACCAGCCGTGGGGCCTGGCGTTCGACGCTGGCGGCAATCTGTTCATCGCCGACCCCGAGGACCGCCGGGTCCGGCGCGTGGGCACAGACGGCCGGATCACGACGGTCGCGGGCAATGGCACGGGAACGGTCAAAGAGGACGACAACGGGCCTGCGGTCGAGGCCACCCTGCACCTGCCGCGAAACCTGGCCATCGATCGAGATGGCAATCTCTACATCTCGGACACCGGTCCGCGGCCGCGTATCCGCAAAGTGACCCCGGGCGGCGTGATCTCGACGGTCGTCGGCGGAACCGGCCGCGGTGAATTCCCGAATCCAGGCGGGATCGCGTTCGGGCCCGCCGGCGACCTGTACATCGTGCAGGGATATCCCGTCCGGATCGCGGTGCTCCGCAGCGACGGCCGCCTGGAGACGGTCGCCGGCGATGGGACTCAGGGCTATCGCGGTGATGGCGGGCAAGCGTTATCGGCGCGACTGCACGATCCGGAGGCTCTCGCCACGGATCCCTCGGGGGCTCTCTTCGTCGCGGACTACTCCAATTACCGGGTTCGACGTATCGGCACCGACGGCGTGATCAAGACCGTCGCCGGTAACGGGATGGGCAGCTATGGCGCCGAGAGCTCCGACGGTGTTGCGGCGACGAGTGTCCCGATCTCACCCCAAGGACTCGCCGTGGATCCGAGCGGCAACCTATACCTTTCCGACTTCACCGGTCGCCTGCGCGTCGTGGCGCCAAACGGCACGATCACGACCGTCGCGTCCGGTCTGTCTTTGCCGTACGGCATCGCCGTCGATGCCGCTGGTGACCTTTTTGTCGCCGATGGCGGCAACCACCGTGTGGTCAAGATCGCCGGCGGCCGAACGATCTCGGTCGTGGCCGGCGCGACGACGCTCGCGCTACCCGTTCTGGGGAACGCCACGCCCACGCCACCGGTCGCGTTACAAACGCCGCCGGTCCAGGCGGACTCGTGTTCGCCGCGCTTCCTCGGGCCAAACGATTCGTACGTCGCGCAGATGTCGCTCGAGACGGCGCGATGGCACGAGCTCGAGTCTCTCGTCCACGTTCGTCTGGTCGGCAAGACCATTCAAGACGCAGGTCCGGTGATCGCCGCCCTCGATCCCTGCCTGCAGTCGGGCATCATCACGAATCCCGGTGGAGTTCAGGTCCTCCGTGTGTCGAGCACACTGCTCTACGGGCCAGGCATCCTCGCCTATCCGCAGGGCGCTGATTGGCGCGTCCACGCATTCGTGCTTCCCATCGGCTCAGCCGGACAAGAACAGTTCAGCTGGAACGACCTTTGGTTCACTCGCGACGGAGACGCACTCACCTTCGCCGCGCTGGTCATCCCGGCTGCGGTGTGCCGCAGCGGCTGCGGCGGCGTCGGCCCCACGCCGCTCCGATTCGTGCGGTATCGCATGGGAGACACGGTGACCGAGCTGTGGCGATCGCCGCTCCTAAGCGCGGCCAGGATCCTTGCCGCGGACGTCTTGTTTGCGAGCCAGGTCGATCCTGCCGAGGGCAGCTCCGGGCCCGGCGGTTTTCTCCATCAGGCGTTTGACGGTTACGCCCAGTGGGGTCTTGCCAGGCTTCAGACGATCTGGCGCGGCACCAGCGTGCCGGCGGCCACGACCCGCCTCTATCCGAGTCTGCTGTACGTCGTCGATCGATTCTTGGCCGCGCTGCAGCGAGGCGACTCGGCGGCTGCGACGGCGTTCGCGACGGGCGCCGATGTCGTTGCTAACTACCACGGAAGCTCGGACGATCTCGAACCCGGCCTGATCTCCCCGTTGGCGACGGCGGTCGAGGACGCGGAGGCGGCTTATTGGGATCAGCTTCCGGCTGCCGCTCGTCCCGCCGCGCCGACGGTGACGCGATTCACCTGGCCGCTCGCGAGAGGCCGCCTGCTGCTGGTCCGCCAGAACGACGCCTGGAAGGTCTCGGCGATCGATTCGACGCCATAGCCTCTTCGCGTCCGTTTCCGCATGACCATCATGGGGCGTAGTGTGTGCGGGCTAATCGGAGCATGGGGAGGCAACGACGTGGCACATCCAGTGACGCATTTCGAGATCAACGCGCGTGACGCGAAGGCCGTGCAGCGGTTCTATCAAGACCTCTTCGGCTGGGGCGTCGACACCAACAATCCGCAGGACTACGGAATGGTGGACACGCAAGCTAGTGGCAGAGGGATCAATGGCGGCATCGGTCCGAGCCAGGACGGACGCAGTTGGCTCACGTTCTACGTCGACACGCCGGATCCGGCGAAGACCTTGGCCAAGGCGGAGAAGCTCGGCGCGCGCACGATCATGCCGCCGATGGACATGGGCGTCGTGACCTATGCGCTCTTCGCCGATCCCGAAGGCAACGTCGTCGGCTTGGTGAAGAGTCAAGCCCAGCAGGGACGAAGCAACGGATCGGCGCGGCGCAGCTCGGCCGCGCGCAATGGCGCGTCCACCCGTCGCACTGCTGCAAAGCGGACGACGCGGAAGGCCGCATCGGCGCGCAAGCCCGCGGCTAAGCGTCGAACGACCCGCGCCCGCACCCGGCGCGCCTAACGCCGCGCGCTGATCACCGGAGCTCACCGTCATGAGGTTCCGCGCTACGACCATGTCCGGGCTCAAAGCGACTGACGCTCTTGTCCTGCCGCTGTTCGAGGAAGGGCTGGCGCAGATCCGCGGTCTGCCGCGCGGCGTGCAGAGCGCCTACGAGCGCGTGGCGAAGGACGATGCGGTGAAGCTCGCGTATCACCGCATGGTGCAGACGCTCGAGCGCGGCGGGATCAATCGACTCGTCGTGGTGAACGCGGGCAAGCGCGCGGACTTCAATATCGAACGGGCGCGCCGCGTCGCGAGCGCGGGCGTTCGTGCCCTGTGGGACCTCAGCGTGCGCAGCGTCGCGATCGCGTTCGACAGCGGCCTCGACGATCGGACCGCGGTCCGCGCCGCGACCGAAGGCGTGCACTTCGCGATGTTCCGCCCCGAGTCGTTGCGGACCCAGGCGCGTCTGCGTCATCTGCCGCCGCTCGCGAGCGTGCAGATCGTGGTCGGCGATTCCAAATCCCTCGCGGCGGAGGTCGACCGCGCCGACATCGTCGGACAGGCGGTAAACCTCGTCCGCCGCCTGTCGAACACACCGGCCAATCAGCTGACGCCGCGCGTCCTCGCCGACGAGGCGATGGCCCTGGGCAAAGAAGCGAAGGTCAAGGTCGAGGTACTCGATGAGAAGCAGGCCGAACGCCTCGGGATGCAGTCGTTCTTGTCCGTGTCGCACGGTAGCCACGAGCCGCCGCGTTTCATCGTCCTGCGCTACCACGGCCGCGGCGGCAGCGGATACGAGTTGGCCGTGGTGGGGAAGGGGATCACGTTCGACTCCGGCGGCATCTCGCTGAAGGATCCCGAGGGCATGCATCTGATGAAGGGCGACATGACCGGTGGCGCCGTGGCGATCGCGACGGTGTGGGCGCTGGCGAAAGCCGGCGCGAAGGTCAACGCGCTCGGGGTCGTGCCAGCGACCGAGAACCTCCCCGGGGGCGCCGCGACGAAGCCGGGCGACGTCGTGACGTCGATGGGCGGCAAGACGATCGAGGTCATCAACACCGACGCCGAGGGGCGGCTCGTCCTCGTCGACGGCGTGACGTACGCGCTGCAACAGGGCGCGCGACGAGTCGTCACGGTGGCGACCCTCACCGGCGCGATCGTGGTCGCGCTCGGCAACCATCTCACCGGCGTCTTCGGCAAGCCTGATGACTTCGTCGGCGACGTCATCGGCGCTTCGAAGCGCGCCGGCGAGAAGATGTGGCCGATGCCGATCACGCCCGAGCACCGCCTGCAGATCCAGTCCGACATCGCCGACATCAAGAACACCGGCGGACGTCCCGGCGGCGCTTGCACCGCGGCGGCATTCATCGAGGCGCACGTGCAAGACGGCCGCCCGTGGGCCCATCTCGATATCGCGGGGACCTTCTGGGCCGAGGAGGAGACGTTGCACTCGCCGAAGGGGCCGCAGGGTCCGGCGGTCCGGACGCTGTTCGAGCTGGCCGAGTCGCTAGCGGACGGGGCCGCTTAGCAGTACTTCTTTTTGGCCCAAGCGAGCCAGTCCGCGTAATAGGCATCGGCGGTCTGCTTCACCACCTGCGGGTACACCACCTCGGGATTCGTCGTCGCCTTGAACGCGGTCATGAAGCTCCAGTAGGCGTCGGCTCCGAAGTGCGCGTAGAGGTACTCGACCATGCTGTGGGCGTACGAGTAGTACTGGCTCGCGAGCTCGGGAGGCGAGTTCGGATCGTCCTGCGGCGCGCCACGCCGGAGGTCGGCCAGCGCCGGCGTCCGTCCGGAGCAGATCAGCTGGCCCGTGCCCGGCCGCGGCGCGTTCGCCACATAGTCCGGCCAGCCCTCCGTCAGCCACCAATCCATGCGCGCACTGATGCCGGGGATGAACTGGTCCTGCACCCAGTGCAGCCCTTCGTGGCGCACTAGCGCTCGCGTGTCGTCACTGACCTGTTGCAACGACGGCGCCAGCGCGACGATGAAGATGCGCAGGAACGGGTCGCGCGGATCGTTGACCAGGTGCGAGCCCGCCGTGCGGCAGCCGACCTGCTGCTGCGCCGACTCGCGCGTCGGATAGAAGCGCACCGCGAAGGACGTCTGAGCCGCCGTGCGCAGCTGCTGGGTCAGGAACGTCCGGGTCGCGATGGCCTCATCGGCCAGGAGACCGACGATGTCCTCGTCGATTCCCCAATAGGAAAGCTCGAGGCCGTCCACGGTCTTGCCGCGCTCGCCGCCCAGCTCTTCGTCGCGCGGCTCGGTCAGCACCCAGCTCCCGCCGCTCCTGCGGAAGTAGCGGCGCGAGACCGAGGTGCTGTCATCGACGACGTACGCGCGGACGTAGCCATCGAGGTACGGCTCGAGCTTCACGATCTTTGTGCCCAGCGTGCCGAAGGGGATCGAGCCGCGACTGAATTCGTCGAAGGCCTCGAGCCAGCACCGCCGGAAGGCGGCTCGAGTGAGATCGATCGTGGCCTGAAAGCCGCTGAGGTCCTGCCGGCGGATCGCATCCGACTTCTTCTGCAGCACGGCCTCGAGCTCGCGCTGCGTGTCGGGTCCGATGTTGACCCGCTCCGAGACCGTGGGCGACGACTGTGCCGGCGCGACCTCGCATGCGGCGACGAGCAGCAGCGCCAGCAACAGCCACAGAGCGCGCAAGGCCCGACCTATTGTGCCGTCAGACTCCGCACGGCGGCCGGTCGCGGCACACGCACAAACGCGAGCAGCAGCGCCAGCGCGATTACGATATTGATCGCGAGCATCGCGAACACGCCTCGATAGCCGAGCGTCGGGAGGAAGACCTCGGAGGCCACAAAAACCGACAGCGGGATCGCGATCGAATCGGCCGCGGCTGAAAGGCCCGCGTAGATCCCGGTCTCCTCCGCGGGTATGAGCAGCGTCAGCAGCGGCCACTTCACCACCGTAGCCGCCCCGTTGCCGATCCCGGCCAGGACCACAACGGCGATGGTCTCAGGTAGGAATCGGATGACCGTGCCACCGAGCGCCGCAACGGCAAGGATCGTCCAGCCGACACCGAGTACGGTGCGGTGGCCGACGCGATCGGCGGCCGCGCCGAACGCGATCGCCGAAGCTGCCGTGACCAGGAGCGTCAGCGCCGAGAGTGCGATCGCGATCTCGTTCGACTGGCCGAGATCTTTGGTGATGAAGAGCGGCAGGAATGGGATGACTGCGCTCAATCCGAATTGGTATACGAAGATCGTTCCGAGATAGCGCAGCGCCTGCCCGTTGCGCACGAGGGTTTCCAGATACGCGCGCAACGGCAGATGCGCGGCGCGTTCAGCCAGCTGCCGCGGCTCGTGAACGAAGCGGATTGTGACGGCGAAGCTCGCGAGCAGGACGGCTCCGCAAAAGCCGAAGGTCCAAAGGGGGACCGCGCCACTCGACGCCGCGATGGAGACGACGATGAGGAACGCGACCTGGCTGACGAGCTGGATCCCATTGGAGATACCGGACAGCGTGCCACGCTGATCCGCGGGTGTGATGTCAGGCAGAAGAGCGGCATACGGATCGACCGCGACGTTGAAGAAGATGGAGAAGAGGAAGATCGCCACTGCGACTTGCACGAGCGTGTTCGCGAACGGCGCGAGGAACAGGAACAGCGCCGAGAGCGGGATCGCCACGAGCAGGAATGGGCGCCGCCGTCCCAGCGGCGTCGCTAGCCGGTCGGACCACGCGCCGATCGTCGGCTGCACGATCACGCCTTCGATGCTTCTGGTGCTCGAGAGCAGGCCGATCAGCAGATCAGGCGCGTTCATCGCGCTGAGCAGCAGGGGAATGACAAAGTTGTTGAAGGCAAAGAAGGCGCCGGCTCCGACCGATCCCGCGGAGTACGCGAGCATCGCCGGGAGGCCGAGGCGCATGGCGCGCGAGCCTAGCATCATGGGTATTACGGATGGGGAGGCTGCTTAGTAATACTTGATAACGCCACGTCGACCTGATCAGCTGGAGCTCATCACCGGCGCGATCGGGCCGATCGAGATTTCCGGCGATCCGCTCGCCGACCTCACGGAGGCGCAGCGGGATGCGGTCGTGCACGGCGACGGCCCGCTGCTGATCGTCGCGGGCGCCGGCACCGGCAAGACCAGAGTCCTCACGCGGCGGGTCGCGCATCTGATCGCGTCCGGTCGGGCGCGACCTCAGGAGATCCTGGCCGTGACCTTTACCGAGAAGGCCGCCGCCGAGATGGAGGAGCGCGTCGACCTGCTCACGCCCCTAGGTCAGAGCAATGTCGCGATCGCAACGTTTCACGCCTTCGGCGATCAGATCGTCAAGGAGTTCGCCCTCGAGCTCGGCATCGGAAGCGAGCTGAAGGTCCTGTCGGATGCGGAGCAGGCGATCTTTCTTCGCGCGCACCTGTTCGAGCTTCCGCTCCGTCACTACCGGCCGCTGGGAGATCCGACACGGCATGTGCGAAGCCTGATCACGCTCTTCAGCAGAGCTCGCGACGAGGATGTCTCGCCGCAGGAGTACCGCTCGTACGCGCGTTCGCAGCGCCAGTTATCAGAGGCGAACCCGAATGACACCGGACTCGCCGAAGCATCCGAGCAGCAGGAGGAGCTGGCCGAGGCGTACGCCGCCTACGAGGAGCTGAAAGCGCGAAACGGCGTGCTCGATTTCGCCGATCAGATCTCGCTGGCGCTGCGGATCTTGCGCGAGCACCCGGCCGCCGCCAAACGGCTCCGCAGCCGCTATCGCTACGTGTTGGTCGACGAGTTCCAGGACACCAACCATGCGCAGTTCGAGCTGCTGCAGCTTCTCTGCGCCGACCATCGCAACATCACCGTCGTCGGCGACGACGATCAATCGATCTTCAAATGGCGCGGCGCCGCGCTCTCCAACATGGTCATGTTCCGCGAGGCCTTTCCCGAGGCAAAGCTCGTCAGCCTGACCCAAAACTTCCGCTCGCACCAGCTAATCCTCGACCCTGCCTACCGCCTCATACGCCACAACGACCCCGACCGTCTGGAGGTGCAGCTCGGCATCTCCAAACGGATC
This sequence comes from Chloroflexota bacterium, assembly GCA_005881435.1. Classification (GTDB taxonomy): domain Bacteria; phylum Chloroflexota; class Limnocylindria; order P2-11E; family CF-107; genus CF-107. The sequence continues at coordinate 42,843 of VBHP01000096.1, read as the reverse complement.
TGGTCGGCGCGCGGTGAGGGGAGACTGGCGGAATTCCTTCCGTTCGCGACCGCAAGCGACGAGGCTGACTCCGTAGCCGAGCGGATCGCGGATGGTATGACCGGCGGAAGAGGCGCGGGCGACTTCGCGATCCTGGTCCGCGCCAACCGCGACGCCGAGCCGTTCATGACCGCTTTGGCGCACCGTGGGATTCCATATCGTTTTTCGGGGACCGCCGGCCTCTATCAGCGTGGTGAAATCCGGCTACTGCTCGCCTTCCTCTACGCGGTGGCCCGACCATCGGAGAGCCGACAGCTGTACCTCCTCGCGGCGTCGCCGCTCTACGGATTTCCGAATGCCGACCTGGTGCATGCGCTCGAGGGTGCCAATCGACGCACGGTGACCCTCCGCGATGTCTTGGAGCGCATCGCCGATGGTGACGAAGACGTGTCCGAAGCGGGGGCGGACGCGGCGCGACGACTCGTCGCCGATCTCCGCCACTTCACCGCGATGGCCGGGGAGCGCACGACCGGAGAAGTGCTGTACGAATTCCTGCGCAAGAGCGGCACGCTGGAGCAGCTCGCGCGGGCGGAGTCGGTCGCGGCCGAGGATCAAGCCAAGAACATCGCCAAGTTCTTCACCATCGTCCGTTCCGTCGGCGAGACCCTCTCCGTCGACCGCGTGCCGTTCTTCGTCGACGAGATCGACCTGCTGCTCGAAGCCGGAGACGATCCGGCCACTGCCGAAGTCGACCTCACCTCGGACGCCGTGAGCATCCTCACCGTGCACAAGGCGAAGGGGCTGGAATTTCGGATCGTGTTCGTCGGCTCCTGCACCAAGGGCCGGTTTCCGGTGGCGCAGCGCGGCGATGCGCTCGAGCTCCCGACGGGGCTGGCGAAGGATCGGCTTCCGGCCGGGGACTATCACGAGCAGGAGGAGCGCCGTCTGTTCTATGTCGCGATGACGCGGGCGCGGGACGAGCTGTATTTCACCGCGGCGCGCGACTACGGCCATCTCCGTCCGCGGCGCCCGAGCCCGTTCCTCGCCGAAGCGCTCGGACCGCTGGTTTTGCCGCACGTCCATCCCGAGACGCCGGCGAGCGTGATCGCGCGATTCGCACCGAGTGACGAACCGGCACGAACGATGGAGCCGATGCCAGATACCGAGATCCTCACCGTCAGTCGGCAGGGTCTCGAGGACTACTGGGCCTGTCCGCTGCGATACAAATTCGGGCACGTCCTTCGCTTGCCGGTACCGATGCACCCGTCGGCGATGTATGGCGCAGCACTGCATCGCGCCGTAGCCGACTACTACTCGCGCCGGATCGGCGGTCAATCCGTCACCGCCGAGGAGGTGAAGGAGTCGTTTCGCGCGGCCTGGGTCGCCGAAGGATTTCTCTCCGCCGAACACGCTGCTGGTCGTCTCGAGCAAGGACTGCGCACGATCGATGATTTTTACGCGCGCGCCGAAGCGAACGGGTCGCTCCCGGATTTCGTCGAGCGACCTTTCAGCTTCATGGTCGGGCTGAATCGGGTGACGGGCCGCTTCGATGCGGTAACCTCCGCCGATCGCGATCTGTCGACCATCGTCGACTGGAAGAGCTCAGACGTTCGAGAACAGCGGATCGCGGACTCGCGCGCAAAGGACAGTCTTCAGCTCGACGTCTACGCTCTGGCGTTCCGTCGCGCTTTCGGCCGACTCCCCGCTCGCGTCACGCTCTACTTCCTGGAGAGTGGTCTCGTCGGCTCCGCGGTCAAAACTGAGAGCGATCTGCGCGGCACGCTGGAGCGGATCCAGCGCGCGGCGCTCGGCATCCGTCAGCGCGACTTCACGCCCAAGCCATCGGTGGCGAACTGCGGAACCTGCGCCTTCGCCGAGATCTGTCCCTCGGCGATGCGCTAGCCGTCTTAAGCATAGTTTAGCCGTCTTTGCGCACAGACAAAAGAACATGCGTTCTATACTCCGCGCTATGTTCGAGTACGTCGTCCTCGGCATCGCGCTGATGGCGCTCGTCGGGGTGGCGCTGGCTACCCGCGCGCAGCGGTCACAGCTTGAAGCACTGCAGCGGATGGTCGCGTCGCAGTCGTCCGCGGTGCAACACGTCGTCGCGCTCGGCGCGGGGCAGACGTCGTCGGCGATCGGTGACGTGCGGGAGCGTCTCGGCGCGCTCCAGGAACAGGCCCGAGAGGTCGCGGAGCTCGCGCGCGATATCGGCTCGCTGCAAGACCTGCTTCGCCCGCCAAAGCTACGCGGCGGCATCGGAGAGCTGATGCTCGAGCGGCTGCTCGAGGATCTGCTGCCGGGTCGCTTCCAGCGGCAATACGAATTCCCGAGCACTCGCACTCGGGTCGATGCGGTTGTCAGGATCGGCGACAAGCTTGTCGCGATCGACGCCAAGTTTCCGCTCGACGCGTTCGCGGAAATGACAAACCTCTCAGGCGGCGATCGGCGGGCCAGGCGCCGGTCCTTCATCACCGCGGTAAAGCGCCATGTCGACGCGGTTGCCGAGCGCTACATCGTTCCGGCCGATGGGACACTCGACGTGGCCTTCATGTACGTGCCCTCGGAAGCGGTGTACTACGAGCTGGCTGTCGCGTCCGAGCCGGACTTCGACCTGCGGGGATATTGCGCCGAGCACAGCGTGGTGCCGGTGTCGCCGAGCACGCTGCAGGCTTTCCTCGCCGCGGTGCACCTCGGCCTCCAGGGCTTGGCGATCCAGGAAAGCGCGAAGGACATCCAGGCCTGCCTCGGTCAGGTCGCGCAGGATCTGGCCCGCTTCGAGGACGAGCATCAGAAGCTCGGACGACACTTGGACAACGCGAGATCGGCGCACGACGCCGGCTCGCGCTGGCTGGGCCGGGTGGGGGAGCGTCTGCAGCGAGCGCGCGCCTCCGCCGCGGTCGATCCTCCGACGCAGGCGGTGCTCCCGATCGACAGCTTTGAGCCGGAAGGGTGATCGCTCGACTTCTGGCTCTCGCCGCTGCCGCCGGTCTGCTGCTGGTCATGGTCATCGTCGCGACGCGCGAGCCCCAGGACGCGGCGGCGGTCTCGGCCCTCTTGCTCGGAGTAGGCGTCGTCGCTTTCGCGGCCGCGTCGACGATCTTCTATTACCTGCCGCGACCGCGCCCGCGCCGGCGAAGGTCGGGCCTGATCGCGCTGCGGCGGGGCGCCCTCGTCGGGGTCGGTGTCGGTGCCTTGGGGTTGCTCCGGGTCGCGGACGCGCTCAGCGCCGTGACCGCGGCCTTTCTCGTCGCCGCGCTGGCCGCGCTCGAGGCCTTGCTGTCGGCGCGCGGTTAGACCCCGCTGTGTGATGATGCTGTAGATCCATGCCCGATGTTGACGGACTGAAGTCCGCCGTTTCGCGCGCCGTCGACGATCTTCGTCCAGCGTTGGAGCGAACCTCTCTAGCGATCCACGCCGACCCTGAGCTGGCGTATCAGGAGCATCACTCCGCCGATCGGCTTGGTGCACTGCTGTCATCGTGCGGAGCGCCGGTCCAACGGCCCTACGGCGGACTGGAGACGGCGTTCAGCTCGGAGATCCGAGGTGGCGGGGGTCCCATGGTCGCCCTGTGTGCCGAGTACGATGCTCTGCCCGGGATCGGCCACGCCTGCGGCCACAACCTCATGGGCACCGCAGCGGTCGGCGCGTTCTTGGCGCTGCGCGCGGTTGTGCCGAAGCTTGGCGGCGGGGTGCGCGTCATCGGCACTCCCGCCGAAGAGCGCGGCAACGGGAAGGCGCGGCTCATCGACTCCGGTGCGTTCCGCGACGTCGACGCGGCGATGATGTTCCACGCCGGCACCGGCGACGAGCTCGATCCGCTGATGCTCGCGATGGTCTCGGTCGAAGTGGAGTACACCGGGCGAGCCGCTCACGCCGCGGCCCGGCCCTATCTCGGGATCAACGCCCTGGACGCGATGGTCATGTCCTACAACAACATCAGCGCACTGCGCCAGGTCATTCGCAGCGACTCCCGGATGCACGGCATCATCACCGACGGCGGAGCCGCGCCGAACATCATCCCGGCCCATGCCGCGGGACGATTCATGGTGCGCTCCCCGGACAATCGCTATCTCGAACAGCTGAAGGTGAAAGTGCAGCGCTGCTTCGAGGGTGCCGCTGTCGCCACCGGAGCCGACCTGCAGCTCCGCTGGATCGACCAGTGCGACACGCTGACGACCAACGAGCCGATCGTCGAGGCCTTCAGCGGCAACGCCGCCGCGCTCGGGAGAGCGATGCGCCGTCGCGCGCAGAGCGACTCGCACGGGTCGACGGACATGGGGAACGTATCCAGCCTCTTGCCGTCGATCCACCCGTATCTCGCCATCGCGCCGCAGGGAACGCCGACGCATTCGGTCGAGTTCGCCCGCTACGCGGCGACGCCGCAGGCCCAGGAGGCGATGATCGTCGGCGCGAAAGCGCTGGCCATGACCGCGATCGATCTATTGACCTCGCCCGATCTCCTCCGCCGGGCGAGGCGCGCGCATGCAGGGAATGCCTGAGTCGCGCTCGCTCGACTGGATGGGCGTCGAGTCGGACCCCGCGGTGGCGGCTCGTCTGGCCGAGCTCTACGAGCTGGACTATCGCGACCTGTCCCACGATCTGGACTTCTACCGCGCCATGGCCAAGCGGACCGGAGGTCCGATCCTCGAGCTGGCCAGCGGCACCGGCCGGGTCGCGATCCCGCTGGCGCAGGACGGGCATCGCGTCATCGGGCTTGACGCGTCGGCGGCACAGCTGGATCTCGCGCGCCGCAAGGCGAAGGACGCCAAGGTCGAGGTCGACCTGGTCCTGGGCGACATGCGTGAGTTCGCGCTGGCCGAGCCATTCCGTCTGATCATCGTCCCCTTCAATAGCTTTCTCCTCCTTTCTTATGACGATCGTCTCGCCGCACTCGCCCGCGCCCGCGAGCATCTGACGAGTGACGGCGTGTTCGTGCTCGACGTGTTCCAGCCTGATCCGGAGCGGATCGCGGCCCAGCAGGGCGCGGTCGTCCAGGAGTGGTCCCGCGTCGACGCGAGCGGGAAGACCGTGGTGAAGAGCTCGTCTTCGATCGCAGACGTCGATGGCATGACGTTCACTAATATTTATGATGAGCTGGACGGCGCGGGGCGCTTGCGCCGCTACGTGCGCACCGGCCGGCTGCACTACCTCTACCGCCGCGAGCTCGAGCTGCTTCTCGCCGCGACGGGCTTCACCGTGGACGCGGTTTACGGCAGCTATGGCTTGGAGCCGGTCGACGCCAGGTCGCCGCGCCTCATCGCAGTCGCCAAGCGCCGCGAACGAGGAGATCAGGCGGCCGAACGCCGACGCCGTTGACCGCAGCATTCGATCTGCTCATCAACGGCGGTCAGGTGTGCGACGGCACCGGGGCGCCACCGCGTCGAGCGGACCTCGGCATCAACGGCGAGCGTATCGTCGCCATTGGCGATCTGGCGGGCGCCACAGCCAAACAACGGATCGATGCCGCCGGTCGGGTGGTCGCCCCGGGCTTCATCGACATCCACTCCCACTCGGACGAATCCGTGCTCGTCGAGCCCCGGCTGCTGAGCACGCTGCATCAGGGGGTCACCACCGTCGTCGCGGGAAACTGCGGCAGCTCCAGCGCCCCAGCCATCGGTCTCGCCGCTGAGGAGGTCGACCGCCGACTGCAGCGTTTCGTCATCGAACGGACGTGGACCTCTTTCGATGAGTACCTCAGCGCGATCGAAGGCCGCGGCGCCGCGATCAACTTCTGCTCGTTCGTCGGACACGGCCGACTGCGCCAATGCGTCATGGGCGGGGACCGGCGCGCGCCGGCCGCCGGTGAGCTCGCTGCCATGCGCGCGCTCCTGGCATCGTCCCTGGACGAGGGCGCCGTCGGCATGGCGACGGGCTTGATCTATCCGCCCGGTTCGTATGCCGAAACGGACGAGATCGCGACCCTGGCCGCAGCGGTCTCGAGCGCTGACGGACTGTACGCCAGCCACATCCGCAACGAGGGCACGCGTTTGGTGGAGGCGGTCGAGGAGGGCCTCGCGATCGGCGCCCGCAGTGGCGCGCGCGTCCAGCTCTCGCACCACAAGGCCGCCGGCCGCCAGAACTGGGGCAAGGTGGAGAAGACCTTGGCGCTGATCGCCGGTGCGCGCGAAGGAGGCGTCGACGTGGCCGCGGATCAATATCCCTACACGGCCTCGAGCACGAGCCTCGGCGTGGTCGTGCCCGACTGGGTCCACGAGGGCGGGACCGACGCGTTGGTGTCGCGGCTGCGCGACCCCGGCGTGCGCCAACGGATCCGGGACGCCGAGACCGAGACCGAGCGCCGCTGGGACGCGATCGTTATCGCCCGCGCCAGACGGCGGCCCGAGCTCGTCGGCCAGACCATCGCGGCGGTGGCGGCCGACCGCGGGATCGAACCGCTCGAGGCCGCATGCGACCTGCTCGTCGAAGAGGACGCCGCGGTGCCCGTCGTGATCCACTCGATGTGTGAGGCCGATGTGGAGATGGTGCTGCGTGCCCCATTCGTCTGCATCGGATCGGACTCGTCCGCAGTCGCCCCCGAGGGTCCGCTGTCAGAAGGACAGCCGCATCCGCGAGCGTACGGCTGTTTTCCGCGAGTGCTGTCGCGCTACGTCCGGGAGCTCGGTGTCGTCAGCCTGGAGGAAGCGATCAGGAAGATGACGAGCCTCACGGCCTCACGATTGCGCCTGCGCCGGCGCGGTGCGCTGCAGGAGGGCTGGTACGCGGATGTCGTGGTCTTCGATCCGCTCACGATCACCGATGCGGCGACGTTCGATCGTCCGCACCAGTACGCGAAAGGGATCGCAGCTGTCGTGGTCAACGGCGGCATCGCGCTCGACCATGGAATCGTGCGAGAGCCGCTGCACGGTCGTGTGCTTCGTCGCGGTCGCGACCTGGCGTGACGCGCATCGCGATCCTCGCCGAAGGCGCGTTCGACCGGCTCCACGCGAAGACGGCGATCGAGACGGTCGCGCGGCAGACGGGATTGCCGGCGACCGATGCGGTGCGCTACGGCGCGGACGTCATCGCCGAAGCCGTGGTGGCCCGATGACCACGCGCATCCGCGAGATCGACCTGCACCTCGAAGTCCCGTTCACGATCTCGCGGCACACGCGCACGGAGAAGCGCGTCGTGCTCGTCGAACTGGAGCGTGATGGACGCATCGCGCGTGGCGAGGCGTCGCCGGACCCATACTTCGGAGAGTCCAGCGAGTCGGTGCGGGCCGACCTGGAGTCGGCGCTGGAGCTGCTGCCTGACGACCCGCTGGCGTTGCAGGAGCTACGGCTCCGACTCGACGAGCGATTCCCGCACGGCGGCGCGGCCTCGTGCGCGCTCGACACGCTGGCGCACGACCGCGCGGCGCAGTCGCTCGGCGTGCCGCTGTACCGCATGCTCGGCCTCGACGCGCGTCGCGCGCCGCCGACCTCATTCACGATCGGGCTGGCCGAGCCCGAGGTTATGGCCGAACGGGCCGCGGCGGCAGCGGAGCGCGGTTTCGACATTCTCAAGGTCAAGCTCGGCGCTGCGAATGACGTCGCGCTGGTGCGCAAGATCCGCGAGCGCTATCGCGGGCGCATGACCGTCGATCCGAATGCCGCGTGGGACCTGCGTCGCGCGGTGCGCACGATCGATTCGATCGTCCAGTACGGCATCGAGTTCGTGGAGCAGCCACTGCCGCCGCAGGATCTCGACGGACTCGCCGAATTGCACGAGCGGTCGCGCCTGCCGATCGTCGTCGACGAGAGCGTGGTGCGCGCCACCGATGTCCCCAAAGTCGCGGGCATCGTCAACGGCATCAACGTGAAGTTGCAGAAGTGCGGCGGCATCGCCCCGGCGCTCGAGCTCATCGCCGCCGCGCATGCGCATGGCCTGAAGGTGATGCTCGGGTGCCGCGCGGCGGAGTCGAGCGTTGCCATCGCCGCCGCGGCGCACATCGCTCCGCTCGTCGATTGGGCCGATCTCGACGGTAACCTGCTCGTCACTGACGATCCGTTCGTCGCCGTCGAGGTGCGTCAGGGGCGATTCTCATACTCGGAACGGACCGGTCTCGGTGCGATCCCGCGGTAGCCTCGCGCTCGAGATCGTCTTCGGCGTCGCGTTCGCCGTCGCGGCGATAGCGGGTGCCGCCAGCTTTTGGGGCAACGATCGCTCCTACTACGCGTCGTTCGCCACCGACGCGCGGCTCGATCGGGTGCGCTTCCACTCGCACTTTCCGATTGACGGCGTCGATCAGGCGTTGTCGCTAGACCAGATCGTGCGGATCGACGACGCGACACGCGCCTTCGTCCTGTGCGACCAGTGCTTCTTCGACGCGAGCTTCCCCGCAGGAATCGGGAGCTTCTACACGCAGGATGAGATCGCGCACCTCGCGGATGTCAGAGCGGTGTTCCGTTTCGTTCGCGCCTCGGGAGTGGGCGCCAGCCTGATCACGATCGTCGCCGCGTTCGGGCTGCCGCGATGGCGGGTGCGGCGCGAGATGCTGGTCGTCATCGGCGCGGTGGTCGCGTTCGGCGCGCTCGCTGCCGTGGCATTCGAGCCGCTGTTCCTCGCCTTCCACGAGGTTTTCTTCCCGCAAGGGAATTTCCTGTTCGATCCCACTCGCGAGAACCTGACGCTGGTCTATCCCGAGGAGTACTGGCTCGGCGTGACGCTCCGCGTGGGGGCGACAGTCGTCGGGTTGTGCCTCATCGTTGGCGGCCTCGTGAGCCTTCCGATACGCTCAAGCGCCGCCGCGCGTTCGAACAAAGGAACGGTTAGATGAAGCGCGTTCTCATCGTCGAGGATTTGCCGCAGGTCGCGGAGCACCTCAAAGGCATGCTCCTTCGCGAGAAGGAGGTCGAGCTGCTCGGTGTTCATCCGAGCGGCGATGCGGCGTTGAAGGTCGCGACGAGCGAGAAGCCCGACGTGGTCATGGTCGACGCGCTGCTGCAGGACAAGAACGTCCCGCCGTTCGATCTGGTGAAGCGCATCCGTGCGGCGTCGCCTTCGACGCGCCTCGTGATCGTCACCGTGCCGCAGCGGCCGGTCACGGCTCGCGCCGAGGATGCCATCGATGCCGTCTTCGTGCTCCCCGGCGGCGCCAACGAGCTGGAGGAGGCCATCGGCAAGCCCGAGCCGGCGGGACCGCAGGCGCAGGTTATCGCGGTGTTCTCAGCCAAGGGCGGCACCGGAAAGACGACCGTGGCGCTGAACCTGGCGTCGCACCTGCGACGGAACGGCGGGAACGTCGTGCTCGTCGATGGGGTGATGCAGTTCAGCTCACTGCGCGCCTACGTGCCGGCTCCCATGGACGCGCGCTCGATCGTCGATCTGCCCGCCGGCGCCGGCATGGGACCGGCGATCGGTGACGCGCTGTGGGAAGGTCCGGGCGGTCTGATGATGCTGCTGGCGCCGCCTCGCCCGGAGCAGGCGGATCTGGTGGGGAGTGCGGACCTCGCCAATGCCGTGACCAATCTGGCCAAGACGTACGAGCACGTGATCGTCGACATGCCGTCCCGTCTGACCGAGGACGTGCTCGCCCTGCTCGATGTGGCCACGGTGATCCTGCTCGTACTGACGTACGACCCCGCGTCCATCTTCAACGCCCGGGCCGCGCTCGACGCGTTCGAGATGCTCGGATATCAGGACAAGAAGCGGTTCCTCGTGGTCATCAATCGCGCTGATGTCACCGGCGGACTCCAGCGCGCGAACGTGGAGAAGGCGCTCAAGCTGCCGGTCTCGATCGAGATGCCGAGCGATACCAAAGCGGTCCCCGAGTCCGCCGTGAAGCAGAACCCGCTCGTGCTGTCGCACGCGAATGCTCCGGTGAGTCAGGCCATCGCCCAGCTCGCGGCCACGCTCCTCGCGACCAAGCGGAAGTAATGCCGGCGAGTGGAGACCGCGGCGGGCCGGTGAGGCGGGACGCACCCATCGGTGTGTTCGACTCCGGCGTCGGCGGTCTGACGGTGCTCAAGGAGCTGCGTCGCCAGCTGCCGAACGAATCGATGCTGTACCTCGGTGACGAGGCACGGATGCCGTACGGCCCGCGTCCCGCAGAGGAGGTGCGCCGGTTCACGCGCGAGGCCATGCGCTGGCTGTCGGCGCGCGAGGTCAAGCTCATCGTGCTCGCGTGCAACACCGCGACGTCGGTGGCGCTGGAGATGGTGCGCGAAGAGATACCGATCCCGATCCTCGGCGTCGTCCGTCCCGGTGCCGCCGCCGCCCTCGCGGCTTCCTCGAAGCGCGCCATCGGCGTCCTTGCTACGGACGGGACGGTGAGGAGCGGCGCGTACGTGCGCGCGCTCAAGGACCTCGATCCGTTCGTCGACGTTCGCCAGCAGGCGTGCCCGAAGCTGGTGCCGATCGTAGAGGCCGGCGAGTTCGCGGGGCCGAAGGCGCGAGCAGCGGTCGAGGAGTACGTCGGTTGGATGACGCGCGGACCGGACGGGCCGCTCGTGGACACGTTGCTGCTCGGCTGCACGCACTACCCGCTGCTGCGACCGGTGATCGGCGACGTCGTCGGGCCCGCCGTTCGCGTCGTCGACAGTGCCACCACGACCGCGTTCGCCGTCCGTGAGGTGCTCGTGTCGCACGGGATGCTCGCCGCGCCGGGCAGGCCGGAGCATCGGCTGTTCACCACCAGCGACACCGCGACGTTCCGTCGCGTGGCGCGGACGCTGTTCGGCGAGGACCTGCCGGCGGTCGAGGAGGTCCGTCTCCCGGAAGCGGCCTGATGGAATCGGCGATCGTCGGTCTGCCCTACGTCGGCAAGACCACGCTGTTCAATCTGCTGACCGGTGGCCACGCCGCGACCGGCGGCTTCGCCGGCGCGGAGAGCGCCGTCAACGTCGGCATCGCGCGCGTGCCCGACGATCGCGTCGATCGTCTGGCGGTGCTGTTCAAACCGAAGAAGACCACCCACGCCGAGGTCCGCTACGTCGACGTCGGCCTGGCCAAGGGTTCGGGCAAGGGCGAGCAGGGCGTCGCGGCGCAGCGGCTGGGCGAGCTGCGCAACGCCGAGGCGCTGGTCCACGTCGTGCGCGCCTTTCGCGATCCGTCGGTGCCGCACGTCGAGAGCACGGTCGACCCGGCGCGAGACGCCGCGGCTTTGGAGCTCGAGCTGCTGATCGCGGATCTCGGCGTGATCGAGCGCCGGCTGCAGCGGCTCGAACCGGAGACTCGCGCGGCACGCGGTGCCGAACGCGAGCTGAAGGAGCGCGAGGCGGCGCTGCTCGAGCGCCTTCGTGTCGCGCTCGGCGCGGGTACTCCGGTTCGCGACCTCGGGCTGAGCGCCGATGAGCGCAAGCTGCTTCGCGGTTACCGCCTGCTGTCAGAAAAGCCGGAGCTGGTGGTGGTGAACCTCGACGAATCCGATATCGCCAACGCCGAGCGGATCGCGGCGGAGGTGCGCGGCACGCTGGTCACGCACCAGGGGACGGCAGTCACGACGGTCTGCGCGAAGATCGAGGCCGAAGTCGCGGAGCTTTCCGCGAGCGATGCGGCGGCGTTCCGGCGCGAGCTCGGATTGGCCAAACCGCCGCTGGAACGGATCGCGCGCGAGACGTACGCGCTCCTGGGCCTGGTGTCCTTCTTTACCGTCGGTCCGGACGAGGTGCGGGCCTGGACCATTGCCGCGGGAACGAATGCGCAGAACGCCGCCGGGGTGATCCACACCGACCTGGCGCGCGGCTTCATTCGCGCCGAGGTGATCCGCTGGGACGAGCTGTTGGCGCTCGGTGGCCTCGTGGAGGCGAAGGCGAAAGGAAAGCTGCGCGTGGAGGGGAAGGATTACGTCCTGACCGACGGCGAAACGATGAACGTGCTTTTCAGTGTCTAGGCCGTTCGTCTCCATCGGACACGTCGCCCGGGATGAATTCGGTGACGAGTGGCGGCTCGGCGGCTCGGGGCTGTACTGCGCCGCGACGGCGGCCCGGCTCGGACGAGGCGCCACGCTGATCACGCGTGTCGGCGATCGCGAGCGGCCCGCGCTGGAATCACGCTGCGCCGATCTCGGCATCGCGCTGCGGTGCCTTCCGAGTGCCGCGACGACGACCTTCGCGTTCTCAATGGTCGGCGCCCGGCGACGCCTGCGACTGCGCGCGCGGGCGACGGCGCTCGGGGCCGGCGACCTGGGCGATCTCGTCGACGACGCGCCGGTGCTGCTGGGGAGCATCGTCGGCGAGCATCACGAGGATCTCTTCGGTCGCGTCCGCGGGCGGTCGGTGCTGGTCGCGCAGGGCGAGCTGCGTGCCTTCGCCGCCGATGGCACGGTCTTGCCGGTGCCGTGGCGTCGTGCCGACGTCGTGCTGCCGACGCTCCGCGCGGCGGTCTTGTCCGAGGAGGACCTTGGCGGCGACCTGGGCCCTGTGGCGCAGTGGTCGGCGCTGTCGCCGATCGTGATCACCCGTGGCGAGCGAGGCGCGTCGCTGTTCCGCGGCGGACGCGAGCTGCACGTGCCGGCGTTCCGCCCCGATCGCGTCGTCGACCCGACCGGCGCGGGCGATGCGTTCGCTGCCGGCTTGCTGGTCGCGCTCGACGACGGCCAGGACTGGCAGGAGGCGCTGACGTTCGCCAATTGCGTCGCCTCCTTTTGTTTGGAGGGTCTGGGAACGGAAGGACTGGCCGACCGCGAGCAGGTGGCGGATCGCCTGCGATCCGGCGCGCGTCTCTTGTAGCGACACCGGCACAGCGGGTGCATTGACGTCCGCGATGGCGACACGCGCGCAGAAGGTCGTTCGTGAGCGAAGTCCGGCCAAGCGCGTCGCGCTCCTGCTCGGTCCCGGTTTCATCACCGGCGTGGCCGACGATGACCCGAGCGGGATCGGCACCTACTCCGTCGCCGGCGCATCGCTTGGGCTGGCGACGCTGTGGACCGCGCTGCTCACGTTCCCGCTGATGGCCGCGGTGCAGAACATCTGCGCTCGCCTCGGTCTGGTGGCGGGCCACGGCCTGGCCGGGATCCTGCGCCGCTACTACCCGCGGCCGGTGCTGTACGCAGCGGTCGCGATCGTGCTGGTCGCGAACACGATCAACCTCGGCGCCGACCTGGGAGCGATCGCCGACGCACTGGGAATCGTCAGCGGGGTCCGCGCCGTGTGGATGGCGGTGCCCGTCGCCGTCGGCATCCTGGCCCTGCAGATCTTCGCCAGCTATCACGTGATCGAGCGCGTGTTCAAGGTGTTGACGCTGGCTCTGCTGGCCTATGTGGCCGAGGCGGTCCTGGTGCATCCCGACCTGGGCGAAACGTTGCGGGCGACGTTCGTGCCGACGGTGGTGCTGGACCAGAACTACGTCACGACGTTGGTCGCGATCCTCGGTACGACGATTTCGCCGTATCTCTTCTTCTGGCAGGCCAGTCACGAGGTCGAGGAGGAGAAGGAGTCGGGCAACCCCAAGGCCGAAAAGAGAGGAGCGACTCGACTGCAGCTGCGGATCGCCACGATCGACGTGAACATCGGCATGTTCATCTCGAACCTGGTGATGTATTTCATCATCCTCGCCACCGCCGTGACGCTCCACGCCAGCGGCAAGACGGAAATTCAGACCGGCGCCGACGCGGCCGAGGCGCTCCGACCGGTCGCCGGTGATCTCGCCGGTTGGCTCTTTGCCGCGGGAATGATCGGCACGGGTCTGCTGGCGATACCGGTGCTGTCCGGCTCCGCCGCATACGCCGTGTCCGAGGCGCTGAATCTGCGACGTGGCCTGAACGAGGACTGGCGGCGCGCGAAGGCGTTCTACGGCGTGATCGCGGTCGCGACGCTCGTCGGCGTCGTGCTGAACTTCACACCGATCAAACCGATCGATGCGCTGTACTGGAGTTCCGTCCTCAACGGCATCGCCGCTCCGCCGCTGCTGGTGCTGATCATGCTGGCGGCGCGGAATCGTCGGGTCATGGGTGATCAGCCGATCGGCCCGGTGCTGACCCTGCTCGGTTGGGCCACGACGATCGCGATGTTCTTGGCGCTGCTCGGTCTGGTCATCTCGTCGCTGGCGTCCTAGTCCTACGCTGTCGTGATGGAGTACGCGGCGCTCGAACGTCATCTCGACGCCCTTCGCGGCCGCGCCGGCGTGTTCATCTGCGAAGCCGACGAGACCGCCCGCTTCTCCCGCGATGCCGACGAGATCTTTCCGGCCGCGAGCGTGATCAAGGTGCCGCTGGTGATGGCGCTGTACGCCGACGCCGCGCGCGGTGCGGTGGATCTGGAGCAGTGCGTCGGAGTGGGGGAGCGTGTGGCCGGCACCGGCGTGCTCGCGCGTCTCCGTGATGTGCACGAGCTGACACTGCGCGACTACGCCATGCTGACGATCATGGTCAGCGACAACATGGCGACGAATCGGATCATCGATCGCGTCGGGATCGAGGTCGTCAACGCCTATCTCGACCGCTGGGGCTGTCCGCGTACGCGACTGCGGCGAAAGATGTTCGATCTCGATGCGCGCGCAAAGGGGCTGGACAACGTCATGACGCCGCGCGAATCGGCCCACCTGTTGGCCATGCTGGTGCGCGGCGAGCTGGTCGATCGCGCCACAAGCGACGCGGTGCTCGAGCTGCTCGCCGCGACGATGTACGACGGGAAGGCCCGGCGCTATCTCTCCGGCGACGTGTCGACCGCGAACAAGACCGGGCGGCTGGACGGGGTGCGCAACGACATCGCGATCATTCGCGTGTCGCGGCCGGTCATCCTCGCCGCGTTCACGCGCGACCTGGCCAGAGAGTCGGAGGGCGAGGTCGCGCTGGGTCTGGCGGGGTGGTTCGCCTATCGCGAGGCCGGAGGAACAGGGCCGGAACTGCCGCCGGAGGTCGCTTAGCACCGCTTGCGTGTCGTATAGTGCGCGCGATGTCGCGCCGGCGAACACGACCTCACAGACTTCCGACCCGGCGGCTGGTCTTCCTCGCGGTCCTCATCGGCGCCGCGCTGGTCGGGTCGGCGTTCGTCCGAGTGACGCTGCAAGACAACGCGCTCGCGCGCGAGGCCGTCGGCGTCCAAGGACAGATCGCGATGCTGGAAGCGCAGCAGGCGGTCCTGAATGCGCAGATCGCGACGCAGCAGACGCCCGCGTACATCGAGCAGAAGGCGCGCGAGCACGGATACGTGAAGCCGGGCGAGGGGCTGGCGAGCGTGCGCGACGCAGCGCCGCAGCAGACGAGAACGACCGCTGCGCCGGACGCGAAGGAAACCGTCATCGAGCGCCTGCAGCGGTGGCTCGCGCTCTTCTTTCATCCGTGATGCGGTGGTATCGTTATGCTCTCATCGCGGGGTGGTGTAGCAGTAACACGTTGGGCTCATAACCCAAAGTTCGAAGGTGCAAGTCCTTCCCCCGCAACAGCGGAGACAGCCTCGGCAACGGGGCTGTCTCTTTGTTTGGTTGGCGCCTCGGCTGTGTTCGTTTGTGGCGGAAATCGGCATCGCTCTTGTGTCAACCCCCTCTTGACGGGCCAAGAACATCTGTTCTACTCTGCCATGGTGCCCTACCGCGACATCGAACGGCGGCGCGCGTATGGCCGGGATTGGGTGAAGCGCAATCCAGAGAAGGCGCGCGAAGGCATGCGGCGATGGCGCAAGAACCACCCCGAGGAGCACCTTGCCGAGAGCCACCTCTACTACGAGAGGAACAAGGATCGCGTCAGGGCGCGCATCGCCGCGTATAAGGCATCGTACCCGGAAGTGCGTCGCACGTGTGCGCAAAATAGGCGCGCTCGATCCCTGGCTGCCGCCGGCTCGTTCACGACGCGAGCGTGGATCGCACTGGTGGCGTCATACGGCAACCGTTGCGCGTATTGCGGCGCAGCCGGCCCCCTCCATGCGGATCATCGAATTCCACTTGCGAGGGGCGGCACGAACACGATCTCAAACATCATTCCCGCGTGTCCCCGCTGCAACAACCGCAAGCATGTTCTGACGGAAGAGGAATTCCGCGCTCGGCTCGCAGCCGAAGCCGTTAAACTTCTCCCATCTCCCGAGGCTGGGTAGCTCAGTTGGTCTAGAGCAGGCGACTCATAACCGCCAGGTTCGTGGGTTCGAATCCCACCCCAGCCACTTGGCGACTACCTCAACCACGATCCAGCGCCGCGTTCGCGAGTTCATCGCGACGCATTCGATCTTCGAGCCCGGTCCGGTCGTCGTCGCTTGCTCCGGCGGGCCCGACTCGCTGGCGCTGCTGGGCATCCTCCATGCCCTGTCCGGTCAGCTCGGCCTGGTCCTTCACGTCGCGCACTTCGACCATCGCATGCGGGCGACATCAGGACAGGACGTGCGCGTGGTCGAGCGCGCGGCGCGGGCCCTCGGGCTGCCGACCCATAACGGCGCCGCCGCGAAGCCGCCGCGTGGCGAAGCCGAAGCACGCGAGGCTCGATATGGGTTCCTGCGGCAGGTGGCCAAGAGCACCGGCGCGAAGTCGATCGCGCTCGGGCACACCCGCGACGACCAGGCCGAGACGGTGCTGCTCCATCTCGTCCGCGGCAGCGGCGTACTCGGCCTGGCCGCGATGCGGCCGCGACGCGATGACCTGGCGCGTCCGTTGCTCTGCTTGACGCGAGCCGACACGGTCGGCTACGCGAAGACGATGGGCGTCCGTCCGGTCCGCGATCCGACGAACGCGAGCGAGCGATACGCCCGCAACCTTGTCCGTCTCCGCGTCGTGCCGCTGCTCGAGCGTCTGAATCCGAAGGCCCGCGAGGCCCTGTCGCGCATCGCCGACAACGCCGCCCTGCTGGCCGACGTGCTGCGATCCGCAGCCTCGAACGCGCTGGACGTCGCACTCGAGGCGAAGGCTGAGGGCGTCGCGCTGGATCTGGACCGGCTACCGCTCGACGACGCCGTCGCCGGTGAGGCGTTGGCCCTGGCCGCGGAACGAGCCGGCGCATCCGGCCTCTCCGAGCGCCATCGTTCGGCGCTGCTGGCGTTGTCCCGCGACGATCGCGGCAGTGCGCGAATGGATCTCCCTCACGGCGTCGTCGCCTGGCGCGAGTACCGCCGCTTGACCATCGGGCCGAAACAAGAACAGGACGAGCCGCCGCCGCCGACGCCCCTGACACCGGGGCGATCGATCGAGTGGGGTGATTGGGCCTTCAGCCTCGACGCCGGAGCGGGCGACCGTCTGTCGTCACTTCGCATTCGCGTGCCAAAAGTCGAGTTGTCAGTACGCGCGTGGCGACCGGGCGATCGACTTGTCGGCGGCGGCAAAGTTCAAGATGTTCTTACTGACGCCAAAGTTCCGCGACGGGTACGCTCCGTGTATCCAGTTGTAGTCACCCCCGCGGGTGACGTGTTGTGGGTGCCGGGGCTCGCACGCGCGGCCGTCGGAGGCAGTGAGTCCGATATGACTCTCGCCGCCCGGCGCCGAAAGCCCAGTCGGGCATGACTTTTGGTGGGATACTCGTTATGAGGTTTAGGACCTCCCGCTTGGTGTCACTTCGTGCTCAGGGGCTACCCCTGGGTCGGGAAAGGCAGGACTGAGCCACGAGCTTCGACAACCGCATCTTCAAGAACGGCATCGTGACGCTCCTGCTCGTCGTGATGGGCGTGGCGGCGCTTTACGCCTACAGCCAGAAGCAGACGCCCGCTGACACCGTCGACTATTCGAAGGCCGTCCAGGAGATTCAGACGGGCCAGGTCAAGTCGATCACGACCACGATCGGCGGCAATACCGCCCAGATCGAGCTGAAGGACGGGAAGAAGCAGCAGACGACGATCTCCAGCCCCGACAACTTCGACAAGCTGGTGACGGACTACAACGCAGCCCACCCGTCGCCCGACCAGCAGATCGCTTACCGGCCAGTCCAGGAGAGTCAGACCTTCCAGTGGCTCGGCCAGCTGTTGATCGCGATCCTCCCGATCGTCTTCATCGCCGGCCTCTTCCTGTACATGATGCGGCAGGCGCAGGGCACGAATAACCAGGCGCTTTCCTTCGGAAAGTCACGCGCCCGGATGTTCATGGGGAACAAGCCCTCCGTGACGTTCGACGATGTCGCCGGGGTCGACGAAGCCAAGCAGGAGCTCACGGAAGTCGTCGAGTTCCTGAAGTACCCGGAGAAGTTCTCGACACTTGGGGCGCGGATCCCGCGTGGCGTGCTCCTGGTGGGCCCGCCAGGCACCGGAAAGACATTGCTCGCGCGCGCCGTCGCGGGCGAAGCCGGCGTTCCGTTCTTCTCCATCTCCGGCTCGGAGTTCGTGGAGATGTTCGTGGGCGTCGGCGCCTCCCGCGTCCGTGATCTGTTCGATCAGGCCAAGCGCAATGCGCCGTGCATCGTGTTCGTCGACGAGATCGACGCGGTTGGCCGCCAGCGTGGCGCCGGCCTCGGCGGTTCGCACGACGAGCGCGAGCAGACCCTGAACCAGATCCTCGTGGAGATGGACGGCTTTGACACCGGCACCAACGTCATCGTCGTCGCCGCCACGAACCGCCCCGACGTCCTCGACCCGGCGCTCCTGCGGCCCGGACGATTCGACCGGCAGGTCGTCCTCGACCGACCGGACATCCGTGGCCGCAAGGCGATCCTCGACGTGCACATCAAGGGCAAGCCTCTGGACAAGAACGTCGATCTGATGAAGATCGCGAAGATCTCGCCAGGCTTCTCGGGCGCGGACCTGGCCAACGTGGTCAACGAGGCGGCGATCCTGGCCGCCCGGCGCAACAAGAAGACCATCAATCACACCGAATTCGAGGAGGCGCTGGAGAAAGTGGCCCTCGGACCGGAGCGCCGCTCGCGTGTCATCTCCGAGAAGGAGAAGCGCGTCATCGCTTACCACGAAGGCGGGCACGCCCTCGTCGGTCACCTGCTGCCGAACTGCGATCCGATCCACAAGATCTCGATCGTCGCGCGCGGCATGGCCGGCGGCGTGACCTGGTCGCTTCCCGAAGAGGACAAGTACCTGCGGAGCAAGAAGGAATTCGAAGACGACATCGCTATGGCTCTCGGCGGCTGGGTCGCAGAGCAGCTGGCGACGGGCGACACCACGACCGGGGCCTCGAACGACATCGAGAAGGCCTCGGACATGGCGCGCCAGATGGTGATGCGGTACGGCATGAGCGAGCGCCTGGGGCCGCTGGCGTTCGGTCGTCGCGACGAGTTGATCTTCCTCGGCCGCCAGATCGCCGAGGAGCGGAACTATTCCGAGGAGATCGCCAAGCAGATCGACGAGGAAGTCCACGAGATCATCGATCGTGGCTACCGCCGCGCGAAGGAGGTCCTGAGCGCGCGCCGCGAGAAGCTCGACCAGATAGTCGAGCGGCTCATGGCCGAGGAGACGATCGAGGGCGAGGAATTCGAGAAGATGTTCGGCGACGAAAAGATCCGTGCCGCCGCGTCGGTCGCCGAGCCGACATCGACACCACCGAGCGCTCCGGGCGATGTCTCCGCCGGAGACGAGAAGCCACGCCGCAAGGAAGGCAAAGGCCCGCAGACCGCGCCCTCCCCGGCTTAGAAGCTCTCCGGCTTAAACCTCGCTCGCCTGACCAGCAACAAGAGACGCAGTAGCTACCGGCGCTGGCACGCCGAGTGCTTTTCCCTGACCCGAAGTGCTGACTCGATTTGTGTCGCGATCGACGCAGGCAGCGAAGGGTGAGATGGCCCAGGTCGCCGTCTGGACCGCGGTGAACATTTTGCTCGGCGCGGTCTTCGCCGCGCTGCTGGCATTCGACGACCGGATCGCGCACGCGATCGGTTTCTAGCTCCGCGTACTCTGATCAGCCTGCGCCTCTTCGTCGCCCTCCCCGTACCGTCCGACGTCGCGAAAGAGTGCGCCCGCCTGGGCGAGCGTTTCTCGACGGACGCCGTGAAGCGTGTCGCGCCGGAACTGATGCACCTCACGCTGGCGTTCATCGGGTACGTACCTGACACGACGGCGGCCGCCGCCGCCGCGGCGCTGCGCCACTCGCTGGCGGGCAAGGAGTCCATCGCGTGCCGTCTCGGCGACGCCGGCGCGTTCCCGACGGCGAATCGTCCCCGCGTGGTGTGGGTCGGCCTCGCCGAGGGTGCCGCTGCCGTTCGTGAACGAGCCGACGCGGTGCGCGAGGCGCTGCGAGAGGCGCGGGTCCCGTTCGACGAGAAGCCGGCGGTCGCGCATCTGACCGTGGCGCGGGTGCGGGACGACGTCGACGGCGCGGCTCGCGCCGCGATCGCTGAGTCGCTGCGTTCGGTGCGGATCGAGCCCCTGTCATTTCGCATCGACGAAGCCATCCTCTTCGAGAGCAAGTTGGCGCGGAGCGGCCCGACCTATATCCCGCTCGAACGCGTTCCCACCCGTCGCGACGCCCTTGCCTAGCCCCGGCCGCCGGCGCTAGAGTCTGGTCAACGTCGTTCGACCGAGAGCGAGTACGCGTATGGACCCGGCGCAGCGAACCCTCCCGGAGTGGTGTGAGGAGGGGCCGGCGATGGACGCGGAATGGGTCTCGGGAGATGCCCGCGGAAACGAAAGGAGTACGTGGGGCCGGCTGGGCACCGTTAGCAAGCCCGCTCCGATGATCGTCGGAGGCTGAGGCGCGGACAATCCGCGCGCATTCGGGTGGCACCACGAGTCGTCCCTCGTCCCGTACCGGGCGAGGGATTTTTGTTGTTCGGAGGTGCCCGTGGCCGTCGCGCAGAGAGTCGCCGAGCTGGTGCCCGTGATGCGGGAACGTTTCGCCGACCTCGAGACGCCCGTCTCCGCGTTCGCCAAGCTCGCGCACCTCGATGGCGCGTTCCTCTTGGAGAGCGTCGAAGGCGGCGAGCGTCTGGGGCGCTACTCCTTCATCGGTGTCCTGCCGCGTGAACGTCTGGTGGTGCGCGAAGGAGGGGATGCGGTCGCGGCGCTGCGGCAGATGCTGGCGCGCTACCGCCGCGACCGTGTGCCAGGCCTGCCCCGGTTTGCCGGAGGCGCGGTCGGATACGTCGGTTACGAGGCGGTCCGCGCATTCGAGCGCGTGCCGGCCGCCGCGCATGACGTCCTGGTCCTGCCCACTGCCAGCTTCGGCATCTACGACACCGTGATCGCGTTCGATCACGTGCGCCGGACGATGCGCCTCATCGCGCACCACGAGCGCGACACCGCCGGCGGCGCCGCGGAGCGCCGTCTCGACGACATCGAAACGCTGCTCGATCGCGTGGCGCGACCGGCCGCCCGGCCGGGGCGTCCGTCGGCGTGGCGCGCGAATCTCACCCGGGAGCAGTTCGAGGGGTCAGTGCGTCGCGCCGTGGAGCTGATCCATGGCGGCGATTGCATCCAGATCGTGCTCTCGCAGCGCTTCGCGCTCGACGATCCGCCGGATGCGCTATCGCTCTACCGCGCGCTGCGCAGCGTGAACCCGTCGCCATACATGTTCTTGCTGGGCAGTCCGGAGGCGACGCTCGTCGGAGCGTCCCCGGAGCCGTTCCTTCGGGTCGAAGGCCGACGCCTGACGATGTATCCGATCGCAGGCACGCGGCCGCGTGGCCGCGATGAGTCGGACGACGCCGCACTCGAGGCCGAGCTCCGCGCCAGCGAGAAGGAGCGGGCCGAGCACGTCATGCTGGTCGACCTTGCGCGGAACGACCTGGGTCGGGTGAGCGAGATGGGAAGCGTACGCGTGCCGACCTTCATGCGTGTCGATCGGTTCTCTCACGTCATGCATCTCACGTCGATCGTCGAAGGAACGCTGCGCGGCGACCTCGACGCGCTCGACGCCTTCCGCGCCTGCTTCCCCGCCGGCACCGTCAGCGGCGCGCCGAAGGTCCGCGCGATGCAACGCATCGCCGAGCTCGAGCCCGACCGCCGCGGCCCGTACGCCGGCGCCGTCGGATACGCCGACTTCGACGGCGACCTCGACACCTGCATCGCGATCCGCACCGGCGTTCTGGCCGGTGGCGCGCTGCACGTCCAGGCCGGAGCCGGCATCGTCGCCGACAGCGATCCGGCGAGCGAGTTCGAGGAGACGATCGCGAAGTCGAACGCGATCCGACGAGCAGTCGAGCTCGCGCGCGAGCTCCGAACATGAGGGCGCTAATTGGTGCCGCGCTGGTTGGTGCCGCGCGGGCGTCGCGCCACGGCTCCCTGTGCGCCTGCTTCGGCGCGCTCTTCGGCGCCGAAGCACGTGCCGAGCCTTCCCCGCGTCCGTTGCGCAACGGTCGCCGTCGGCGCGCGCCCGTCGCGACACCACCCTGTTCGCAGGTCACCGTTTCGGAGCGTCGCGCGTGAGAGTGCTCGTGATCGACAACTACGACTCCTTTACGTACAACCTGGTCCAGCTCGCCGGATCGCTCGGGGCCGACGTCGTCGTGCGACGCAATGACGAGGTCACGGTCGAGGCGCTGCTCGCGCTGCGCCCGGGCCGCGTGATCGTGTCGCCGGGCCCTGGTGATCCAAGCGAGGCAGGCGTGTCCTGCGAGGCGATCCGGGCGTTCAGCGGTGATGGCGTTCCGACGCTCGGGGTGTGCCTCGGACATCAGTGCATCGGTGCTGCCCTCGGCGCACGGATCGTGCGGGCGCCGACGTTGCGACACGGCAAGACGTCGGCTGTGCGTCACGACGGCGAAGGTCTTTTTCGCGGCGTCCCGTCGCCTACTGTCGCGACGCGATACCACTCGCTCGCGATCGACGAGACCACGCTGCCTGACGACCTTGCCGTGAGCGCGCGCAGCGACGACGGCGTCGTCATGGGCGTGCGTCATCGCACACTGCCGCTCGAGGGCGTCCAGTTCCACCCCGAGTCGATCCTGACCGCGGATGGCGAGCGCATGATGCGGAACTTCCTCGGGCTGGCGTGATGGAATTTCGAGACGCGCTCACACGGATCCTGTCCGGTCGGGACCTGAGTCGCGACGAGGCCGAGTCCGTAATGCGCCGCGTGATGGAGGGAGAAGCCACGCCGGCGCAGCTCGGCGCCCTCCTGGCTGCACTCTCGACGAAGGGGGAGAGCGTCGACGAGATCGCCGGTTTCGCGGCCGCGCTGCGCACCTTCGCGGTTCCGGTGCACGTCAGCGCCGACGCGATCGACACCTGCGGCACCGGTGGCGACGCCGCAGGCACCTTCAATATCTCGACGGTGTCAGCCATCGTGTGCGCGGCGGCCGGTGCTCCGGTCGCGAAGCACGGCAACCGTGCGGCCTCGAGCGCCTGCGGCAGCGCCGACGTACTCGAGGCCCTGGGCGTGCGCATCGACCTCGGCCCGGACGAGGTCGCGCGGTGCGTCGCCGAGGTCGGTCTCGGGTTCATGTTCGCGCCGCGCTATCACCCGGCGATGAAGCACGCGATACCGGTCCGCCGCGAGCTCGGGGTGCGTACGGTGTTCAACGTCCTGGGACCGCTGTCGAACCCGGCACGGGTCCGGCGGCAGTTGCTCGGTGTCGCGACGGCGAGGCTCGGCGAGCGGATGGCGCGGGTGCTCGGCGTCCTCGGCGCGGAGCACGTCTTGGTGGCGCACGGTGAGGACGGTTTGGACGAGATCTCGCCTTGCGGGCCCACACGCCTCTACGAGCTGAAGGACGGTGATCTCGGGGAAAGCGTCATCCGACCGGAGGACGTCGGGCTTCGTGCGGTGCGGCGCGGCGACGCGGCCCGCAACCGGGACATCGCCGAGCGGGTGCTCGACGGTGACGACGGCGCGCCGCGAATCGCGGTGTTGCTCAATGCCGGCGCCGCCCTGTACGTCGCCGGCAAGGCGAAGGACATCCGCGAAGGCGTCCAGGTCGCGGCCCGCGCCATCGATTCCGGCGACGCACGCCGGACGCTCGCGCATTTCGTCGAACGGTCTCAAGCCTTGGCGCCGGCGGCCATGGCGTGAGCGACTTTCTGGCGACGGTCGCGGAAGAGCAGCGCGCGCGTGTGGCCGCGCTGCGGTCGCGCCGTCGCGAGCTCGCGGGACACGCGAAGTCGCTCGGGCGCACGCCGCTGGACCTCGCGGCCGCGCTGCGCTCCGCCGGCGCCGGCGGCGCCGTCGCGATCATCGCCGAGGTGAAGCGCCGCTCACCGGCCGCGGGCGAGCTCGGGGCGATCACCGATCCGGGCGCGCTGGCGCTGCAGTACGCGGTCGGCGGCGCCGCCGCGATCTCGGTACTGACGGAGGGTCCGCACTTCCACGGCTCGCTGGACGATCTGTCGCGCGTGCGCGATTGCGTCCGCCTGCCCGTTCTGCGCAAGGACTTCATCGTCGACGAGCTGCAGCTCTTGGAGGCGCTGGCGTATGGCGCCGACGCCGCGCTCCTCATCGCCGAGCTGTTCGAGGACGCGGTCTTGGCCGGCCTCGTCCGCGCCGTGCGCGATCTCGGGCTCAGCCCGCTGGTCGAAGCGCACGAGCCGGAGGCGCTCGACCGCGCCATCGCCAGCGGCGCCACCATCATCGGGATCAACCAGCGCGATCTGCGTACGCTCGAGCTCGATCGCGGGACCGTCGCGCGGCTCGCCGGCCACGTGCCCGCCGATCGCGTGCTTGTCGCCGAGAGCGGCGTCGCAGTCCCCGCGGACGTGCGGGCGCTGCCACCGCGAGTCGACGCCGTCCTTGTCGGCTCCGCGCTCGTCCGTGCCGCCGAGGCGCGCGCCCTCGTGCGCGATCTTGCCGACGCGCGCCGCGCGGAAGTGTCGTCGTGACGACCGAGCCCCGTGTCGGCCGCTTCGGACCCTTCGGCGGTCAATACCTGCCCGAAACGCTGATGCCGGCGGTGGCCGAGCTGGACCATGCCTGGCGCGACGCGTGGGCCGACCGCGGCTACCACGACGAGCTGGACGCACTGCTCCGCGACTACGTCGGCCGGCCGACGCCGCTCTCGGAGGCGCGCAACCTCGCGCGAGCCGTGGGTCTCGGTCGGGTGTTCCTCAAGCGCGAGGACCTCGCGCACACGGGCGCGCACAAGATCAACAGCGCCGTCGGGCAGGCTCTCCTTGCCGTGCGGATGCGCAAGCGGCGGATCATTGCCGAGACTGGCGCGGGGCAACACGGCGTCGCGACGGCGACGGCGTGCGCGCTGCTCGGACTCGATTGCGTGGTCTACATGGGCACCGAGGACATGCGGCGACAGGCGCCGAACGTGTTCCGGATGCGACTGCTCGGCGCGGAGGTGCGTCCGGTCGACGCCGGCTCGCGCACGCTGAAGGACGCGGTAAACGAGGCGATTCGCGACTGGGTCACCAACGTGCGCTCGACGTACTACCTTCTCGGCTCGGCGATCGGTCCGCACCCGTACCCGACGATGGTGCGAGAGCTGCAGTCCGTCATCGGGCGCGAGGCGCGCAGGCAACTTCTGGAGCGATGTGGCGCGCTGCCGCAGGCCGTCGTCGCCTGCGTCGGCGGCGGCAGCAACGCCATCGGCATGTTCGCGGCCTTCCTCGACGACCCTGTCACGCTTCGCGGCGTCGAAGCCGGCGGCGAGGGGATCACCACCGGACGTCACGCGGCATCGCTCAGCGGCGGCGAGGTCGGAGTGCTGCACGGCGCTCGGACGTACGTCCTCCAGGATGCGGCGGGACAGGTGCGCGAGACCCATTCGGTGTCCGCCGGCCTCGACTACCCGGGCGTGGGACCCGAGCACGCGATGTTGAAGGAGCGCGGTCGCGTCAGCTATGTCGCGCGGACCGACGCCGAGGCGCTCGACGCGTTCAGGCTGTTGTGTCGCGCGGAGGGGATCATTCCGGCCCTCGAGCCGGCGCACGCGATTGCGGAGCTGCCGTCGCTGGCGCGCGAGCTCGGTCCCGAAGCTGTCGTCGCGGTGTGCCTGTCCGGTCGCGGCGACAAGGATCTTGACACCGTCATGGGGCGCGCATGACCGTCGCCCTGGCGCGACTCGAGCAGTCGTTGACGGCGCTGACGCGCGCGAAGCGCCTCGGTCTCGTGGCGTATCTGATGGCCGGCTATCCCGATGCCGACGCCACGCTGCGGCTGGGGCGCATCGCCGTCGACGGCGGCGCCGACGTCCTCGAGCTCGGCGTGCCCTTCTCCGATCCACTCGCTGACGGCGCAACAGTGCAGCGCGCGTCCGAACGCGCCCTCGCGAACGGCATGACCGTCGCGGACGTCATCGCCATCGCGCGTGACCTACGCCGCGAACGCGATGTCCCGATCCTGCTGATGGGCTACGCCAATCCGTTCTACCGCTACGGCCTGCCCGAGCTCGCTCGCGATCTCGCCGCCGCGGGCGTCGAGGGCCTGATCGTGCCCGATCTGCCACACGAGGAGTCGAGCGATCTCGCGGCGGCCCTCGCGCCTGCCGGCCTGACGCAGATCTGTCTCGTCGCGCCCACGACACCGGACGACCGTCTCGCCCGACTGGTCCCGCCGGCCCGCGGCTTCGTCTATTGCGTATCGCTCACCGGCGTCACCGGCGCGCGCGCGGCGCTCGCGGACGACGTCGCGACGTTCGTGGCGCGGGTGCGTCGGTACGCCACCGCGCCGGTCGCGGTCGGCTTTGGGATCTCGCGGCCCGAACACGTGCGCGCGCTGCGCGGCGTCGCCGATGCCGTCGTGGTCGGTAGCGCGCTGATCGACGCGATCGATCGCGGCGGGGAGCACGAGCTGTCGTCCCTGGTGCGGGCGCTCCGGGAAGCGACCGCGTGATCCGCGGCGTCCGCGGCGCGACCACGGTCGAGCGAAACGACGCCGCGCTGGTCCGTGAGCGCACCGCCGAGCTGCTGCGCGCGCTCGTCGACCGCAACGACATCCGTCCCGACGACGTGGCCAGCGCGATCTTCACGACCACGTCCGACCTGGACGCCGATTTCCCGGCGCATGCCGCGCGCGCCATCGCCGGATGGGAGCGCGTGCCGCTGCTTTGCGCGCGCGAGATCCCGGTGCCCGGCGCGCTGCAGCGTTGCGTGCGGGTGCTGATCCACTGGAACACCGACCGGTCGCAGCGCGAGGTGCGTCACGCATATCTGCATGACGCCGCGCGGCTGCGGCCGGATCTGGCGGAGGAGTGATGCCGTGCTGGTGGTGATGAAGAAGGGTGCGACGCAACGCGAGATCGAGCACGTCGTCGAGCGCGTGCAGGAGCTCGGGCTGACCGCGATCCCGCTCCCCGGCGAGGAACGCACGGCAATCGGCACCTTTGGGGTCGCGGCACAGGATCACGCCGACTCGGTGGAGGCGTTGCCGGGCGTCGAACGCGTCGTCCTCGTCAGTCGCCCGTTCAAGCTGTCCTCGCGCGAGGTGCAGCCGCACGACACCGCCGTCCGCGTCGGCGGGGTGCGCGTCGGCGGGGGGCAGGACGTCGCGGTGATGGCCGGACCGTGCTCCGTCGAGTCACCCGAGCAGACCTTCGCCACTGCGCGCGCGGTGCGGGACGCCGGCGCCGTGATCCTCCGCGGTGGCGCATATAAGCCCTCGACCTCCCCGTACCACTTTCGCGGACTGGGGGAGCGCGGGCTCGAGATCCTCGCCGAAGCCAAACGGCAATCGGGACTCCCGATCGTCACCGAGGTGCTCGCGCCGGGCGATGTCGAGCGCGTCGCGACCGTCGCGGACTGCCTCCAGATCGGCGCCCGCAACATGCAGAACTTCGCGCTGCTCGATGCCGTGGGCGAGACCCAGACGCCGGTGCTGCTGAAGCGCGGCCTCGCCGCGACGATCGAAGAGCTGCTGCTCGCCGCGGACTACATCCTCGCCCGCGGCAATCGCAATGTGCTGTTGTGCGAGCGAGGCATCCGCACCTTCGAGCGGTACACGCGCAACACCTTCGACATCAACGCCATCCCGCTGCTGAAGCGCCTGACGCACCTTCCGGTGGTGGCGGATCCGAGCCACGGCACCGGCAAGTGGTATCTCGTCGCGCCGATCGCGCTCGCGGCGGTCGCGGCCGGTGCGGACGCCCTGCTCATCGAAGTCCACCCTTCGCCGGATCACGCGCTGAAGGACGGGTTTCAGTCGCTCACGTTCGAGAACTTCGGTTCGTTGATGCGCGCCATCCCCGCCGTCGCCGCCGCCGTCGGCCGGTCGCTGCGCGTGCCGGTCTCGTGATGCGTGTCGCCGTCATCGGCCTCGGGCTCATCGGCGGCTCGCTGGCCCTCGCCGTCCCCGGCACCCGCGGCTTCGATCACGATGAGGCAGCCCGCCGCATAGCGCGCAGCCGCGGTGTCGATGTCGCCGACGATGTCTCGTCAGCGGTCCGCGGCGCGGACATTGTCGTCGCGGCGGTCCCGCCGGACGGCGTCGCCGCGACATTCACCGCTGCCGCCCGGCTCGCGCCCTCGGCCGTTCTTACCGACGTGGCCTCGTCGAAGCGCGACCTCGAGGGCTTCGCCGCGAGCTTGCCGCCTGGCGCGCACGTCGTCGGAAGCCATCCGCTGGCCGGTTCGACCGGCCGCGGCGTCGAGGCCGCGGCGGCGGATCTGTTCCGCGGACGTGCCTGGGCGATCGTGCCCACGTCGCGCAGCGACACGGACTCAGTCCGCGCGGTGGGTGAGCTGGCGCGGAGTGCGGGCGCGCGGCCGATCGTGCTCAGTCAGCAGCGTCACGAAGCGCTGATGACGTGGCTCGTGCGCGCACCGCTGGCGGTCTCGTCGGCGCTGGCGTGGTCGGCCTCGATCGAGTCTCCGGAGGGATTGACCGAGCTGGCCGGCCCGGGATTCCGCGACGCCACGCGCCTGGCGACGACACCGGCGGCGCTCGCCGAGGAGCTGCTGTTCGGCGCGGATCGAGAACGGCTCGCCGTCGTCCTGCGGGTGATCGCCGGCACGCTGACGGATTGGGCCGATGAGATCGTGCGCGACGATCTCCCGCCGGTGCGCGCGGAGCTCGCCGCGGCGAGGGATATGCGCGCTCAGCTCGATCGCGCGAGCGAGGACAGCAGCGCGAAATAGTCCGGGAAGGTCTTTCCAACGCACTCCGGATCGGCGATCGCCACGCCCTCGACGCGAAGCCCGGCGAGCGCGAATGCCATCGCGATGCGGTGGTCGCGGTAGGTCCGCACCACGGCGCCATGCAGCGGTCGCGGTCGGATCCGGACACCGTCCGGCATTTCGTCGACGTCGGCGCCGAGACGACGGAGCTCGGTCGCGACAGCGTGGATGCGATCGCTCTCCTGCACGCGCGTGTGCGCGAGTCCGGTCAAACGGCTGTCGCCATCGGCGAAGGCGCAGCAGACCGCGAGCGTCGGGAATGTGTCCGAGATGTCCGACAGGTCCGCGTCGAGAGCGGCGAGGCGTTCGGGGCCGCGAACGGTCAGGGCACCGTGGGTCTCCACGGCGCAGCCCATCGCCCGCAGATGCTCGACGACAGCGAGATCGCCCTGCTCGGTGGCGGCGTCGACGTTCTCGACTCGCACCTCGCCACCGGTGATCGCGGCCGCTGCCAGAAAGTACGAGGCCGCCGTGGCGTCGCCCTCGATCTCGACATCGCGCGAGCGATACGAGCCCGGCACCACGGCGATCTCCGCCGCGCTCCGTTTGGCCTCGATGCCGCGCTCCCGCATCCGGGCGATGGTCAGATCGATGAACGGGGCACTGACGGCCACGCCGATAAGCCGGAGCACCAGACCTTCCTCGAACAGGGGCGCTGCCACGAGCAGGGCCGACGCGAACTGACTGGAGACGTCCACCGCCAGGTCGATCTCGCCGCCGCTCGCGGGGCCGGAGATCGTCAGCGGGAGCGCGTCGCCGTCCACGGCAGCGCCGAGCGCGCGAAGCGCGCGGGCCAGCGGCGCCATCGGCCGCTCGCGCATGCGTCGCGAGCCGTCGAGCACGTACGGACCGTCGCCCAGGGCCAGCAGCGCGGCGCCGAAACGCGCCACCGTTCCGGCATCGCCGGCGTCGATCCGGCCGTGCTGCGCCGGGACCGCCCCGTCCTCGCCGCGGATGACGAGCGCATCGCCGGCATCCTCCAGCGCGAACTCGAGCGTTCGCAGCGCGGCGATCATGCGCCGGACGTCCTCGCCGGGATCAAGCGCCCCGAGTCCGACGCGCGA
This sequence comes from Chloroflexota bacterium, assembly GCA_005881435.1. Taxonomy (GTDB): domain Bacteria; phylum Chloroflexota; class Limnocylindria; order P2-11E; family CF-107; genus CF-107. The sequence goes on along the minus strand of VBHP01000096.1, from coordinate 13,043 downwards.
AGTGCCGGCCGCCAGCGCGGACAGGACCAGCTCGCGATTGGCGACGCTCTTCGAGGCCGGAACGCGCACGTTCGCGCGCGGTGGCCGCGCCGGTCGCTCGACCGCGAGCACGCTTTCCACCGGAGGCGAGTGTATGAGCCCTAGGTGTCTACACTCGTTCAAGAGGCGTGCGAAAGCTGATCTGGCTGGCGATGGTCCTTGCGGGCATCGCCCTCGGTGGGGCGGCGCAGGCCGAGGAACGCGTGGTGCTGGTAGGCAGCATCGACGGGGTCATCAATCCGATCACCGCGCAATACGTCGACCGTCTCGTCACCCTCGGCGAGACGCGCTGCGGCGGTGCTGTTCCAGATCGATACGCCCGGCGGGCTCTCGGATTCGACATTCCAGATCACGACCCGCTTCCTCAACGCGCGCGTACCGGTCATCACCTACGTCGCGCCCTCAGGGTCGCGCGCCGCGTCGGCGGGGACTTTCATCACCATGGCCGGGCACATCGCCGCAATGGCGCCCGCGACCAATATCGGCGCCGCGCATCCGGTCGACGCATCGGGCGGTGACATCTCGGGCGACCTCGGGACCAAGGTCGTGAACGACACCGTCGCCGCGGCGACGAAGATCGCGCTGGCGCGCGGCCGGAACGCACAATGGGCCGAGGACGCCGTGCGCAACAGTGTCTCGATCCGCGACGACCAGGCGGTACAGATGCACGTCGTCGACTTCCAGGCCAGCGACCTCGCTGACGTGCTGCGCAAAGCCGATGGCAAGACGGTGCAGCTGCCGAGCGGGCCGGTCACGCTCGCGACGGCGGGACTCCCGACGGAGAGCGACGACCCGAATCCGATCGAAGCGTTCCTGCACGTCATCGTCGATCCACAGATCGCGGCACTGATGTTCACGCTTGGCACTTGGGGTCTGATCTTCGAGCTCGGGAATCCGGGCTTGATCTTCCCCGGCATCATCGGCGTCGTCGCGATCGTGCTGGCGCTGTTCTCCCTCGGCACGCTCGACGCCAATGCCGCGGGTCTGGCGCTGCTCGTCTTCGCCGTGGTGCTGTTCGCGCTGGAGGTGAAGGTCGCGAGCCACGGCATGCTGACGATCGGCGGCGTCGTGGCGCTCGTGCTCGGCTTCATCCTGTTGTTTCCACCGTGGACGCCGACGCTGCCTGGCCTGCGCCTGTCGATCGATCCACTGGTCATCGGCGCGATCACACTGTTCACCGCCGCTTTCTTCGTGCTGGTGATCCGGGCGGCGCTGGCGCACCGCTCGCTGCCCGTCGTCGTCGGCACGGAGACGTTGCGTGGCGCGGTCGGCGTGGCCACCAGCGATCTCGGACCATCCGGCGTCGTTTGGGTCGGTGGCGAAGAGTGGTCCGCGACCAGCGCGGGCGGACCGATCGCGAAGGGTCAGCCTGTCCGCGTGCGGAGCGTTGACTCCGTGCGCTTGATCGTTGAGCCTGCCGATAACCTCGGCAAGGGAAGGGGAACCGCATGAATCCGACAACGCTCGCGATCCTCGTCATCGCGCTCCTGATCGTGCTGGTGCTGGTGCGCGCGATCATCCACATCGTGCCGGCGTACCAGCGCCTGGTGGTGCTGCAGTTCGGCGCCTACAAGGGCATCTATGGGCCCGGCCTGGTGGTGCTCTTTCCGCCTCCGATCCAGACCTCGCAGACCGTCGACCTCCGCGAATTCGTGGTCGAGATCCCCGAACAGACGTCCATCACCAAGGACAACGCGCCGATCGGCGTCGATTTCCTGATCTTCCAGAAGGTCGTCGAGCCCGCCGACTCGGTACTGAAGGTCCAGAACTTCCGTCAGAACGTGCAGGGCATCGCCTCGACGACGCTGCGCGCCGTGATCGGTGACATGAGCCTGGACGACGTGCTATCGAAGCGCGAGCAGATCAACGAGGTCCTGCGGGTGAAGCTGGACGAGGAGACCGGGCGGTGGGGCGTGAAGATCATTCGCGTCGAGATCCGCCAGATCAATCCGCCCCGCGAGATCCAGGACGCCATGAGCCGTCAGCTGTCGGCGGAGCGGAATCGCCGCGCGGCGATCCTAGAGGCCGAAGGCAAGAAGCAGTCAGCCATTCTGGTGGCTGAAGGCTCCAAGCAGTCGGCGATCCTCGAGGCCGAGGGGCAGCGGCAGGCGCAGTACCTCAAAGCCGAGGGCTTTGCGCTGGCGCTGTCGAAGATCTTTGAGGCCGCTCAGACTGTGGATGCGAAGACGATGACGCTTCAGTACCTTGACGCGCTGCGTGCGCTCGGCGCTAGCCCGGCCACGAAGTTCGTCATCCCCACGGAGTTCACCGCCTTGGCGGCGCCGCTACTCGGCTTCACACGAGACGGAGGATCGCCGGACCGGAAGTAGGCCGGCTCGGCGCGTGACCTCGATGTTCGCGCGGTGGGTCGCCGGAATGCGCCCTAGCGGGCGGCACGTCGCGGCGACCCGGCGCGCTCGCGCCTGGACGTGACCGTGGCCATCGGACCGCGGAGGCGTTTGCGCCCGAGCGGCGAGTACGCACGTGGTGGCAACCGTCTGGCGGGGACCAGGCCCCCGGAGGGATAGAGGCGAAACGGAGGAGCCTCGTGCTCGACCCGGATCGGTTGCAAAACGGCACTGAACGCGGTCGCAATGGCCACTGGCGTCACCTCGAACGTATGTTCTTAGCGCGAGAGCGGCACTATAGAACGCCTGTTCTAACTGTCAAGGGGAAGTTCGCGCTGGCCTCCGAGAAATCGCCAGAGAGGCGCGCTCCTATACTTCGTCGCGCCGGAGCGTGAAAAACGTAGAGGTCTCGAACCTCGCGCCGCAGCGTCCGCGGTTCCTGCGGGAGTTCGCGGAATCCCCCGATTACATCCTCGAACCGGCCTGGCGCGGCACGCGCGCCCTGGTCGAGGTGGGGCCGCGGCCGACGGCGGTGGGGTATGACCGAAAGCCCGTGGCGGTGCCTCGGGAGCTGCTGGACGCGATCGTCGCGGTCATCGCCGCCGACGAGGCCGTGGTGGACGGCGTCTTCGTCGAAGGCTTCGTCGACGAGTCGGATCTCGAGCCCGGAGAAGGGGACGACGCCTTCGTCCGCCGGACCGCGCCACGCGAGGTCTTCGTCGCAATCGACCTCCTGGAGCTCGACGGCGTCTCGCTCCTGGAGGTACCCCTGCTCGAGCGCAAGCGGCACCTCGCGGCGATCATGCGACCGAGCCAGAACGTGCGCCTCACCCCGTACGTGCGCCGAGGCTTCCGCGCCTGGCGCGACACGCTCGAGGGGCAAGGGTTCAAGCAGTTCGTGGTGAAGAAGGTGAATAGCCGCTACCGGCCCGGCGAGACGACTGACGACTGGCTCCAGATCGAGAAGTTGTAGAGCAAGAACGGAGGCGTTGATCTGAGCGTGAAAGAGCGCACCGCCGTCATCGACCACACGCGACAGGATCCCTGGGAAGTGGCTCTGGCGCAGTTCAACATCGCGGCGGACAAACTGCATCTCGATCCGAACATGCGCGAGATCCTCTCCACGTGCCAACGCGAGCTGTCGGTGCACTTTCCGGTACGGATGGGCAACGGCGTGGTGAAGGTCTTCAACGGGTACCGCGTCCAGCACAACGTCACGCGCGGCCCGGCCAAAGGCGGCATCCGCTATCACCCCGACGTCGTGTTGAACGAGATCAAGGCTCTGGCGATGTGGATGACGTGGAAATGCGCGGTCGTGAACATCCCGTACGGCGGCGCCAAGGGCGGCGTCGCCTGCGATCCCAAACAGCTCACTCCGCAGCAGCTGGAGACGCTCACGCGCCGCTACACCAGTGAGATCAGCATCGTGATCGGACCGGATCGCGATATTCCGGCACCGGACGTGAACACCAACGCGCAGGTCATGGCGTGGATGATGGACACATATTCGATGCACCGCGGGTATTCGGTGCCGGCGGTCGTGACCGGAAAGCCGCTCGCGATCGGTGGCTCGGAGGGCCGCAATGAAGCGACGGCGCGAGGCGCCGTCTACACCATCATCGAGGCGGCGAAGCATCTGGGCATGGACATCGAGGGCGCGCGCGTGGTGGTGCAAGGCTTCGGCAACGCCGGCATGTTCTCGGCGAAGCTGCTGGCCGAGCTCGGCGCGATCGTCGTGGGGGTCTCGGACACCGGAGGCGGCATCTTCAGCGAGAAGGGGATCGATCCCGCCAAGGTCGACGCCTACAAGCGCGAGACCGGGAGCGTGTCCGGTTTCCCGGGAACGGAACGCGTGACGAATCGCGAGCTCCTCGAGCTGCCCTGCGACATCCTCGTTCCGGCCGCGATCGAGAACCAGATCGACCGCGACAACGCGCCGCGGATCAAGGCGAAGATCGTCGCCGAGGCCGCGAACGGGCCGACCAGCCCCGACGCCGACCGCATCCTGTTCGAGCGCGGGATCTTCCTGATCCCGGACATCCTGTGCAACGCCGGCGGCGTGACGGTCTCGTACTTCGAATGGGTGCAGGACCTGCAGAACCTGTTCTGGCGCGAGGCCACGATCAACGCCCGACTCAAGGAGGTCATGGTGCGCTCGTTCTCCGACGTGCTGAACATCTCGGAGAAGCACAAGGTCGACATGCGCACCGCGGCGTACATGCTGGCGGTGCAGCGCGTCGCCGATGCGACGATGATCCGAGGCATCTACCCCTAGAAGCGTTCTGAGCGACGCGGCGCAAATGGCGCCGCGTCGCTCCTAGAAAGCGCAGTCCACATCGACCTCGTAGCGCTCGACATCGAGACCACCGGCTTCGATCCGCTGGCCGACCGCCTCCTCGAGGTCGGTGCGGTTCGGTTCGATCTCGCCGCCGGGATCCGCGAGCGGTTCGTATCGCTCGTCGCCTGCGATCGCGAGATCCCGGCGGTGATACAGCGCCTCACCGGGATCACGCTGGCCGAGCTCGCCGAGGCGCCGCCTCCCGAGACCGTCGTTTCGCAGCTGGCCGCATTTGTCGGCGATGCCTGGGTGGTCGGACACAACGTCGCCTTCGATCTCGGTTTCCTCGAAGCGCAGGGTCTGCCGCCGAGTGCGGTGCGCCTGGACACCGCCGAGCTCGCGTCGATCCTGCTTCCGGGCGCGCCGTCGTATGCGCTGCAGCGTCTCGCCGAGGAGCTCCGCTCGCCGACACGAGCCCATCGCGCGCTCGACGACGCCGAGGCCGCGGCGCTCCTGTTGTCGCGGCTGTTCCGCGAAGCCTCGTCGCTTTCCCCGAGCACGCTTGAAGGCCTGTCGCAGCTGGCTGAGCCGCTCGGAGAGGCCGTGGCGTGGTTCCTCCGCGAAGCCCTGGTGTTCCGGGCGCGCATGGCCTTCACCGCCCCCGCCGTGAACGAGGCTCCGGTCGATGGCGCTCCCGCGGCGGCGGCTCCCGGCGCGGCGCAGGCCCTGACCCGCGAGTCCATCCGCGGATTGTTCGCGACGGGCGGCGCCCTTGACGCCGCATTCGCTTCATACGAGGAGCGCGCCGAGCAGATCGAGATGGCCGAGGCGGTCGACGGCGTCATGCGTGACGGCGGTGCGCTGGTCGTCGAAGCCGGCACCGGGACCGGGAAGTCGCTGGCGTACCTCATCCCGGCGCTGCGCGCCGTCGCACGCGGGAAGCGAGTGCTGGTGTCGACGCACACGACCACGCTGCAGGATCAGCTCGCGGGGGCGGACCTACCGCGGCTCGCGGGCGCGCTCGGGCTCGACCTCGAGGTCGCGGTGCTGAAGGGTCGTTCCAACTACCTCTGTCCCCGGCGCTGGCACCTCTTCCGCCTCTCCGCCGAGGACGCCGACGAGGCGCGCTTCGCGATGAAGACGCTGGTCTGGCGCGAGCACACCACGACCGGCGACCGGGCCGAGCTGAACCTGCTCGGGAGCGGCGAGCAGCTGGCGTGGGCCCGTGTCTGCGCCGAAGATGAGACCTGCACAGCGCGGCGCTGCGCGATGGTCCGCGGCGGTTGTTATCTGGACCGCGCTCGCGACGCCGCGGCGCGCGCACCGCTCGTCGTCGCTAACCACGCGCTGGTCCTCTCCGACGCGCGCAGCCGCAACCGGTTGTTGCCGGACGTGGACATCGTCGTGGCGGACGAGGCGCATCATCTGGACGAGGTCGCCTCGCATGTGTTCGGGGTGCGGGTGACCGCGGCAGAGATCCGGCGGGCGGTGCAGCGGTCGTCCCAGTCGGCCTCGGCCGCTGCCGCTGTGGACGTCGACGTATCGCCGCTACGCGACGCGGCGCAGACGACGTTGCTGTCGATCGAGGAGACGTTCCTGGCGCTGGGGCGTTTGATGCGCGATCCCTCAGAGCGCGGCTATGAAGATCAACGCCGGATCACGCCGGCGCTGCGCGGGTCGGATGAATGGCTCGCCGCGGAGGTCGCCGCGGAGCGGCTTCGGGAGGGGCTGGCCGCGGTCCAGCGCGAGGGGATATCGATCCTGGGTGTGTCCCACGAGCCGTCCCTGGCCGACGCAGGAGCAGAGCTGGAATCCGCGCTCGCGGAGTTGCGGGGCCTCGATGCCGCCGTGAACCGCGTCGTGCATCTGCCGCCACGCGGCGAGATCTGCTGGCTGTCGCTGGATCAGACCGGCGCGGTGGCGTTGCAGTCGGCGCCGGCGCACGCCGGCGCGTACATCGACCGCGCCCTGGCCCGCGAACGGCACGCCGCGATCTTCACCTCGGCCACGCTCGCGGTCGCGGGCTCATTCGGCTTCGTGCTCGACCGCTTCGGGCTCGGTGATCGCGCCGCGACGCTTCGCGTCGGCTCCGGATTCGACTATCGGCGACAGGCACTACTCGTGCTCCCGACTGGTCTCGTTGATCCATACGACGCCACGTTCGTCGATCAGACCGCGGCGGTCGTCGCCGACGTAGCGACGCGCCTCGACGGCAGGACGCTGGTTCTGTTCACGTCGCACTCGATGCTGCGCGCGGTGCACTCGCGTCTCGGCGAATGGGCCGAAGCGCAGCGTCTGGCGTTGCTCGCGCAGAGCAGCGGCGGCTCGCGCCGGCAATTGCTGGAGCAGTTCGTCGCCGGACGCGCGGTGCTGCTCGGCACGTCGACGTTCTGGGAAGGCATCGACCTGGCCGGGGACGTCCTGCGCTGCGTCATCGTGGCCAAGCTGCCGTTCCCGGTCCCCGACGATCCGGTGGTGGCCGGACGCTCCGAGCGCTACGAGGATCCGTTCCGCGAGTACCACGTCCCGGTCGCGGCGCTGCGGCTGCGACAGGGCTTCGGCCGGCTGATCCGGACCCGAGAGGATCGTGGCGCGGTCGTGCTGCTGGATCGCCGCCTGTCGTCGCGGACGTACGGCGAGACGTTCTTGAGCTCGTTGCCCGACTGCGCCGTCGCCCATCCCGATCGCGAAGCCGTGGGCGCGACGGTGGCGGCATGGTGCGAGGCCGGATAGCAAAAAATCGATCGCCGGCCCATCGGAGCCGGCGATCGACGTAATCGCAGGTTGAGGTCGACTAGGCTGCCGGCGAGCTCCGGCGCCTGCCGAGCACGTCGTCACATGCGTCGACGAGGCGTCGCCAGAGATCACGGGACGCAGAGCTGCGCGCGATGACGCGCTGCCCCGGTCGTACGTGCTCGCGGCTGTTCCCAGGGAACTCGCCGCGGGCCGGATTGTGCAGGTCGAGGTACCACTCACCCCGCTCCAAGAAGGCGCCGACCGGAACGAGCGGAAGTTCGCGGAGCTCGTCCTCGGCGATGTCGCGGAGCACCCGGTGCTCGTTCTTCACGTCGGCGGCCGTCAGGGTGGCGGCCTCCCGCTCGCGCGCATCGTCCATGACGATCTCCCACTTCCGCGTGGGTCCGGAGGGAACCTTCATCTGGTCGTATCTAGGCATATCCATACAACACGGCAGGGGTCGTGCCAGTTCCATATCCCCGCACTTTCTTTCGTATACCGGCGTGCGTATACTTGTGTTCAACTACGCACGTTCCCAGACCGGATACGAAGCCCTGACTGCGCGCGCCTTCCGGGTCGACCCCCTCGGTGTCCTAGCGCACCGAGAAGGGCCCGATTTGGACGGATCGCCGGCCCCTCGTCCGGAATGACGGGAGCGGAGGCAAGAAAAAGGGGAGGTCCAGAACCTACGTGCCCGTCGTAACTATGAAACAGCTCCTCGAGAGCGGCGTCCATTTCGGCCATCAGGCCCGCCGCCGGAACCCGAAGATGAAGCGCTTCATCTTCATGGAGCGCAACGGCATCCACATCATCGATCTGCAGCAGACGCTGTCGCGCCTCGAGGACGCGTACGGTTTCGTGCGCGCCACCGCAGGCCGCGGCGAGCAGGTCCTGTTCGTCGGCACCAAAAAGCAGGCGCAGGAGTCGATCGCCGAAGAGGCCAAGCGCGCCAACATGCACTACGTCAATCAGCGCTGGTTGGGCGGCTTCCTGACGAACTTCATCACCATCCAGCGGCGGATCGCGCGCTACAACGATCTCGTGGAGAAGAAGGAGCGCGGCGAGTTCGCCGGATTGCCAAAGAAGGAAGCGCAAGGGCTCGAGGATGAGTTGACCCACCTCGACCGCGTCTTCCAGGGCGTAAAGGATCTGCGAAAGCTTCCGGGCGTGCTCTTCGTCGTCGATCCGCATCGCGAGCACATCGCTGTGGCGGAGGCACGCCGTTTAGAGATCCCGATCGTCGCGATGGTCGACACGAACTGCGATCCCGATCTCATCGACCACATCATCCCGGCGAACGACGACGCCATCCGCGCGGTGAAACTGATCTGCGCGAAGATGGCCGATGCGATCCTCGAGGGTCGCGCCGAATACGAGGCCACCAAGAAGGAAGACGCGACCGAAGTCACGGAGGCGCCGACGACGGCCTCGCTCGGTCTGCCACGCGCCCGGCGCACGCCGCGTGTCTACGAGCCGGACGAGGAAGAGGAAGCACAGATCCAGGAGCAGCTGGAGATCGCAGCGGCCGTCGCCGCCGGTGAGGAATCCGTGGCCGCCCCGGCCGAGCCGACTGAAGCACCAGCCGGCGAGCCCGTCGCGGCCCGCGAGCCCGTCGCGGCCGGCGAGCCCGTCGCGGCCGGTGTCGCTGGCGCCGCGATCCCCGCGGCGACCGCCGTGCTGCCCGAGACGCCGCCCGTCGCCGCGCCTGAGGCGGAGAAGCCGGCGGCGAAGACGCCACGTCGCACGACGACGCGGCGGACCACCGCAACGAAGAAGGCTGAAGAGTGATCGTGAAGATAAATCCCAAGGACGTGCAGCGCCTGCGCGAGCAGACCGGCGCCGGCGTCATGGATTGCAAGCGCGCCCTGGAAGAGGCCAAGAACGACCTGGAAAAGGCAAAGGCGATCCTGCGCGAGCAGGGCCTGGACAAGGCCAAAGAGAAGTCCGGTCGCGCCGCGACCCAAGGCGTCGTCGAGGCTTACGTGCACGCGGGCAAGCAGGGCGCTCTGGTCGAGCTCAACAGCGAGACCGATTTCGTAGCCCGCAACGACGAATTCCGCAAGCTCGCCCGCGAGATCGCGATGCAGGTCGCCGGAATGGGCACGCAGGACGTCGACGAGCTCCTCGAGCAGGCCTACATCCGCGACCAATCGAAGACGATCCGAGAGCTCGTCACCGAGCTCGCCGCCAAGACCGGCGAGAACGTGCAGATCGGGCGCATCGCGTTCTTCAAGATCGGGGGCTAGGAGCCATCGAGCCCAAATATCGCCGGGTACTTCTGAAGCTCAGCGGCGAAGCGATGCTGGGCGACCAGGCCTTCGGCATCTCCCCGACGTACACGCGTTACATGGCCCTGGAGATCAAGAAGCTGCACGACCGCGGCGTCGAAGTCGCTGTCGTCGTTGGCGGCGGCAACTTCATCCGCGGCGCCGACACCTCGGACCATGGCATCGAAGAGACGACCGCGCACTACATGGGCATGCTGGCCACCGTGATCAACGGTCTGGCGTTGCAGGCCGCCCTGGAGGCGCAAGAGGTCCCCACGCGGGTGCAGACCGCCATCCAGATGGAGCAGGTCGCCGAGCCGTACATCCGCCGTCGCGCCATCCGTCACCTCGAGAAGGGTCGCGTGGTGATCATGGCCGCGGGCACGGGTAATCCGTTCTTCACCACCGACACGGCTGCCGCCCTACGCGCGGCCGAGATCGACGCGGACGTCATCCTGATGGCGAAACACGGCGTCGATGGCGTCTACTCGGCTGACCCGAAACTGGACAAGAACGCGCGCAAGTACGACGAGCTGACGTACGGCGATGTGCTGGCGCGCAACCTCCGCATCATCGACGCCACGGCCGCGGCGCACGCCAACGAACGACGGATTCCGGCCATCGTGTTCGACCTCAACGAGCCGGACGCCCTCGTCCGCGCGGTGCAGGGCGAGCGCGTTGGCACGCTCGTGACGAGCGGCTAGCCGTGGCGCTGACCGACGTCATCGGACAGACCGAGGCACGGCTGAAGAAGGCCATCGAGGCGTTGCGCCGTGAGCTCGCCACGGTGCGCACCGGCCGCGCCGCGCCAGCGCTCGTGGAGCAGGTGCCGGTCGAGGCCTACGGCGTCGCCACGCCGCTGATCCAGCTCGCCGCCATCAGCGCTCCCGAGCCGCGCCTCTTGGTCATCCAACCGTGGGACCGCAGCCTGCTCAAAGCCGTGGAGAAGGCGATCCTCGCCAGCGATCTGGGCATCACGCCCTCGAACGACGGCGCGCTCATTCGCGTCGCCATGCCGCCACTGTCCGAGGAGCGCCGGCGCGACCTGGTGAAGGTCGTGCACAAGAAGCTCGAAGACGCCCGCGTCGAGATCCGCACCCATCGCCGGCACGCTGCGGACGAGCTGCACAAGAAAGAAAAGGATGCGGGCGTCTCCGCCGACGAGATGAAACGGATCCTCGCCGAGCTCCAGAAGCTCCATGACCGCTACATCCTGCAAGCGGAAGAGGTCGGTCAAGCGAAGGAGCGCGAGATCCTCGAGCGGTAGCCGTGGCGCCGCCGCAACACGTCGCGATCATCATGGACGGCAACCGGCGCTGGGCCCGCGCGCGGCACCTTCCGGCGATCGCCGGACATCGTGCCGGTGTCGAAGCGCTGCGGCGCACGCTGCGGGCGGCTCGGACACGCGGGATCCATTACGTCACGGCCTACGCGTTCTCCAGCGAGAACTGGCAGCGCGCCGACGAGGAGGTCCGCGGTCTGTTGCGCCTGCTCGAAGAGGTCGTCACCTCAGAAGTGCCGGACCTCGTTCGCGATGGCGTGCGTTTGCGCGTGATCGGGCGCTTGTGGGAGCTGCCGGAGGGACTGCAGCGGGCTATCGCGGGCGCGATGGAGCGGACCGCCGCGGGCACGGCGAATACGCTGACCATCGCCTTCAACTACGGCGGCCGGAAGGAGATCGTCGACGCCGCGCGCGCCCTCGTTCGGCGCGGCCTCGATGCGGAGGCTATCGATGAGGAGGCGTTCGCCAGCGCTCTCTACACCGTGGGGACTCCCGATCCGGAGCTGCTGATCCGCACCGGCGGTGAGACACGCGTCAGCAACTTCCTGCTGTGGCAGGTCGCCTATGCCGAGATGCACGCGACCACGGTGCTGTGGCCGGACTTCGCCGAGGGCGATCTGGACCGGGCTCTCGCCGATTACGCCTCGCGCGACAGGAGGTTCGGCCGGTGACCGCGATCGCTCGTGACTCCTCGCTGCGGCGCCGCGTGCCGACGGCGATGGTCTACGGCGCGGTCGTCCTCGTGGCCATCCACTTCGGTGAGCTGCTGTTCTTGCTGGCACTGGTGGCCGGCGCGGTGCTGGCGTACTACGAGCTGTGGCGGCTCTTCGCGCGCGAGCGCTACGCGCCGTCGTTGCCGGGCGGCATCGTGCTGGTGCTGACGTTCCTGATCGTGCACGAGGTGTGGTCGCAGGTGCGTCTGCGCGGCCTCGATCTCACGTTCGGAGCCGGTGTGTTCTTCTCCATCATCGTCGGCAGTGTCATCGCGCTCTCGATCATCATCGGCGGCGCGCTGGCGTTAGCGCGACGCGACCTCCCGTACGCGTTGCTCTCCAGCGGCCTGACCATCCTCGGCGCGATCTACTGTGGCTGGCTGCTCGGGTACCTCATCGATGTCGCGTCGTTCGGGGTCATCGCCGCCGGTCCGCACGTCGACCCGACGTCGATCGAGGGCTACGTCCTGCAGCGATCCGGCCTGTTCCTGGCGATCCTGCCGACCTGGGCGAACGACGTCGCCGCCTACGGGGTCGGCGCCGCCTTTGGCCGGCGCAAGCTGCTGCCGCACGTCAGCCCGGGCAAGACGGTGGAGGGGACGCTCGGCGGACTCGTCGCCAGCATTCTGGTGGCGGTCGCGCTCGTGTCGCTGCTGGACTTTCCGACGTGGGTCGGGGTGGGCGTGGGACTGATCGTCGGCATCGTCGGTCCGCTTGGAGACCTCGTCGAATCCGCGATCAAGCGCGCGGCCGCGGCCAAGGACTCAGGTGGCCTGCTGCCGGGGCATGGCGGCATGCTGGATCGGCTCGACAGCCTGATCTTCATCGCGCCGGCCCTGGCAATCTTCTTCGAGCTCGCGCTGCGCTTTAGCTAGTCGTGGCGGCCGCGCGTGTCTTGGCGCGGCAGTACGCGTACAGCGCATCCAGTACCGGATAGGACGCTCTGCGCTGCGCCTGATCGTCGGGGTAGTGCAGCTCGCGAATGCCGTCGAGCAACGCTTCGAGGCCCGGCGACTCCGGCGTGAGGCTCTTGTCGGCGGTGTCGGCGCCGCGGATGACTTTGGCCATGTAGGCCAGCGCCTCATCTTGCTGGTCCAGGTGGAACTGGGTTACGAATGCGTCGAAGCTGCACTCCGGGCCGTGGTGCCCGAGCGCGACGCCGGGCACGTCGTACGGCGTCGCCCGCAGACGCTCGGCGACCGCCATGACCTCGGCGCTCGGCACGTAGAGGAATTCGGCTTGCTGGTCGACGAACTTCTCGATCAGCCACGGGCACGCGACCCGATCGACTCGCGGATGCTCGCGCGTGACCCATGCCGCCATCTGCGGCGACTAGAGTACGGCGCCCCGCATGCGGCCCACGAGCCGCTCCAGTTGATC
>VBHP01000140.1 GCA_005881435.1 Chloroflexota bacterium | reverse complement strand
CAAGACGTTCAACATGATGCTGCTCACCGTGATGGCCGCGTTCAATTACGCGCTCGGGCCTCGCATGGTGCGCCTGGCCGACTCGGCGCTCCGTGGCTACATCGTGAATGTCAGCGCCCTTTCCCTCGCCCTCATTCTGCCGATCGCCGGCGGTCTCGCCCTGTTTGGCCGGCCCCTGATCGGGCTGATTTTTGGCAGTCAGTATGAGCTCGCGGCCGATGTCTTTTTGGTGATGGTGTGCGGGCAGGCCATCTTCGCCTATTGCGGGGTGTTACAGGCAATCTGGGGATGGGGCTTGAGCCGTCCGGCGATCGATTCCATCTCCAGTGGAACCGCCATGGTCGTGACGCTCGCGACGGGACTCGTGCTCATCCCGCACCTGGGGCTGATCGGGGCGGCCTGGGCGTACGGAGCCGGTGCCACCGCCCAGCTCGCCGTGCTGGTGTCATTCACCGTCTCGCGGATTTATGTCGGGGCCAAGCCGCGTCTGACGGCGGTCCGCGATCTGATCCTCGAACTCGAGTCCGCGGCCTCAGCCTGAGGTGGCCAGGATGCCTGGGAGAGAGACGGCCGTACGGCCCCACAAGGTCCTGTTCCTGGTGGAGAACGCGCCCGTCCCTGGTGATCGACGGGTCTGGAACGAAGCGCTGACCCTGGCCCAGGTCGGCTTCCAGGTCTCGATCGTCTGCCCCAAATGGGGCTATCCCGGGTTTTACGAAGAGCGGCAAGGTATTCGGATCTATCGCGTCCCCCTGCCGTCGCTTGGGGGAATCGCCGGGCATCTGGTCGAGTACCTGATCGCCACGCCGATCCTCTTCCTCTATACCTGGCTCATCTTCCTTCGGGACGGCTTCGACGTCATCCATGCGGCCAACCCGCCAGACTTCCTCTTCACGATCGGACGAGTGTTCAAGTTGCTGGGAAAGAAGTTCGTGTTCGATCAGCATGATGTCGTTCCGGAGGCCTGCGCCAGTCGCTGGTCCGGGATCAGGTTCCGCCTCACCCACGCCATCGCCAGCTGGACGGAGCAGGCCAGCTATCGAACGGCCGACATCGTCATCGCGCCGAACGAGTCCGTCCGCCGGCTGGCCGTCGAGCGTGGCGGCGTCGATCCAGCCCGGGCCTTTGTTGTCCGCAACGCGATCGGGCGCGGGCACTTCCGCGACGCGCAGCCTCGGGCGGAGCTGCGCCGCGGCCGGCGGCACCTGGTCTTCTACGCGGGGGTAATCGGTCCGGACGACGGCCTGGATCAGTTGATGCTTGCCGCCCGCCACATCGTGGCCGATCGTGGCCGGCGTGACATTCACTTTGCCGTCCTTGGAGACGGCGACTGTGCCCCGGACATCAGGCAGATGAGCCAGCGTCTGGGCCTCGGTGACGTCGTCGAATTCACCGGCTGGGTGAAGGATGACCGCCTGATCGCGGATTACCTGGCGACCGCCGATGTCTGTGTCGTGCCCGATCCCAAGACTCCGGTGAACGACCTGTGTTCGATGAACAAGATGGTCGAATACATGGCCATGGGCAAGCCGGTGGTGGCGTTCGACCTCAAGGAGGCTCAGGAAACCGCCCGAGGCGCAGCGATGTACGTCGACTCGGACGGAGCCGCTGGTCCCAACGCCTTCGGGGACGGGATCCTGGAGCTGTTGAGCTCGCCTGGAACGCGCGAGGCACTGGGACGGATCGGCCGGCAGCGCTTCAACGAGGTACTCGCCTGGGAGCATCAGCAAGCCACTCTGCTGCGCGCCTATGAGGCGCTGCTTGGATATCCGTCGGTTCTCGTGGCCTAGGACAAGTCCCGCCTTAACCGTTACTGCCCGCCTTCCCTGGCTGGCGCGCCCATTGCCCGGTCCAGCGGCGGCATGGCAACGTGATTGCCAGGAGACAAGGGGACCACCTACCAGGTGGGGGGCACTCCTTGTGTCTGAGAACAATACAAGGAGACGCGTATGAAGAAACCGCTCGATCTCACCGACATCGACTCGCTGATGGCGGTCGACCTGCCCGACCGCACCCTGATGGATACGAACATCAACTTCGCCGTTACGATCGATGCCTTCGATAACTGGGCCATTCTCGACGGGAACCAGATCAGCGTCCTCAACAACAGTTGCGACTTCAACGGCCTCTACATCGGGAATGCCACCTTCGTCAGCGACGACAGTGGCAACACCTACGTCATGTGCTGGCAGGACAATCAGCAGAACTCCCAGATTGAGCAGGAAGTCACGAACAACATCATCCAGCAGATCAATACGGGAGCGTCGACCGGGAATGCCGGGATCACCGATGATTCGTCGAGCGGCTCGAGCGACCCGCCGGCGGATCCCCCGAGTGACCCACCGCCTGACGATACGTCGTCCGACCCATCGTCCGACGCGTCGTCCGATCCGCCGCCTGACGGCGCGTAATCGACCGCGAACACTGACGCTGAGACGTCGTGGGAGAGAAATGCGTTGTGAAGGACGAGCCGGGCTAAGGCCCGACTCGCCCTTCGCGTTCAGGCCATGATCAAAGCCGTCCCGGTACCGGATCGTCCCGTCCTTGCCCCCGGCGTCCAATTGATCGGCGAGTTTGCTAGCAGCGCCTTCAAGGATCCGCAATGGCTCATCCAGCAGGATGGCCATTTCATCCAGGTGCCCGAGCTCCTCTACCGGGTCGCGCAGTATGCCAACGGCGAACGGACGCTCGACGAGATGGCCAGCCTGATCACCGCCTCAACGGACTGGATCGCGACCCCCGAGCAAGTTGGCGCGATCATCGCCACGAAACTGCTGCCCCTGATGATCATCACGCCGCCCTCGGCCGCCGAGTCGGCCGCGCCTGCGGTCAGACGCCCCCCGTCGCCGCTTCAACTCCGCTTGCGAACAAGGGTGCTTGGCCCCCGATTCGTCGACCCGGTCGCGAACGTTCTCCGTTTGCTTCACGCACCAGTGGTCCTCGTTCCAGTTTTGATCGCGGCCGCCGTGGCGCATGCCTGGCTCTACCTGGTTCACGGGGTGGTCGCCAGCATCCGCGATGTCGCCTACGTGCCGGGCGCCCTGGCGGCCGTCGTGGGCTTGCTCATCGTGGCCGGAGTGTTCCATGAATTTGGCCACGCCTCCGCGCTGCGCTATGTGGGCGGCCGCGCTCGCAGCATCGGTGTCGGGATCTATCTCATCTATCCGGCCTTCTACACCGACACGACGGATAGCTATCGCCTCGGGCGCTGGGCCCGCGTGCGCACCGACCTCGGCGGCTTTTACTTCCACCTGATCTGTACCCTGGCCATCTTTGCCTGGTACGCCGTCTCCGGCCAGGAATGGCTGCTCGTCACGGTCCTCTTTATCGACGTCGGCATCGCGCGCCAGCTGCTTCCCTTCGTCCGCTTCGACGGTTACTGGGCGCTGACGGATCTGCTCGGCATCCCCGACATCCTTTCCCAGATGAAGATGCGGTTGCGGTGTGCGGTGCAGCCGGAACTGCGCGCGGCGCTGG
>VBHP01000057.1:24045-39868 GCA_005881435.1 Chloroflexota bacterium | reverse complement strand
ACCGTTCGCGTCGCTCACGGTCGCCGCGCCTGACGCGAGCCCCGGACCGGACGCGCCCACGCGCACGCCGCGCAGCGGCTGGCCGGAATTCATGTCCAGCGCCCAGGCCACGAGCTCGTTGTGCGAGACCTTGGCCACGATGACGGAGTCGACCACGCTGAAAGCGAGGTCGTTCCCGTAGCCACCGTTGCCGAGGCGGAGGAAGTAATCGCCCTTCGCCAAGGGACCGCCGCCGCTCAGCGACGTCGATCCGACGATGACCGCGTCCTCCTGCGCGCGAACGGGCTGCGACCACGTGCGCACCGGTTGCGACGACGGCGTCCACATTTGCGGCGGCGGCAGGTACGGCCAGCCGTCCGCGGAGAGGATCGACGTCTTCTCCGAAGCCGTGAGCGGATAGAGCGTGAACTGGACCTGCGGGACGTTCGTCGCCCGGAAGTACAGGACCGGCTCGACCGTCGCCGAATACGTGCCGACGCGGTAGGGCACAAAGAGCGTCGCGTACGAGTCGGGCGCGCCGGTGGTGAACGAGAACTCGTACGGATCGAGCGGTCCCCCATCGCGGTCGGTCACGCCCGCCGCGAGCTTCGCCGTGTACGACGTGCGCGGCTTCAGCACCGCGCTGAAGTAGACGGTCCGATCGTCCGAGTACCAGCTCGATTCGACCTTCGACATGTCGACGCCGCTGATGGAGACCTTGCCGGCAATGGACTTCGTGTTCATCGGGTTGCTGAACGTAATCGCGACGCCGTACCGCGCCGCCGCCTTATTGCCGTTCTCCGGCGAGGTGGACTGGACGCGCGGCGGGCCGAGCGTGATGAACGTGCTCGACCGGCCGACACGGGTCAGCCCCCCGGCGACGCTGCGCAACGCACTCGCGACATCGAGGCGATACGTGGTCGCCCGCGACAGCGTCACCGAGGGCGTGAAGGTCGCCACGGTGTCCTTCTCCGACCACGCGAACGCGCCCGGAACCGTCTTCCCATCGGGATTCTTCACCTGGACGCCGCGGGTGACGCTCGCCTTGTCCATCGGCAGGTTGAACCGCAGCACGACCTGCTGGCGGAGACTCGCGTACTGGGTCTGGTCCTCGGGATACACACTCGTGAGCGCCGGGCTGTACGTGGTGAACGTCCAGGCGAAGTCCTGCTTCAGCACGCCGTCCGCCGCCGAGGTGAGCCCGGCGCGGATGCGGGCCTTGTACGTCGTGACCGACGGCACGGCGTCAGGAATGAACCGGTAGAGCGACGTGTTCAGCCATTCGCCCTTTCCCGGAAGCGGCGGATCGAACTCGATGACCGGCGCCGACGACATCTCGCGCAGAAGCGTGAGCGGCGCGACCGAGCGGCTGAACTGCGCGAGCACCTGCGCGCCCGACGGCACCTCGGTGTCGCCGTCGGCGGGGATGACGGTCTGCACGGTGAGCGCGCCGGCCGTCGTGAACTGCGTGATGAAGGGTTGCGCGAGACCGGCGTCGGGCGCCGCGGCGACGCTGAGCGTGTACTGCGTGCCGCGCAGGAGTCCGGGGAAGCGCGGCTGGAACAGCAGCGTTCGCTCTCCGACCCAGGCGTAGTCGCCGGGCGCAGCCGGCTCGAGCGTGATGAGCTTCGCTCCGTCGCGCTCCGTCGGCGCCGACTTGAACGTCACCTTCACGGGGGCGAGCGTCGGAACGTCGTCTCCCTTGGGCAGAACGGTGAAGGCATTCGGCTCGATCGATCTCGGTACGGACGGCATCGCGCCGCCCCACGGGATCACGGCGCCCACGACGACGGCGAAGACGGCGGCAGAGGCGAGGATCAGGCGGCGGTCGCGTTCGCGAACAGCGCGACCAAGAGCCGCGCCGGCGGCTCGCGCCCCCGCCCGGAAGGTTCCGAACCCCTCGTCGATGCGCTTCCTCACGTCGTCTTCACCTCAAACGTCCTTGACGCGCTGATCCGTACGCCGCCGGCGAGCTCGGCGATCGCCTCGACACGATGCGTCCCCGGCACGAGCGCCCACGTCGCGCTCGCGGCGCCGCCGTCGACACGCGCGATGACGCTGCCGTCCACGCGCAGCTCGAGGGAGACCGTTCCGGCCGGCCCGGACGCCTTCAGGAGCAGCTCCTGCTCGCGCAGCTCGGGCGAGACGAAGTAGACGGCTCCCGCGGCGGGGCGCGTGATCTGGACCGCGACCGCGTCGGCGACGCTGTCGTCCGCGAGGCCGAAGCCGGCCTCGCGCGCCCACAAACGCGCCTCGACGGGCGGGTCGATCGTGATCGCGCCGTCGGGCGTGCGTCCGTAGTACGTCTCCGTCCGCTGCGGCTCGGTGCCGGCGACGAACCATTCCATCGACGCGGTCGGGCACGCCGGCCCCGGCAGCAGACCCGTCGGGGCGCAGACGACCTTCCGCACGAGCGCCGGCGGCGTCGCGGGCCAGTGGTTCGGCGTGGCCGCGGTCGCGACCTCGATGACGTCGCGCCAGATCGGCGCCGCGCCATCGATCCCGGACACGCGCTCCATCGGCTGGTTATTGCTGTTGCCGACCCACACCGCGACAACGCGATCCGGCGTGTAGCCGGCGGTCCAGTTGTCGCGGAAGCTCGTGGTCGTCCCGGTCTTCACCGCCGCCCGTACCGTCGTATCGAGCGGCGTCACCTCGCCGAATCCCGGGATCCGGGCCAGTGGATCGGACAGGATGTCGCCGATGATGAAGGCGTTCTCGTGCGACGCGACGCGGACGGGCGCGGAACTGGCGTTCTCGTAGAGCACGGCGCCCGACGCGTCCCGAACGCTCTCGATGACAAACGGGTCGACGAGCTCGCCGCCGTTCGCGAGCACGGCGTACGCGGTCGCGAGATCGAGCGGGCGGACTTCGCCGCCGCCGAGCGTGAGCGCGAGGCCGTACAGCTCCGTGTTCGTGAGCGTGCGCAGGCCGACGCGATGGGCGATCTCGAGGAACGCCGGGACGCCGAGTGCGTCGAGCGTCCGCACGGCGGGCACGTTGAACGAGGAGCCGAGCGCGACGCGGAGCGGGACGAGCCCATGGAAGCGCCGGTCCGCGTTCATCGGCGTGTACGGTCCGGTCGGCGTCTCGAACGTCACCGGCACGTCGAGCAGCGGCGTCGCCGCGGTGTAGCCGTGCTCGAGCGCCGCGAGATACAGGAACGGCTTCAGCGCGGAACCCGGCTGACGCGGCTGGAGCGCCATGTTGATCTGCCCCGCGATGGCGTCGTCCGCATAGTTCGCGCTGCCGACCATGGCCAGGACGCGCCCGCTCGAGGGCTCGAGCACGACGACGGCGGCGTTGCCGACGTTCTTGTCGCGCAGCTCGCCGAGGTGGTACGCGACGCTGCGCTCCGCCGTGGACCGGCGTCGAGCGTCGTGCGCACGATGAGTCCTTCGCGGCCGGCGATGTCGGGTGCGACGCGCGCGAGCTGGTCGAGCGCGTACTGGACGAAGTGCGGCGCGAGGGGAGGCGCGAGCTCGGGGAGGATCGCGAGCCGTCGCGCCGCCGCCTCGTCGGCTTGAGCAGCGCTGATGGTGTGGCCGGCCACTAAGCGATCAAGGACGTACCGCTGCCGCATTTGTGCCCGGGACAGGTCGAACGAGTCGAAGCCGCCCGGAAGCTGCGGCAGTCCGGCGAGCAGCGTGGCCTGCGCGAGGTCGAGATCCCTCGCGCTCACGCCGAAGTACACGCGCGCCGCGGCCTCGATCCCGTAGGCGCCGCGTCCGTAGTAGATGTCGTTGAGGTACAGCTCGAGGATTTGGTCCTTCGACCGGCGCGCCTCGAGCTGCAGTGCCAGGAGCGCCTCGTGAAGCTTGCGCACGTAGAGGGAGTCGCCCGAATCGCGGAGGTAGAGGCGGCGCGCGAGCTGCTGGGTGATCGTCGACGCGCCGGAGGGCTGGGTGGACGTGGTGAAGATCGCCCGCACGATCGCGATCGGATCGACGCCAGGGTGGGAGCGGAAGCGCTGGTCCTCGGCCGCGATGGTCGCCTGGAGCGCGATCGGCGCGACCTGTGAGAGCGCGATCGGGATACGCACACCCGCGCTCGTGTCGCGCTGCAGCACCGTCCCGTCAGCGGCGAGGACAACTGTGCCCGGAGTGGTGAGCATCCGCTCGGGGTCCGGCAGCGGGGCAAGGTGCGCGTAGAGCCACAGGAGCACCAATGGGACGGCGACCGCCGCGATCGCGAGCCGCACGGCGAGCCCGCGCGGCCCTCGCGAGAACGCGAACGCCCATTCCCGTCTCAACAAGCCGCACCACCGTCCGCGCACCCTGACCGATGCTCAGCCGGGCTGAGGAGCACAGCATAGTCACGCAGGCAAGCCGACCCTTCACCACTCATCGTGCGATCAGTCTCTGCTGAGCACGCGCGCGGTCGCCTGACTTGACTGGGTGAAAGTGCTACTTGGTGGCTAGCAGTTAGCTCATGCTCCCGCTCGCCGACCGATCGCCGCGCCGACGGCGCACGCAATGAGCGACGCCACGCTGACGATCGCGGTGATGAGGACAACCCCGAGCGCGTTCGACGTCCAGTCGCAGAACGAGATGTACCCGCCCGTCTGGCAGCGATACAGGAACGCAAAGTAGGCGGTCATCCCGACGGCCGTGCCGACGGCGACCGCGAGCACCCGCGCAAGGAGCGAAGGCACTCTCGGCGAGCGCACCGCGAGGAGCGCGGGCACCAGCACGACGACCGCGAACGCAGGGATCGCGAGCTGTCCGTTCGTGGCGTCGGCGATGACCGCGGCTCCGACCGTCAGGATCGCGACCGCGACGAGCGTGACGGTAACGTCAGCGGACACGGCGGAGAACTCTAGGGGTTATTTGGGAGGCTGATTCGCTCACTATGCAACCTTCCGCCTTAAGAGCTATGTGATGCAGTGCCGTGACGCGATGTTCAGCAAGTCCGGCGGGATCAGCGGATCCTGCTCGTCGCACGGCGGTAATAGCCGGGCGCTCCTTGGGCCATAGCCGAGCGAGCCGGCCTGCCGCTCGATTCGCGTAACGCACAGCCGAGCGGTACGAGTTGAGCCATGCGATATCTGTCGGACAAGGCTGTCCGTCGAGTACAGTCACGCGATGGCGCTTTCTCGACGGCTCGTCGCGGCTCTCGGGAGCCTCGTCCTTCTGACGATCGCCTGCGGCCCTGTAGCCAGATCACCATCAAGTGAGATCCCAAGCGCCTCAGCGAGCAGCTCTTCTTCGCCGACCGAAGCGGCCAGCGCCGCTCCGAGCGCGACGCCTTCGGCAACCGCGATAGGCACGGCGAAACGCACGCCGATCCCGCTGCCGTCGCTCTCCGCTTCCGACCTCGTCGTGAGGCTCGAGCGCTCCGGAGAGCTTTGTTGTCCGCGTCCGGTCGTAGTCGTGATGACGGACGGCCGGTTCGTCACGGCCGCGGATAACGGTCAGCTTACGGAGCGCGTGCTCACCGCGGCGGGAGCGCAGCGCGTGCGCACCGAGGTGCTGGCCAGCGGCCTCTTCGACAAAGACCAATTCATTCCGCTCGAGCCACAGCCCGGAGTCACGCCACCGGCGCACGGGATCAGCGGATTCACCCTCCGCGCCTGGAGCGGTACGCGCATCGCGAGCGTTTCCTGGCCGGTGCTGCCGGAGTCCGAGAAGTCCTATTACAAACCGTCGCCGGCGCGCGAGCGAGCGGATCAGCTCGCGACGCGGCTGCTCTCGCCGGAGACGTGGCTTCCCACGGACGCGTGGACGACGTTGACGCCTCGACCGCACGCCGTGAGCGCGTATCGATTTGTCACCGTGACCCAGCCGGTCGGCGGAACGCCGCCAAACGTCACCGCGGTGGACTGGCCGTTCACCACATCGCTCTTGGATTTCGGCGATCCACTGCAGAACCCGACGACGATTCCCGTGCCGCTTGGCCCGGGAGACTTCCGTTGCGCCACGATCGCCGCAGACGACGCCCGCGCGATCCGCACCGTCCTCGAGCGTGCGGGAGCAATGGTCACCACGATGTTCACTGCCGCTGATTTCACCACGGCACTTGCGACGGGGAATTCCGGGACGGGCCTCGTGCTCTTTGCCGAGCCGCTCTTCCCTGATCGACCGTCCTGCACCAGCGCGTACTAGTCATCTATCGATCCGCGCCCCGCCGAACTCCGGTCTTATTGGCGCCGGAGCTCGAGACCTGGCACTCGTTCGAACTCGCGTCGGTTGAGTGTTGCAAGTGACCAGCCGAGCGAAATCGCCGTGGCCGCGACGATCAGATCGTGCGCGCCCAGGGTTGCTCGGCGCGAAGCGAGCTGTGCCCACAACGAGGCATGAATTCGCGCGGTGGTAAGGCTGAAGGGAATGGTCGGGATGGCGGCGAGCACGCCTTCGACGAACGCTTCACGCGCCGGCCGGTGACGCGCGTCGGCTCGCAGGACGCCCTGTAGCAACTCCGATGCGGTGATCGCCGCGATCGCGACGTCCTCTTCGGCAGGGAGCGTGGCCCGGCCCCGCTCGAGATCGATCAGGACCGACGTGTCGAGGAGCGTGCCCATGGATCACGAGGCAGTCCAGCGCGCCGACGGCGTGCCGCAGTGATGTCGCGGCGAAACTGCGAGTCAGGTCGCGGCAAGCGCTCGAGGATCGCAAGCACATCCGACCAGCGCGCCGTCCGGACTGGAGCTCCCGCTGGCGCGATGCGCGCCACGTCTTGACCGTGCCGCGCCACGATGAACTCTTCTCGATTGTGCTCGACCGCGTCAAGGATCTCCGACAGTCGCCTGCCGGCCGTGGTCGCGCTGATCGTCTTTGCCACGACGCGGATGATATCAGAAAATCAGATTTTGCGAGTAACGTAGTCAACACTTGACCGTGGCCGCCCGGATTCGCTTGGCGAACGCTGTCGGCATTTGAATCAACGCGACAGAAACCGGACCGATTGAACGATCGTCCTGCGACCATCGTCGTCCTGCTGCTGGACCGATCGTGCTATCGCGCCGCCGCCTCGCACGCAGTCCAATAGCCACAGCCGAATTCGCAGCGGGAGGAGGTCAGCGACGCCGGGAGGTCGGCTTACATGGGAGAGGGCGGAAAGGCTTGTCCATGCAGCGCGTTGTGTCGCTCCTCGCGACTCTCGCGATCACACTCGCGCCAGCCGCGGTAGCGGGCGCGTTCGTCGTGGAACCTGCCACGTCGAACACGACCGTCGCCGCGCCGGTCGCGAAGACCGCAGCCAAGACCACGACGAGCGTGACGACAAGCGCCGTCGCAACTACCGGCAATGGCGCGCCCAGCGGCGCGCACTACAACCTCAACCTCATTGGCGTCCCGAAGCAGAAGTCGGCCGACATGACCGGAAGCAATGGCCACGTCATCTTCGTCAGCTTGGTGGGCAACACCAAGATCAATCTTTCTCTCGGCGACTTCCAGGTCCTTGACGCCAACGGCACCGATGGCACCGCGGCGTTCCAGCTACCGAATCCCGACCCCGACGGCGACGGCGTGACGGCGTACAGCGTGTACGCGCGCGCCCTCGGCAAACCGAACGGGAGCGCCGTCGCGACCAGCTGCACCACAGACGCGCTCGGCGTCACCTACTGCTCCACCGAGAGCGTCGTGCTTGTCCGCGGCAGCGGCCGGCAGAAGTTCGACAACGTGTCCAGGCAACTGCTCACGGTCTGCCTTGACACCACCGGCGACGGAGTCTGCGACGTCCGTCAATCACTCTTCGCCGATCCGACCGCGAGCTACCTCTGGAGCTACGACAACAACGGACTGAAGCTTGCGCAACTTCGTTTCTACGAGCTTCCCTCGGTGGTCGGGACGACTCCTTAGCGAGTCGCCATCCTCATCCCCCTCCGGAATGAAGCGGGGCCACGGAGCCGTGGCCCCGCTTCATGTTGCTTCGAGGGTCACGGCGAGAGGAACGTTTTCAGCTGTGCGGTCGGGCCCAACGCGAGCGTCGCGAACGCTTCCGGACCCGACTCCAGCGGCCGCGCTAGCGCGAGCTCGCCGACGTTGACGCGGCCACTCGCGAGCAGCTCGAGTGCTGCGGCGAACTCCGCGTCCGTATACGCGAAGGATCCCTGCAGCGCGATCTGGTCCCGCACGACGCGATGGAACGGGAGCGCACTTTCGTCCTCATGCAGCCCGACGAGGATGACCGCGCCGCCCGGACGCACCAGGTCGAGCGCCGTTCGTCGCGTCGCCGTCGCACCGACCGCATCGATGACGAGGTCGGCATTCCGCTCCGCGGCGAGCGCGGCGGCATCCGAGTACGCCGCCCGCGCCCCAGCAGTGACCGCGCTCTCGCGACGCGCGGCATGCGGCTCGACGACCCGCACGTCCGGGATACCGGCGGCGCGCGCAGCGTGCACCGCAAACACTCCGATCGTGCCGGCGCCGAGCACGACCGCGATATCCGCCGCGACGAGCCGACGGCCGAGGCCGATGGCGTGGACCGCGTTCGCGAGCGGCTCGACCAGCGCTCCGGTGCGCGGGTCGACGCCGTCAGGAAGTGGCACCAGGCTTGTGACGGGAACGGCTACGAGCTCGGCGAAGCCGCCCGGGACGTGCACGCCGATGAGACGCCGGCCTGCACAGAGATTGCGCTCGCCCGCCCGACAGCGCTCGCACCTGCCGCACGAGAGCAGTGGGTTCACCGCGACGCGTCGTCCGACCCAGTCGCGATCCGATCCGACGACGGTCCCGGCGAATTCGTGACCCATCACCAGCGGAGGGACGCGATTGCGCATGCGACCGAGATAGCCCTCGATCTCCGACCCGCAGACGCCGGCAGCGTCCGGCCGCACCAGGACCTCGCCATCCAGCGGCCGCGGCTCGTCGATCGTCTCGACCCCGATCTGCCGCGGTCCACGCCACACCAGCGCGCGCATGTTTGCAGGCTACCGCGAGAGACCGTTCCATCTCGCGGTGCGGGTTGAGCGCGGCGCGGCGCCGGACGATACTCCCGCTCCGAAAGACCGAGCGGTGGGAGGTGCGCCATGGAGGCGCGCGAGATCGCGACGAATCGACTCTCGAGACGACGATTCCTGTACGGCGCGGCGGCCCTCGCAGCCGCGGCATGCGCACCGGCGGCGTCGCCGTCGCCGAGCGCATCCGGTCCGGTCGTATTGAAAGGAACCAAGGTTCAGCTGCTCCACTGGACGAGCTTCGTGCCCGATGAGGACAAGTGGTTCAAAGAGACCCTCGTCAACGACTGGGCCAAGCCGAACGGCGTCGACCTCACGGTCGAGCTCGTATCCGCGAACGAAGCGCAGCCGAAGATCGTCGCCGCGCTGCAGGCCGGTGGCGGTCCCGACGTGATGCTGCTGCAGTGGACGTGGTCGCACCTCTACGCCGACAAGCTCGCCGACGTGTCCGACATCGCGGAGAAGGTCGGCAGCGACGGCGGCGGGTTCTACGACGCGATGAAGCAGAACGCGCAGGTCCAGGGCACGTGGCGAGCCGTGCCGTTCGGCATGCTGGGCAACGCCATCCACTACCGAGACAGCCTGCTGAAGGATGCCGGTGCAACGAAATTCCCCGAGACCTGGTCCGAGCTGACGAAGGTCGGCGCCGATGTGAAGGCGAAGTCGAAGCTCTTCCTCGGCCAGGCCATCGGACACTCGTTCGGCGATCCGCCGACGTTCGTGCAGCCGTTCCTGTGGTCGTATGGCGGATCCGAGACCGACGAGAGCGGCAAGAAGCTCGCGGTGAACAGCGCCGCCACGAAGGACGCGCTCGTCGCGTTCAAGGACCTCTTCAGCAAGGCCGCCGATCCGCAGGTCCTGTCGTGGGACGACTCGGCCAACAACCGCTCCTACGCGGCAAAGCAGATCTGGGCGACGCTGAACGGTGCCTCCATCTATCTCACCGCGGTGAAGGACGCGCCCGATCTGGCCAAGGACACGAAGCTCGCGCTTCTGCCATCGGGTCCGAAGGGACAGTTCCTGCTGGCGGTGCCGTTCCAGTACGCGGTCCCGAAATACGTGAAGGACCCCGGTCCCGCGCGCGAGCTGATCTCTTACATCATGGCGCCGAAGAACTACGGCAGTTTCATGAAGGCCGGCAAGGGCTATACCCTCGCCCCGTACAAAAAGGGCGAAGGCGACCTGTGGCCGTCGACGGACGCGACATTCGATCCGTTCCGCAAGATTGGCACGCTGACGAAGTGGTACGGCTACCCGGCACCGCCGAGCACGGCCGCGGCGGAGTCCGGCTCGAAGTACATCCTGGTGGACATGTTCGCCAAGGTCGCGCAGGGCGACACGCCCGAATCGGCCATGAGCTGGGCAGAAGGAGAGCTCAAGAGGGTCTATAAGCTCTGAGCGCGTAGGCCTGTTGTAGCCTCATCGGGTGCGGGCGGAAGCACGCGAGCACGCGATCGCCGCACGGCCACCCCTGAGCATCGGCGAGGTGCTCGACCGGCAGGGCGTGCTCGCGTATGTCCTGCTGTTTCCCGGCCTGCTGATCCTGACCGTCTTCATCGCCTATCCGTTCGTGACGTCGCTGTGGCTGGCCGTCACCGACCAGTCCGTGTCAACGAGCGGCGCTCGTTTCATCGGCCTGGAGAACTTCATCGGCGAGCTCGGCAGCCAGATCTTCCAGCAGACCGTGCGCAACACGCTCGTGTACACGGCGGTGACCGTCGTCTTCAAGCTCGTGCTCGGGATCGCGCTGGCGGTCCTGATGAACCAGTCCTTCCGCCTGAAGAACCTGGCGCGCGCCGCGCTGCTGCTGCCATGGATCGTGCCGACCGCGCTGTCGGCGATCGCATGGCTGTGGCTCTTCGACGCGACGTTCAGCGTGTTCAACTGGTTGCTCGTGCACAGTGGGCTGACGACGCGCGGCATCAACTGGCTCGGCGAGGGCGGCTGGGCGATGACCGCGATCATCATCGCCAACGTCTGGCGCGGCACGCCGTTCTTCGCCATCACGATTCTCGCCGGTCTGCAAACGGTCGACCGCGAACTGCTCGAGGCCGCCTCGGTCGACGGCGCCTCCACCTGGCAGCGCTTCTGGCGGATCACGCTGCCGCTAGTGCGGCCGGTCCTCCTCATCGTGCTGCTGTTCTCGACGATCTGGACGATCTCCGATTTCCAGCTGGTCTACGTGCTCACACGCGGCGGTCCGGCCAACAGCACGCATCTCCTCGGCACGCTCGCGTACGACGTCGCGGTGCGCGCGGGCCAGCTCTCCGAGGGCGCAGCGATCTCGCTCTACATGTTCCCGGTGCTCATCGTCTGCGTCGTCGCGCTGCTGCTGTATCTGCGCAGGTCGTCGACGACATGACCACCACGGCGTCGCGCCGGCTGCTCACGGTCTACCTGCCGCTCTCGCTCGCCGCGATCCTGCTGCTCTTCCCCTTTTACTGGATGCTCATCACGTCGATCAAGACGAACCGCGAGCTCATCGACTTGAGCGGACTGCCGTTCTGGGTCTTCGAGCCGACGCTCGAGCACTACCGCGTGCTCTTTGCGGAAACGGGCTTCCTGCGCTGGGCGCTGAACACGTTGATCGTCTCCGTCGTCGCGACCGCGATCTCGCTGGCCTGCAGCATCCTGGCGGGTTACACGCTCGCGCGGCTGCGGTTCCGCGGCGCCGGCCCGATCGGCGCCGCGATCTTCGTCACGTACCTCGTGCCGCAGACGCTGCTGTTCGTGCCCTTGCTCGAAGTCACGCGGCAGCTCGGGCTGACCAACACGCTGTGGTCGATGATCCTCACCTACCCGACGATCCTGATCCCCTTCGGCACGTGGCTGCTCATGGGCTACTTCCGCAGCATCCCGCGCGAGCTCGAGGAGAGCGCGCTCATCGATGGCGCGAGCCGCTTCCGGGCCATGACCCAGATCGTCCTTCCGCTCGCGCTGCCCGGCATCCTCTCGGCCGGCATCTTCTCGTTCACGCTGTCGTGGAACGAGTTCATTTACGCGCTCGTGTTCACGACTTCCACCGACATCAAGACCATTCCCGTCGGCGTCGTCACCGAGCTCGTGAAAGGCGACGTGTATTTCTGGGGCTCGCTCATGGCGGGAGCGCTCTTGGGCTCGGTGCCGGTCGCGCTCATCTACTCATTCTTTGTCGAGCATTACGTCGCTGGACTGACCGCGGGTGCGGTGAAGGGGTAAGCGTGGGCGGACCATGATCGGCCCGCACCACGCCTCCCGGGCTTCCCTCGGAGCGACGCTAGTTCTCGAACGCGAGGATGATCTCGGGAAGCTCCCGTGTGACCCCGCTCGGGTTCGTCCAGGTGTCGATTGTTGAATCGGTGTAGATGATCGCGGCCTTGCCCGAGATTGGGTCCTCCGCGACCTCGAACAGATCCAGCAGCTCACGGTTCGTGTTGTTCGGACACGCCGACCCCTGGAGGCAGACCGGTCCGACACGGTTCGGCGTGTTGCTCACGAGCTTCACGCTCCAACTGCCGTTCTGGAGCTGCGAGTCGTAGACGTTCCACACCGCATCGGTCACGTCTGCCGACGCAGCCGTCGAGCCGTAGTAGACGAGGTCGACCTTGCCGTTCCGCGCGGCGAGCCACGGCATCACCGTCGTCGCGATGTTCGACACGAGGAGCGGCTGGGACCAACTCACGGCGCCGTCGCTCGAGGACGACACCCACATGCCGTGCTGGTCGGTCCAGGCCGTGTAGACGACATGGGTGATCGGATCGACAGCGAGCGACGGCCAGAAGTTGTTGAGGCGAGTGAACGGATCGGCGTGGAAGACGCGGGTCGAGGTCCAGTGCTCGCCGCCATCGGTCGAGCGCGAGACGTAGATGTTGTTGTAGTTCGCGCTGGAGCCCTTGGTCTGCGGCTCGCCGGCGGCGTAGGACTCGTACACCACGCCCGTCGAGGGATCGCCGACGATCGGCCCGATCGAGTTGTTGAAGGTGGCGTCGCCGGTCGCCGTGCCCTGTCCGGGAATCGGCGAACCGGCAGCGGTCCAGGTCATCCCGTCGTCGGTCGAGCGCTTCACGCGAATGATCGTGCTCGACTGCGAGTCGTGGTAAGCGACCCAGACGTTCTGCCCCGACGATGTGATCCATTCGCGATCGGCGCCAGCCGTGTCGAGGAAGATGTGGGTGCAGCCGCTCGGACCTGTTGTCCCCGCGGGGCACCGGGTGACGTTCACGCCCAGCTGGAACGAGTTGAAGTTCTTGTTCACGATGAGGTCGAGGTCCGCGAGCAACAGCGTGCCCGCCGCGGTGATCTCGACGTCAGCGTCCTCGTCGCCGAGCGTCGTGCGCCCTGCGCCGTGATTCTTGAGGTCGGTGTCCATGGCGCCGAAGTACGACGGTGTCGAGCCGAACCTCCCGCGCCACAGGTTCACCTGGAAAGGCAGCCAGGCGAGTCCGTCAACGGCCATCGACCCATCCGGGCCGAAGGCGATCGCCGGCTCGCTGTTGCCGGTCGAGTTCGCGTGCGGCGCGGTCGAGTAGCCGGCGGGCGGCTGGAATGTCGCCAGCAAAAGCGTGTTCGAGAACGCAGCGCCGCCGCTTCTCGCCGCGATTCCAGGTGTGGCTGTGTACAGAGTGCTGGCGCCAATGAACGCGGCGATGACCAGCTTCGTGGGCATGCGAAGTCCCATGGCGATCCCCTCTCGTGCAAGTCGGCAATGGCCGACCGACCAACGCACGGTACAGCTCTCGGCCGCGCGGCTCAGGAACGGCAGCTATCTCCGTCACAGTGCTGACCATCGCCGACGATCTCGCGACGCTCCTTGTGGACGCTCCCCGCGACAATGTGATGCCGGCCCAGGCCGGCGCGTTCGGCTTACCGAGGGACAAAGCCGGGACCTGGTCGCCCTGCATCCCGCTTGACGCTTGACAGCCGCGCCTAGAGTATCTTCGTTCGGCGAACGAAGTAAGTTCCCTGGTGCTTTGTAGGGGGAGCGTGGCGTGGCATGCGGCGAGAACCTGAAGCGATAGGCGACGACGACCGCACGATCTCTCTACCGGCCCGCGGCGAGCGCGGTCTGATGCGCGCCATCAACCGAAACCTCGTCCTCACGCTCATCAAAGCGCGCGAGCCGGTCTCGCGAGCCGACGTCGCGCGCGCGCTCGGCCTGAGCCCGGCGACCGTCACCGAAATCGTGAAAGACCTCGTGAGCTCGCGCCTCGTGATCGAGGGGGCCGCCGGACCCTCCGCCGGCGGGCGTCCACCGATCCTGCTCTCGCTTCGCCACGACGCTGGGTTCGTGGTCGGCGTGAAGATCACCGAGCGCCGCGTGGTTGCGGCGCTGACCGATCTCGACGCGAACCCGCGCGCGCGGCACGACGAGTCATTCGCCGGCCGGTCGCCGGAGAGCGTCGTGGCCGCGGTCGAACGGAGCGTCCGCGCGCTCTCGCGCGCGGCGCGCGTTCCCGCCGGGCGCCTCGTCGGCGTCGGCGTCGGTCTCGCCGGCATCATCGACGGCCTCGCGGGCGTGTGCCGCTACTCCCCCTTCTTCAAGTGGCGCGACGTACCTCTGCGCGACGCGCTGGCCGATCGGCTCGATCTTCCGATCTATGTCGACAACGACGTGAACACGCTGGCCATCGCCGAGCAGTGGTTCGGTGCGGGTCGCGGGATCGACCATTTCCTGACCGTCACGACCGGACGCGGTGTCGGCCTCGGCATCGTCTTGAACGGCCACCTCTACCGTGGCGCGAACGGCGGCGCCGGCGAATTCGGACACACCGTTATCGATCCCGCCGGACCGCGCTGCGCGTGCGGAAAACGCGGTTGCCTCGAGGCGCTCGTCGCCGAGCCGGCACTTCTGCGCGAATACCATGCGCGGACCGGCCGGACCGAGACGGCCGCCGGTCTCTACGAGCGCGCGCGCCAACGCGAGCGCGCCGCGACGTCCGTCCTGGCCGCCGCCGGAGAAACATTCGGTCTCGCGCTGGCGAACCTCGTCAACGTGCTGAATCCCTCGCGCATCATCCTGAGCGGCGAAGGCGCCGCCGCGGGCGAGCCCCTGCTCGCCCCGCTGCGACGCGCGCTCCAGGCGCACGCGTTCGCCGATCTCGCTCGCGCCGTCGAGCTCGTCGTCGCTACCGCTGGTGACGACGAGTGGGCCCGCGGCGCGGCCAGCCTCGTTCTCGGTGAGGTCTATCGCCCGCCGGTCTACGCGTCCGTCGGCCACAACGGTCCGGCGCTGTTCGAAGTCGCGCCCGTGGCGGCGGCGTCGAGGAGGTGAGCCGCAAGGGGGAGCTGTAGCGCGTCGAGTCGATTTTCAGGGAGGTGGATCAAGACCATGCGTGTCGCTCGAACTCTCGCGGTCCTCGTGACCGCTCTTCTCGTCGCCGCAGCGTGCCAGGCCGCGCCGACCACGTCGCAGTCGCCGACGGCATCGGTCGCGGCCAACGCGTCGCCGACGAAGCAGGCGGTCACGATCGCGTTCTGGCACGGCTACAACCCAGTCGAGACGAAGCAGTTCACCGACGTCGTGCTGCCGCTGTTCAAGCAGCAGCACCCCGAGATCACTGTCGATTCGCAGGCGGTCCCGTACGACGACCTGCGCAAGAAGCTCCTCACCGGTATCGCCGGCGGACAGCTTCCCGACGTGCTCCGGGCCGACATCATCTGGGTGCCCGAGTTCGCCGACCTCGGCGCGCTGCTGGCGTTCGATGACCAGTTCGCCGCCGATTTCAGCGCGCTCAAGGGCAAAGTGTTCGCCGGCCCACTCTCCACCAATGTGTGGAAAGGCAAGTCTTACGGTCTGCCACTGGATACCAACACGCGCGTACTGATGTGGAACAAGGAGGTGTACGCCAAGGCGGGGTACAGCGCGCCGCCGAAGACCTGGGACGAATTCAAGACAGAGGCGGCCAAGCTCGGCAACGGCAAGTCGTCCTGGGCGTACGCCGAGGGTGGCACCGGCGGTTGGAACGTGCT
>VBHP01000057.1:10012-24018 GCA_005881435.1 Chloroflexota bacterium | reverse complement strand
CACCGACGCGAGTCTCACCAAGGCCACCGGCTACCTCAACGGGCCGGACTCCGTAGCCGCGCTGCAGTTCCTGGTCGACCTGAAGAAGGCCGGGCAGCTCGGGCCCGCCACGTTCGGCGGCGACCCGAAGACCGATGTGGGCTACGCCAAGGATCAGTACGCGAACATCCTCGACGGGCCCTGGATGATCCCGATCTTCAAGGACCAGTACCCGGACAAGCAGGTGCAGCTCGCGGCCATGCCCGCGGGCAAGGGCGGCTCGGTCTCCGTCGTGGGCGGTGAAGACATCGTCATCTTCAAGAGCTCCAAGCAGCAGGCCGCGGCCTGGGAGTTCACGAAGTTCATGCTCAGCAAGGAGGCGCAGACCGCCATGGGCAAGGTCGGACAGATGCCGGTGCTCAACGAGCTCGTCGGCAGCGCCGACCTCCCGAGCTATTACGGCGTGTTCATGGAGCAGCTCAAGACCGCGATGGCGCGCACACCGCATCCGAAGTGGCCGAAGATCGACGAGGCCATCGGCACGGCGTTCACGCTTGCGCTGAAGGGAGACAAGACGCCGCAGGCGGCGCTCGACGCGGCCGCCAAGACGGTGGACGATCTCCTCGCTGGAAAGTAGGACCTTTGCCCGGCGCGCCGTTCCACCGGCGCGCCGGGCCGTACCGAGAGCGTTTGGCGCGAAGCTGCGACGCGCCTTCTGGCCCGCGCTCTTCATCGGGCCCGGCCTGCTCGTGTTCCTCGCGTTCAACACCTATCCACTGCTGAAGGCCCTCGACATCAGCGTGCGCGACTGGAGCGTTCTCCCCGACGTGGCATCGCCCTTCGTCGGCCTGAAGCATTACGGCGAGGCGCTCGCGGATCCGGTGTTCGCGACGGCGCTGCGCAACACCGCGCTCTACGCGATCGTGACGGTACCGGGACAGATGGCGCTGGGGCTGCTCGTCGCGCTCGGGCTCAATCAGATCAGCCGTCTGCGCACGCTGCTGCGGACGCTCTACTACCTGCCGGTCGTGACGAGCTGGGTCGTGGTGTCGCTCATCTTCAAGTTCATCTTCGCCGGCGACGCCGGCCTCGCGAACGTCGTCTTGCGCGATCGCCTCGGCGTGATCCCCGACTACGTTTCCTGGCTGACGGAGCCGGTCACCGCGCTGTTCGTCGTGATGCTCCTCGGCACCTGGAAGGGCATTGGCTGGACCATGGTCATCTTTCTCGCCGGCCTCCAGGGCATTCCGCGCGAATTGCTCGAGGCCGGCGCGATCGACGGCGCCGGCAGGTGGGCCCGCTTCCGTCACATCACCCTGCCGCTCCTCCGCCCGGCCACGCTCTTCGTCCTGGTGATGCTGCTCATCGGCGCGTTCAACGTGTTCATCAGCGTGTACCTGCTCACCGGCGGCAAGCCGCTGCACCAGACGGAGGTGTTGCTCACCTACATGTACCAGCAGGCCTTCGACTTCCTGGAGTTCAGCTACGGCGCGGCGATCTCATACGTGCTGGCCGCAATCGTCTTCGCGCTCAGCCTGGTGCAGTTGCGAGTCCTGCGCCGGCCCGCGTTGTCGTAGTCGTGCTCGGCCGTCTCAGCACCGTCGAGCGCACGCTGCTGTACGCGGCCCTTGGCGTCGGCGGACTCCTTGCGGTCATCCCGCTCTGGTACATGGTCACAGTCGCCCTGCAGCCGAAGATCTTCATCCTCGAGGCGCCCTCGAGCCTCTGGCCTCGCGCGATCACCTTCGACAACTTCCTGAAGGCGTGGAGCGAGAACGATTTCCAGCGCTACTTCCTCAACAGCCTCGTCGTGGCCATCGCGACGACGGTCGTGTCGACCGCACTGTCGGCGATGGCGGCATACGGCTTCGCCCGCTACCGCTTCCGCGGAAAGGAGTTCGTCTTCGGCGCCGTGCTGGTGAGTCTGATGGTCCCGGCGATCATGCTGATCATTCCGCAGTTCATCGTCGCGAAGAGCCTCGGCCTGCTCAACAGCCTTCACGGTCTCGTCACCGTGTACGTCGCGATGAGCTTCGCGCTGAACACGTTCCTCTTGCGTGGTTTCTTCGAAGAGCTTCCGCGTGAGCTCGAGGAGGCCATGTTCGTGGACGGGGGAACGCCGCTCACCGCCTTCCGGCACGTCGTGCTGCCGCTGGCGCAGCCGGCACTGGCGACGGTCGCGGTGTTCACCTTCCTGTTCAGCTGGGACGAGTTCACCTGGGCGCTGACGTCACTGAACCGCCAGGAGCTCCGCACGCTGCCGATCGCGATCGCGACGTTCCAGAGCGCCCACCAGACGGAGTGGTCTCTGGTGTTCGCCGCCTCCCTGATCGCCGTTGTTCCGGTGATCTTGGCCTTCGTCTTCGGTCAGCGCTTCTTCATCCGCGGCCTGTCGTCCTCCGGGTTGAAGGGATGAGGACGCAGGTCGACCTCGTCGCCGGCAGCCTGCGGCTGCTGATCGAGTCGCAGCATTCGAGCGGCGCGTTCCCTGCCGCACCGCGGTACCCGACCTACCGCTTCTGCTGGTTCCGCGACGCTTCGTACGTCGCGCACGCCCTCTCGCGATTCGGCGAGCACGATGCGGCCGCGCGGTTCCACCGCTGGGCCGAACGGATCGTGCTGGCACAGGCGGACGCCGTCGAGGGCGCCATCCGCGATCCGCACGGATCGCCGCGACGCGCTGCGGCGCTCCGGGCGCGCTACCCGCTGGACGGGACGGGCCAGGACGACGATTGGCCCAACTTCCAGCTCGACGGCATAGCCACGTGGCTGTGGACCCGCCTCGACCACGCGCGCCGCACGGACCGGCGGATCGAGGGCGAGGCGTCGCGCGCCACAGCGCTCGTCGCACGTTACCTCGCCGCACTGTGGGATGAGCCGAACTTCGACGCGTGGGAGGAGGCCGGGGACCGCCGGCATCCTTCGACCTGGGGCTGCACCCTCGCCGCGCTCGAGGCGTACGCGCGCGCGACCGCGGACGCATCGACCGACGCTGCCGCCAGCGCCCTGCGCGACGCGGTCCTACGACGCGGCGTGCGCGACGGCTCCTTCACGAAACATGAGGGCGCAAGCGAGGTGGATGCGAACCTGCTCTTCCTGGCAGTGCCGCAGGCGGTCGTTCCGCTCGAGGGAGCGCTGTTCCAGCGGACGCTTGGGCGCATCGAGGCCGAGCTCGTCGACGGAGGGCTACACCGTTACCGGCGCGACACGTTTTACGGCGGGGGCGAATGGGTCGTGCTCACCGGTTTGCTCGGGTGGTGCTACGCGCGCCTCGGCCGTCGTGCGGACGCGCGGCGGTGTCTCGACTGGATGGCCGCGCAGGCCGATGCGGTGGGAAACCTGCCGGAGCAAGTTCCGACGCACCTCTACGCGCCGAGCATGCTGCCGGTGTGGGAGGAGCGCTGGGGTCCGGTGGCGACGCCGCTGCTCTGGTCGCACGCGGCATACCTCATCCTCGCGGACGAGCTCGGCGAACGAGCGGGGTGAGCTCGCTCGAGGTCTGGCCCTCGCGCGCCCAGTTCCGTCCGGGCGAGAGCCTCGCCCTCTGCATCGCGACGCGCGACGGTCCGCGCGGAATTCTCCGCGTGCGCGCGCGCTGCTTCGACGGGCCGCGCGTGGTCGCCGACACAGAGCGCGAGGTCGCGCTCGACGTGTCTGGACGCGGGGATCTCGCACTCGACCCAGCGCTCAGCGAGGTCGAACGCGGCGCCTACGCGGTCGAGGTGCTCGCGGCCAACGCTCGCGCAACGACGGCGTTCGACGTGGCGCGGCACTGGTCGAAGGCGCCGCGCTACGGATTCGTGTCCGACTTCGCTCCCGACGAGACGCCTGAAGAGACCGAGCGGCGCGCCGAGGCGCTCGCGCGCCTGCACCTGAACGTGGTGCAGTGCTACGACTGGATGGCGAGCCACCACACCTTCTTGCCCCAGACCGATCCGTTCACCGATCCTCTGGGACGGCGGCTCTCGCACACGACGCTGCGGCGACTCGTCGCAAGCTGCCGCGAGCGCGGGATCGCGCCCCTCGCGTACGGCGCGCTTTACGGAGCGGAGCGCGATTTCAGCCTCGCGCATCCGGACTGGCTGCTCTACGGCGCGGATCGCGCGCCGCTCCACCTCGCGGACCGCTTCTACCTGCAGGATCCTTCGCGGGGATCGCCGTGGCGGGAGTGGATCCTTCGTCAGTACGAGCTCGCGCTCGGAGCTTTCGACTTCGACGGCATCCACATCGACCAGTACGGCTTCCCGAAGCGCGCGCTCTCCCGGGCAAGCGGCGAGTGGCGGGCGCTCGACGTGGCTGCCGTCTTTGCGGACTTCGTCGATGAGGCCTGCTCGCGGCTGCTGGCGCTGCGACCGACCGGCGGGAGCATCTTCAATTGCGTGAACGGCTGGCCGCTCGAGCACCTGCGCGCGGTGTCCGCGGACGCGGCCACGTACATCGAGGTGTGGGAGCCAAACGCAACATACCGCGACCTGTACGAGCTCGCGCAGCGCGCGCAGATGCTTCGGCCACGAAAGCCGGCGATCCTCGCCGCGTACCTCGCGCCCTTTGCCGAGACACCGCGCCGGGCAGGCGCGCTCGACACCTTTCGCCTCGCCTTCGCGACGATCCACGCGGCAGGCGCGATGCAGCTCGTCGCCGGCGAGCAGGGCGCGCTGCTCACCGAGGCGTACTACCCGCGATATGCGCGGCTGGATTCGCGCGAGCTCGACGTGGTCCGGCGCGCCTTCGACTTCGTCGTGCGTGACGAACCGCTGCTGCGAGACTTGCCACCAGAGGATCTGGCCTGGACCTACGTCGGACCGACCAACGACGTCGTCACGCTTGCGCACGATCGCCTCGGCACGTACGGCGCCGGCCCACGTCCCGGCGCGGTGTGGGTAGTGCTGCGCGCGAGCGACAGCGTGACAGCGCTCCAGCTCGTGAACTTTCGCAGCGTGGCCGACGATCGCTGGAACGTGGCGCAGGAGCGGTCGCCCGAGCCGCTGGATAACGTCGAGGTGCGCGCCCGTGTTGTCGGCGACGTGCGCGGCGTGTGGTGGGACACTCCGGATGACGACGTCGGTCACGCGCGTGCTCTGCCATTCGAGGTGACGCACGGGGAGCTGCGCTTCCACATTCCGCGCCTTGACGTGTGGACGCTGGCGTGGTGGTCGTGACGCGCTACCGCGTGACGGCTCGGAGCGCTACTGCCGAGCGGTCAAGCGACGCCACCGACTGACCTGCTCTCCCTGCCCCGGAATGTAAGTACGCGCCCCTACTCAGATCCGGTACGAACTGTTGACGGATTATTTACCCGGTCCTCAAGGAGTTCGCGCATCATTCTCAAAGCCTCGACGGCCGAGTCTGCTTCGGCGTGGAGATCGCTGTCGCCAGCGATTTCCGCCACGTAGTGCGTGCCGACCCGGCGCACGATCACGTGCGCCATCTCGAGGTGCTGTTCCATGCCCTCCGCCATGCTCGCTCGGACGTCTGCACCTCCGGTGCCAAACTTGCGTCATATCGAAAACTGTGACCGACCCGGCATAAAACTTTGCCGGACATCGCTACGCTGCTCCTCGTGGCGACGGCGGATCTACCTAGAGAAACGGCGCGCTCGGCAGCAGGCGAAACAACCGACCTCCTTGAGATCGGCGCACACGATGTCATCGCGCCGCTCGCGTCGATCAAGGCGCAAGCGGACCTCCTCAGCCGAAGACTCCGACAGCGCGACATTCCGAAAGAAGACATCCTCGAGACGCTCGCCGCGATCAGCAGTCGCAGCTCCGCACTCGCCGACCGCTTGCGCATCGCGCTCGAGGCGCACCGCACCGGACGCTCCGCTTTCGTGGTCCACGTCACGCGCACCGACCTCGCCGCGATCATCCACACGCTGTTGAACCAGTTCGCGCCGTCCGAACGCGCACGCATCACGGTCTCAGGACATGAAGACGCGCTCGAGGGGCACTGGGACGGCGAACGCATCGCCCAGGTGTTGCGCGATCTGATCGAGAACGCCTTCAAATACAGTGCACCCGATTCGCCGGTGCGCATCGACATCCTCGCCAATGACGAAGTCGAGATCACCGTGCGCGACTACGGCATCGGACTGAGCCCAGACGAACTCGACAACCTCTTCACCCCGTCGTACCGCTCGTCGCGCGTCTCCGCTATCGCCGGCACGGGCCTCGGTCTGTACGCCAGTCGCGTCGTCGTCGAAGCGCACGGCGGACGCATCTGGGCCGAGTCCGGCGGAATCGATCGCGGCTCCGCGTTCCACGTCGTTTTGCCGCGATAGATCGTTAGCGAGTCGTTGCGCCCGCGGGCTCAGGCGCGAGTCCCAGCTGCCTTATTAACGAGGCGGCGTCGTAATACCGACGTTCCTCCCTGACAAGCCCCTGTGCATCGAAGCGGATGACGGCAGCACCTTTCAAGTCGATCCGCTTTCCAGTCGCGGCGATCTCGCCCGCCGGCTCCTCCAGCGGACCCGTGTTCGTACCCGTCATGCGGAACTCTTCCGCTCCGAAATCCCCTTTCTCGAAACGTTCGAGGCTCTCGATGCGCAGATCCGGGAACGCGCGGAAGAACTTGGCCGCGTCTTCGCGCACCGCGTTTCGGCCAACGAGCGGGACCGGATACGCCGGATCGTTAACGACGCAATCGGTTGCGTATCCCGCCGCGACGGCGTCGGGGTCGTGTCGGTTGAAGGCCTCGACGAACTGCTTGCTGGCTGCTTCGAGCTTGCCCATCTGCTCGCCGCCTTTCCGCGCTTGTGCTGCGTGATGCGGGAGCGGCCGAAATCGACGACCGCTCCCGCGATCGAGTCTTAGCGAGCTGCGACGGTCGCAGCCTCTGGCTCAGGCATCAAGCCGAGCGCGCGCATGACTCCAGCCACGTCGTAGTGGCGGTGCTCCTCGACGGTCAGGTCGCGATCGTTGAGACGCGCATAGACAGAGCCATGGACATCCAGACGCTTCCCCGTCGCTGGGACTTCACCCATCGGCGTCGTGAGCGGCCCGGTGTTCGTGCCGGTGATGCGGTACTCGGCCATGCCGATGTCGCCCTTCTCGAGCAGATCGCCAAGCTCGAGACGTAGATCCGGGAATCCGCGCAGGAACGCTGCAGCGTCCTCGCGCACCGCATTGCGTCCGACGAGCGGCGCCGGATACATCGGATCCTCGACGGTGCAGTTCTCGGAATAGCTCGCCGTCACGGCGTCAAGATCGCCACGGTTGATCGCGTCGACGAAAGCCTTCGCCACGGTCTCGAACCGTCCCATGTTTCGCCTCCCCTTTGCCCTTTCCGGACCGAACCAACCTACACCCGCCATATCCGCGTTCTGCCGGATTAGCTAGCGTTGAGGCATTGGCCACGACACAGCAGCGGGCCTCCGGTCTCGCCGTCATCGGCGCGGAGTACCACGCGCTCGACGAGATCCCCACGCGCGCGCGAGTCTTCGGTCTGTGGGACCAGGCCGCGCTGTGGTTCGGCGCCGCGAGCCTCCCCGCGGCCTGGCTCTATGGCGCGATCATGGCCGGCTGGAACGGCCTCGGCGGCGCACTCCTCCTGATCCTCGTCATCAGCCCGCTCGTGCTCCTGCCCTGGGCCTTCCTCGGTTACATCGCGGCGCGCACCGGCGGCGCCTCCGTCGCGATCTTGCGTCCGGCGTTCGGCCTGCGCGGCTCGGTGCTGCCCTCGATCTTTTACCTGATCTTCGGTTTCGGCTGGGCCGCGGTGAACGTGTTCGTCGGCTCCATCGGCACGAGCTTCATCTTCAAGGGCATCTTCCACACGCCTGCCCTCGGCGAGGCCGGCTATCAGGGACCGATGGCCGTCAGCATCCTCGTCACCTGTCTGGTGCAGGGCGCGTTCGCCGTCGCCGGACACCGCGCCATCCGCGTGATGCAGTGGGTGGCGGGTCTGGGGCTGATTGTCCTCGGCGCGTACGAGACCTACCTCGCGCTCAGCACCTGGGGCGCGGCCGACCTCTTCGCCTGGCGCCCCAGCGGCGCGCTCACCACTGCCGTCGGTCCCTTC
Source organism: Chloroflexota bacterium (assembly GCA_005881435.1). GTDB lineage: Bacteria > Chloroflexota > Limnocylindria > P2-11E > CF-107 > CF-107. The sequence goes on along the minus strand of VBHP01000057.1, from coordinate 16,023 downwards.
AGCTACACGATCACGCTGGCGCTGCTCATCGACCTCGTCGTCGCGTACAACTGGACCTGGGAATTCATCGGCGACTTCTCGCGCTTCGCGCGCACGCCGCAGGCCGGCACGCTCGGGCCATGGATCGGCGCAAACGTGGCGCAGACGTGGTGGTTCTTCGTCGGCGCGCTCGGCGTCGTGTTCCTCGCGGTGCAGACGGGGCAGTTCGACCCCTCGCGCTCCGATCCGAACTCCGTCGCGACCGGCCTCGGCTTCGGCTGGGGCGCGTACCTGGTGATCCTGCTCGCGACCGTGGCGACGAACGCCGGCAACATCTACGCCTCCGCGCTCGGCATGTCGCAGCTCGCGCCGCGCAGCGGTCTCCCGATCCGCACGCTCCTGGCGATCGCGGCCATCGTCGTGGTGCCGCTCAGCTTGCTGCCGCTCGTCATCGGCAACCTGCTCGGCAGCTACGTCTTCTTCCTCGACTTCGTCGGCGCGCTCGTCGTGCCGCTGTGGACGATCGTACTTGTCGACTTCTTCCTGGTGCGAACGCCGGGCTTACTCGCGCGAGCTCTTCCGCCTCGAGGGCGGGCCGTACTGGTATGCGAACGGCATCCACTGGCCGGGAGTGCTGAGCCTGTTCGCCGGCACCGCCGTGTACTGGCTCATCGCTTTCGGCGTCCCCGAGCTGCGCTCGACCATCACCGCGACGATCCCGACGGTCATCGTTGCCGGCGGCCTGTATCTCTTGACCGCGCGGCGGGTAGCGACATCCACCAGTTGACGTAGACACAATTCAAATGATGTAGACGCGCTCCGCAACGCGGCGGCGTACTTCCTTCCTCCCTCATCGGGCTCAGTTCGCGGCGTCGCAGCGCAGTTAAAACTGCAGCAACACACCACCGCCAGAGGAAGGAAAAAACAAATGTTGGATCTGACACTCATCGCCATCTCGGTCCTGCTGAGCGCGCTCGTCGTCACGTTCCGCTCCATGGGCCGCCACCTCGAGACCCAGCGCCAGACCACCGACCAACTGAACTAAAGACGCACCGGCCTCGCCGGCCGGCGCGGGTGCTGCCCGGGATCGGCAGGATCAACTTGCCGGACCGGGCTCGGCGACAGAGGGTTCCCAGCCCTTCGCCCGTTCCACCGCCTGCAGCCACCGCGCGTACAGCCCGTCGCCTTCGTCCCGACTCATGCGCGGCTCGAACCGTTCGGCCCCACGCCGCAGCGCACGCAGGTCATCCGCGCCTTTCCATACACCGACTGCCAGCCCGGCCAGATACGCCGCGCCCAGCGCCGTCATCTCCCGCACCGCGGCGACCTCGACCGGCACGCCGAGCAGGTCGGCCTGGAACTGCATCAGGAAGCGATTCGCGGTCCCGCCGCCGTCGACACGCAGCGCCGACAGTGGCTGACCGGCGCGACGCATGGCCTCGACGAGATCGCGCGTCTGATAGGCGATGCTCTCGAGCGTCGCCCGCGCGAGATGCGCGCGCGTCGTGCCGCGCGAGATCCCGATCAGCAGCCCGCGCGCATACATGTCCCAGTGCGGCGCGCCGAGGCCGACGAACGCCGGCACCAGGTACACGCCGTCGTTCCCCGGCAGCGACGCCGCCAGCGCCTCCGTTTCAGCGGCGTCGGCGATCACGCCCAGGCCGTCGCGCAGCCACTGCACCGCCGCGCCGGTCACGAACGCGCTGCCTTCCAGGGCGTACGAGCGGGAGCTGCCGAGGTCGATCGCGATCGTCGTCAGCAGGCCGTCGGCTCGGCGCAAGTCCGCGCCGGTATTCGCCAGCAGGAAGCACCCAGTGCCATATGTGTTCTTGGCCTCACCGGCCCGCGTGCACGCCTGCCCGAGGAGCGCCGCGTGCTGATCGCCGGCCACGCCGCTGATGCGGAGCGGCGCGCCGAAGTGCTCCGGCCCGGCCTCAGCGAATCGTCCGCTGGAGGGCTGTACGTCGGGCAGCATCACGCGCGGGACGTCGAGCGCGCGGAGCAGATCGTCGTCCCAGCGGCCCCTGCGGATGTCGAAGAGCAACGTCCGCGACGCGTTCGTCGTATCGGTGGCGTGCACCGTGCCATTCGAGAGACGCCACAGCAGCCATGTGTCGATCGTGCCGAACAGCAGCTCGCCCGCATCGGCGCGACGCTGTCCGTCAGGGATCCGATCGAGGATGAAGCGAATCTTCGTCGCCGAGAAGTACGCGTCGATGGTGAGGCCGGTCCGCTCGCGGAAGAGCGCCTCGCGACCGGCGCGCCGCAACGACTCGCAGACCGGCGCGCTGGCGCGACTCTGCCACACCACCGCGGGATGCACCGGCCGTCCGGTGGCGCGCTCCCACACCACCGTCGTCTCGCGCTGATTGGTGATCCCGATCGCGGCGATCGTCGACGGCGCCACGCCGGCCCTGGCGATCGCCTCCCGCCCCACGTCGACGGTGGTGCGAAAGACCTCCTCGGGGTCGTGCTCCACCCAACCCGGCTGCGGATAGTGCTGCGCGATCTCACGATCGACGCTCGCGACGACGCGGCCATCGTCGTCGACGACCACCGCGACGGAGCCGGTGGTGCCCTGATCAAGGGCCAGGATCATCGCCCTACTTTGCACCACATCTCCGTTGAGCCTCTACTCGCCGCCCACACATCCCGGTCTGAAAAGCTCCGCCCGTCCCGCGGCGCTAAGCTTTAGTCAATGCGTATGCCGTCGGTCCCGACCCACTCCAACGGACACGTTCTCACCGAGCCGGAGCGTCAGCTTCGGCGTCTGCTGATCTCGGGCAAGTCACGCGCGCAGAGCGCGAAGCTGATGGCCTTGAGCCGGCAGGAGGTCGCCGCGCTCGAAGTCTCGCTGCGCAACAAGGGGCTCGGCCCGATGCGCAGGAAGCGACGCGCAGGTGCCGGTCGCACCGCGCGCGCGCAATCGAATCCCGCGCTTCGCGAGCGTCTCGGCGCGCACATCCGCGCGCTCCGCTCCAGCCGGCGGATGACGCAGGCGGAGCTCGCCGGCGATGAATTCACCGCTGCGTTCATCAGCATGATCGAAGGCGGCAAGGCCGCGCCGTCGCTGGACTCGATGGCCTACTTCGCCGCCCGGCTGCGCGTGTCGCTGCGCGAGCTTGTGCCGCCGGACCTCTAGCACCTCGAGCACAAACAAACGCGCCGCGGGAAGAAACCTTCTCGCGGCGCGTCTTTGGTCTAGGTGCGGTCTAGTAGCGGCGAGGACCGGACGACGACCGCTTCTTCTCGAAGCAGTCGCTGCAATACACCGGCTTGTCACCGCGTGGCTGGAATGGGACCTGCGCTTCCTTGCCACAGTTCGAGCACGTCGCCGAATACATCTGGCGCGGCCCACCGTAGGACGAGGAGGAGGAACGACCCCCGCCGCCTTCCGCGCGGCGTAGCTCGCGGCAATCCTTGCAACGGCCCGGCGGATTCTGCAGGCCTCTCGATTGATAAAACTCCTGCTCCGCTGCGGTCCACACGAACTGATTGCCGCAGTTCTTACAGGTCAGGGTCTTGTCGGTCATCACGTCGATGGTCTCCTCTCGGCCGCGTCAACAGGCGCGTCCTTCTTTGGCTTCTTTTGCACGTATGGCGATCGCGTGGCTGGCTCGGGAAGCAAAATGTGGTGGTAGTCGTGATCCGCGATCTCGTGTGCGGTCCGCAGTTCGTACGCCGCGTTCAGCGCAGCGATCGATCCGGTCCTCTCGCTGTGGAACGTTCGGCGACACCCCGCATAGCGACACGGGAATCCGCTTGATCGCATGACCACTTCCTTTCCTTGCGCTAGGCGTAGAGCGCGAGCTGCTCCTGCCGGAACGGAACGCGAGAGCGACGCCTAAGGTCTTCGAACTCGTCGTACTGCCACTCTGTAACGAACGTCAACGCGACGCCGCGACGTCCGGCACGCCCGGTTCTGCCGACGCGGTGGGTATAGGTCTCCGCGTCCTCGGGAAGGTCGAAATTCACGACATGATCGATGGCGTCGACATGCAGGCCACGTGAGGCCAGGTTCGTGGCCACGAGGGTCTTCAGCTGGCCCCGCTTGAAGGCCTCGAGCACACGCTCGCGCTCCTTCTGGCCGAGGTCGCCGTGCAGCGCCGCGACCGCGTACCCGTGGCCGCGCAGCTTCCGCACCAGCTGGTCCACGCCGTGCTTGGTGCGGCGGAACACCAGCGAACGCTCGACGACGTCACGATCGAGGATCTCGCGAAGCGCCTTGAACTTGTCCGCTTCGAACACCTCGACCCAGGTTTGATCGATGAGGTCGACGCCGGGCTCTTCCGCGTTCACCGTCACCGTCGCCGCATCCTTGGTATAGCGGCGCGCGATCTGACGCACCTCCGGGGTGAGCGTGGCGGAGAAGAGCGCGGTCTGTTTGCGGCTCGGGAGCAGGTCCACGATGCGGCGGATATCCGGCGCGAAGCCGAGGTCGAGCAGCCGGTCGGCTTCGTCGAGGATCAGCACGGAGACGTTGCGCAGGTCGAGCGAGCCGCGACCGTGCAGATCGAGGAGCCGTCCGGGCGTGCCAACGACGACATGGGGACGCTTGCGCAGTGCGTCCAGCTGCGGCTTGTACGCGACGCCGCCGTAGACCGTGGCGACGCGCGCGCCGTTGTAGCGCCCGAGCACGGTGAATTCCTTGGCCACCTGCAAGCAGAGCTCGCGGGTCGGGACCACGACGAGCGCGAACGGCGTGGCCGTTTGCGCGTCGATACGTTCCAGGAGAGGAATCGCGAATGCACCGGTCTTGCCGGTGCCGGTCTGCGCCTGGGCTAGAACGTCCTTGCCTTCGCGAAGGATGGGAATCGTGCGTTCTTGGACTTCGGTGAGCTCGACCCATCCGAGCCGCTTGACGGCTCGTTCGAGCTCGGGGTGGAGATCGATCAGCTAGTGCCTACTTCTTCCGGGGCAAACAAAATGGGCTCGGGAACCACCCGGCTCCCGCGCCCCTCCAGGGCTGCCCGAATGTTTCTTGTTGGTTCATCGTACCAGCGACCGGAAATCGACACAATGACCACCCCGCGGGACGCCGGCGATAGAGCCGCTGACGTAATCACGACTCATGCAGCCAGCTCTCGTACTCCCATCGCCGCGAGTGTCCCAAACACGACGATCGCGGCGCCCGCAAGAGGACAAAGGCCTCGCGATCCTCATCGCGGTGGCCGCGATCCCGCTGAATCGCGCTCGCCCCGACGACACCGAACAGCTCGGCTAACCGAAAGCGTCGCGGCACCTGACATTCGTACCGAAGGCGTGTCAACGATGCTTGCGGTGACTCATTGACCCTTCATTTACCTCACCTGAGGTAGTAGACCAACGCATCTAGGCGATCCGCGAAAGAGTGGGATGTCGCGGAGAAAAACGGGGAAGTCGCGGAGTCGAGGGGAGGCGGTTCAGGTGGGGGCGCGTCTCCTGGCCATCGGGGCCATGGTCGCCATGCTGCTCTTCGCCGGCGGCGGCGCGGCGCTCGCCGGCCGTGACTGGTGCGCGAGAGATCCGATCCTCGTCTTCGGCGACGGCACCAGCGTGCAGTGGCTGACGCTGCTGCCGACCAGCGAGCTCGCGAACATCACCGCACCCGTCACCTTCGTCTTCACCGTGCCCGCGAACGCCGGCCCGATCAGCGTGCGCTTCCCCATCGGCAGCGCCGCCGAGCGCGTGGTGATCTCGTTTTCCGGATCGCGCTGGGACGGTAAGGGCGGGATCCCGGTGCAGGCGACGGTGCTGGTGAGCTCGAGCACGATCTTCAAGTACGCCACGACGGTCTCCGGCAACGTCGATAAGAACACAACGTTCGGCGCCGTTTCGAACGTGCCATCGCGCGCGAACGTCAGGACCGATATCGCGAACTGGTACCCGCTCGTCGACGCCTCGACGATCATGGCGACCTTCGACGTATCCCGCAGCACGATCATCGATCTGCCGTAAAGGAGACGTGAGATGAACGCTCTGGCGTGGCCGCTCCGCCTCTACGTCGGACTCGTGATTGCCGCGGGCGTCCCGGCCCTCGTGCTCGGTCTGGC
>VBHP01000057.1:0-9993 GCA_005881435.1 Chloroflexota bacterium | reverse complement strand
CTCGACGATCATGGCGAGCTTCGACGTATCCCGCAGCACGATCATCGATCTGCCGTAAAGGAGACGTGAGATGAACGCTCTGGCGTGGCCGCTCCGCCTCTACGTCGGACTCGTGATCGCCGCGGGCGTCCCGGCCCTCGTGCTCGGTCTGGCGGTGTTTGTTGCGCCCCTGACGCCCGTCGATCTGGCGACGGCGACCGCGCTGTTCGCGCTCGGCTGGCTTGCGCAACGCCACCCCGTGCACCTCGGCCCCAAGACCAAGGTCACTGTCGACGACGCGCCCTTCTTCGCCGCCGCGCTGCTCGCCGCCGGCGTCGTGGGGTACGCCCTTCGCACCGAGCTCGTCGACGTCGCCGTCGCGCTGCAGCTGCACCGCTCGCCGCTGTCGTCGTGGTGGCTCGACCACCAGCGCGACCTGATCCAGACCGCGGCGCTGTACGCACTCGGCTCGCTCGCCGCGGCCGTCTCGCACGGGGCACCCTGGATGCTCGCGCTCTTCGTCGCGCCGGTGGCGCTGATCCTGGTCTCGTTCCGCGAGACGCTGCAACTCCGGTCCACGACCCGCGACGCGATCGTGAATCTGGCCGACCTCATCGACGCCCGCGACGCGTATACCTTCGGGCACTCTCTGCGCGTGGCGCACTACGCCGAGCAGCTCGCGCGACGGATGCAGATGGGACCGACGCAGATCGAGCTCGTGCGCGAAGCCGCGCGCCTGCACGACGTCGGCAAGATCGCCACGGAGGACCGCATCCTGCAGAAGCCTGGTCGCCTCACCGCGGCGGAGATGGCCGAGATGCACAAACATTGCGACGAGGGGTACCGCTTCCTGAAGCGCCTGCCCGAATTCTGGGAGGGCGCCGAGCTCGTCCGCCTCCATCACGAGCGCTACGACGCGAACGGCTATCCGCGCGGCATCGGCGGCGCAGACCTGCCGTGGGAGGCATCGATCATCTCGGTCGCGGACGCCTGGGACGCGATGACCAGCGATCGCCCGTACCGCAAGGCGCTCTCCCGAGGCGAAGCCATCGACGAGCTGCTGCGCTTCCGCGGCACGCAGTGGGATCCGATCGTCGTCGACGCCTTCCTGGCGATGCTCGAGGAGGAGCGCCGCACCGTACCGGCCGCGGCGGTCCCGGCCACCGCCGGCTAACCCCGCTCAGCGATCGGCGGCTACGCGCAACAGGCCTTTCCACATGTCGATCGCTCCGAATCCGTGGCTCCCCAGCGTCAGCGAGATCTCGCCGCAGTGGAAGGCGTCGTGCGTGATCAGGCGCATGAGCACCGACTGGCGCGTGTGGATCTGCACCGTGCCGTTCCGGACGCGACGCGCCTCTTGTTGCAGCGACTCGGGCGTCCACACGCCGAGCGTGTGTTCGACGATGGCCCACGAGGACCGGAGCGCGGCGACGAGCTCGTCGGCGCGGCGCGGATGGTCGAGGTCGTCTTCCCATCCGGTGTTCACGATCTCGTCCTCGGTGAACGGCGTCGTCTCCATACCCGGCTCCTTGAACACGGAGCAGAGCCAGTAGACGCGAGGGCCGGCGATATGCGCGGCGCTGGCCCAGACGGGCCAGGTCGGCGACCCGACGGGAAGCTGGAGCTGCGCGGGCGAGAGGTGCTGGAGTGCGGCGATGAGCTCGTCATTCGCGAGGCGCCAACCCGCGTAGAACGGCGCGACGCCTGCGGTCATGCCTCGAAGGGTACGCGACTCGGCGCGTGCAAGACGGGATCGGTTCGGGCAAATGGCGCCCTCGGGTGACGTCGCCCGAGGTTGCGCGTGCGATACGACGATGTGCTCGTTCTCAGCGAGTCCGGAGCCCTCGCGCTCATCGTTGCGATCATCACCGCCGGCGCGGCCTTCGTGGTGAGCGCGACCTGGGCCGTGGAGCACGATTGCGGCAACCGCTACTGCCGGCACGTACGGCGGCGTGACAACGGGAGCGATCCGCAACCCTTCTAGCCGTCCACGTACAGCGATTGGTGTAGGCGCGCTCCATCACGCGGCTCCCGTACTTCAGTCCCCACCCAACGGACCGAACACGGCGCCTGCGCGCCCGTAAAGACTGCCGACATGGACCTCATGGTCTTCCTGGCGATCGTGATCTTCGTGACCGTCTTCAGCGCCCCGCTCAGCTACGTGCGGGTCGCGGTGCGGACCGACGGCACGAGGTCGCGACGCTAACCAACAGCGTCACTTCCCTCCGCGGGGCGCCCCAACTGTCTCTGGTGGTGGGATGGGCCGGGCGCCCCGCCTCTCCGTTTCCTACTCGCGCCCGGGTGATGACGAAGCAGCGATGGCCATCCCCCACCGTGGGGCTGTCGCCTGACGCCACCGGTGCGATACCTACGGGCATGTTCTTCGACCAGTACGGGGTGGCGTTCCTGATCGCGATCATCTCTGGCGCGCTCGCCTTCGTGATCAACTCCAGCTGGCCGGTCCACGATTGCGGCAACCGCTATTGCCGCCACGTCGTGCGCGAAGACGAACTCGAGCAGGACATTTGACCATGGCCACGACGTCGACGCCGCGCCGCAAGAGCGTTCTCTGGAGCGCCGCTGACGACGCCGCGCTCGACGCGATCCTGTCCCTGGAGCAGATCTGGGAAGAGAAGCACGGCCATGTCACGCTGGCCGACCTCGGACTCGACGCGCGCCTCCGCGTCCTTGCGATTGAGGCCAACTGCATCGCCCACGGTAACTTCGCTCGCGAATGGGTCGGCTGCCTCGGCGAAAGTCTCCCCGACGAGATCGCCTGCGACCTACACGGACCCGACGGCCGCGCCTGCGGCATGCCGTCGCGCGTCCGCTCGGCGGAGATCCACTAGCTCGGGACGAGCGTCCTCAGCATTCGTCGCTGCGCCAGTGCGACGAGGCGATCCTCGACCGCCTGGATGCGGAGCTCCAGCCCCGCGATCGGCACCTTCCGTTGCGACGCGCGGCGCGGCCGCGTCAGTGCGCGCTGCAGCCATTCCCGCGCGCGCCGACCGAGCACCTCGCAGCCCGGCTGATCGAGATCGTTCGACAACAGGAACGCCTGCTCGGCGTGAAAGGCGATGAGGTCGGCGAACTCGCCCTCGCGATCGCCAAGCGACGACTCCAGCCAGCGTCCGTAGTTGTCGTGCAGCTTGGCGCGCTCGGTCTTGGACACGGTCGCGTATGCGACGTCGCGTACGAGCACGTGCTTGAAGCGGTATGCCGGTCCGTCGCCGAGGCCCGGCTCGTCGGTCTGTGACAGCAGGTCGCGGCGTACGGCCTCGTCGATCGCGTCGCGCCGCACCGGTTCACCCGCGATCGCCTCCAGCGCGGAGACGGTGAAGACGCGGCCGACGAGCGAGGCGCGCTGCAGCAGCCGCTTCACCTCGGGCGTGACCTGGTCCAAACGCGCGGCGATAAGACCGATGAGCGTCGCCGGCACCTCGAGCGTCGTGAGCTCGCCGCTCAGGACCCAGCCGCCATCGCGCTGCGCGATCCGGCCACCGTCGATGAGCATGCGTAGGAACTCCTCCACGTACAGCGGATTGCCGTCGGCGCGGGCGATGACCGCCGTGCGAAGCGGTTCGGGCACGTCCGCAAGCCCAAGCAACTCGCGCACGAGACGGCCCGTCTGAACGGCCTCGAGTGGCTCCAGCGTGAGCGACAGCACGTCCGCGGCGGTGGCCCCGAAGGACGGGAACACCTCGCGGAAGTCCGGGCGCGCCAGGCACACGACGAAGAAGGGCGAGGCGCCGGCCTCCGCCAGCCGCTCGATGACGCGCACCAGCGGCGGCTCGGCCCAGTGCAGATCCTCGAACAACAGCGCCAGCGGCTCGCGCTTCGCGCGCCGCTCCAGGAACTGGCAGAAGCTGGCACGCAGCTCGTCGCGCAGCTGCGCGAGGGGCACGTCGGGCGCGGAGTCCTCCGCCTGCACCAAGCCGGCGATCGCGGCGAGCCGGGTCGCGATGAGCCGCGCCTCCGCCGGCGAGTCGAAGACCTCGCCCACGGCGCGCTCGAGCTTCGCCAGTGCGGCCGCGTGATCGTCGGTCGGCTCGATGCCGCATTCGGCGCGGAGGATCAGCTGCAGCGGGTACAGCGTCACCGCGTCGCCGTACGGCAGGCAGCGCCCGGAGCGCATGCGGCCGGGGCAGGCGCGATCGACGAACTCGCCGACGAGGCGCGTCTTCCCCACGCCCGCCGGCCCCACGATCGTGACCAGCGTCGGCGTGCCGGAGCGCTTCGTTCGCGCGAAGGCCTTTTGCAGCAGGCGCATCTCGCGTTCGCGTCCGATCAGCGGCGCACGCAACGTCGAGTCCCGCGATGCCTCGGGCACGGCGCTCGACAATTCCAGCGCGGACCAGGCGTCCAGGGTGCCGATGCCTTTCGCCGCGACGCCGCGTGGCTCGGCGTACCGCACGCTCGTGCGCGTCAGCCGCGCGGTGAGCGAGCCGACGAGGATCTCGCCCGGCGATGCCGCCGACTGCAGCCGGCTGGCCGCGTTCACCGGCGGGCCGGTCACGAGGAATTGATCGCTCTCGGCGGACCCGGCAACGGCTTCGCCGGTATTGACGCCGACGCGCAGCTGCAACGGGATCGGCGAATACTCGCTGACGCGGATCAGGCGGTCGCGCAACGCGAAGGCCGCGCGCACGGCGCGGTCGGGATCGTCATCGTGTACCCGCGGCACGCCGAAGACGGCCATGACCGCGTCGCCGATGAACTTCTCGACGGTCGCGCCGTGCGCCACGAGGACCTCGCGGAGGGCGTCGAACGTTCGTGACAGCGTGGCGCGGACAACTTCCGGATCGTGCGCCGCGCCCAGAGCGGTGGAATCGACGAGGTCGGCGAAGAGAACCGTGACGACTTTGCGCTCTTCGGGCATCCGAGAAGTCTAGAAGCGCTCGATTGGAGGATCGGGCGAGTGGGACTAGCGCCGTGTCGCGGCGGTGGGTTGCTTCGAGAGGGCCTCGGTCGCCTTCTGGATGTTCTCCGCGCCCACGACGATGCGATTGTTCGTCGCGAGATAGAACAGGTTCACGTTGACGTTCGCGTCCGCGATGCGGCGGAAGATATCCGCCCCGGCGCCCGGCTTGTCTTCGACGTCGGCGACGAGCACCGGCTGTTCGGTCTCGACCTTGAATCCTGCCGACTCCAGCGCCCGCCGCGTCGCGGTCGGGTCCTTCGTCAGCACGTGGAGCTCACCTTTGCCATTGCGCGGAATGCCGGTCGCTCCTTCGATATTGATGCCTGCCTTCGCGATCGCCTCGGCCGCCTTCGCGAGTGTGCCAGGGCGGTCATCGAGGGAGATCGTGAGATCCTTCATCAGGTTCTGCATCGTTTCCCCTTCTGATCCCAAGAGTTTCGCCCGATCCTCCGTCGCCGAGCCTGATCACCATGACGCTCCGTCATCGCGGTGACAAGGGCCTTATCCACGATCGCGCGGGCGATCTGCGTGCACGCGACGCGCGAAATGACCGCTAGGCGCTCGTCTGCAGATACAACAGGACAGCAGTGAGGAGATATTGCGAAATCGATGCGATGACCGCGACCACGATGGCACGCGCGGTGCCGCAGTCGAGCGCGGCTCGCAGCGCGACGACCGTGGCGACAAGGATCCAGATCGGGATCGCCAGCGCGAGCAGCACCCGGAATCCCGGGATCAGGCCGAGGATCAGTAGCAGGCGCGGCGCGTTCGCGAAGCCCAAAGTCCGTGCGATCTCGCCCCAATTCGTTTGCGTCTGCGGACCCTTGAGCACTGTGCCGCCGAAGAAGTACGCCAGCCAGGCGTAGAACGACCATGACGCGAGACTGAGCAGCGCGACCACGACCAGCGCGACGAGCCCGAGACGCATGTTGCTGCCGATGCCGGCGGCGATCGCTCCGAGCACCACCACCATGGCCGCCTCCGTCGTCGCGGTCCTGTCGGACTCGACCTCCTCATAGACCGCGGCGTCGAGACGCGCGGCACGAATCATCCGATCGGTGAACGAGGTCCGAGCAGCGGCGGCCATGGGCGGCGCGAGCCTAGCGGTTCCGAGCGTCCGCCGCGTCGAGTGAGTGCGCGATCGCGATCAGGATTCGCGCGTTCTGCGCGTCCGCGAGTCGGTAGCGCACGACGTTGCCGCTGCGCGTCGAGGTCACCGCGCCGACGCCGCGCAGCACCGCGAGGTGCTGGCTCGTGGCGGCGCGGCTACGTCCGATGAGATGCGCGACGTCACCGGCCGCGAGCGGCGATGACGCGAGCGCGCGAACGATCTGCAGACGATTGAGATCGCTCGCGGCGACGAGAACCTCGCGCGCGTTCGTCTCCGCGGTTGGTGGCAGTAGGCGCCCCTGCGCCGCGCGGACGGCATCCGGATCGAGTGGTCGAGAGCGCGGCACCGCGGGTGGTATGACAGAGCGCCGAGCGAGCGTGCAACCGCTTTCGCTGCCTCTAAATCGGGCGCAAGTGATCGGCCGGTGCTGGATAGCATCGCGACGATGCTGACGGTTGCGCGAGCGCGTGCGGATCGCTCGTCGGGCGACGACGCGTTATCGCGGCGCCGGCTCGCGCGCGACGGTGGTGCGTACGTGCTGGTCTTCGACGAGATGCACGGCAACGGCCCGCTCGCCGGCGTGCCGATCGCGGTGAAGGACCTCGTCGACGTCGCCGGTCATCGCACGCGCTGCGGCTCGCGCGTGCGCGAGGACGCGCCGGCTGCGACGCGCGATGCGACCGTCATCGCACCTTTGCGCGCCGCCGGCGCCAGGCTCGTTGGCAAAACCGCGCTCGTAGAGTTCGCCTTCGGCGCGACAGGCATCAACGAATATGAGGGCACGCCGCGAAATCCGCACGACCGCGCGCGCATTCCCGGCGGATCGAGCTCTGGCTCGGCGGTCGCGGTCGCCGAGGGCTCCGCGGCCGCGGCCCTCGGCACGGACACCGGCGGATCGGTGCGCATTCCGGCTGCGCTGTGCGGGATCGTCGGCGTGAAGCCGAGCTATGGTCTCGTGCCCGCGGACGGCGTGTTCCGGCTCGCGCCCAGCCTCGATCACGTCGGCGTCCTCGCCCCCGACGTCGCGAGCGCGCGCACGGTGCTGGAGGTCCTGGCGCGGATCGACGACAAAGGGCGCGCGCCTCGCGTCGTCGGGATCGATCGCCGTGCGCTCGAGGAGAGCACGCCGGAGGTCGCGCGCGCGATCGCGGACGCGTTGCGTCGCTGGGGCCTCGAGCTGCGCGACGTCACGCTGCCCGACCTCGCCGAGACCGTCGCGATCAGCACGACGCTGATGTACTACGAAGCCGCGGCCGTCCACCGCGACACGCTCGCGTCGCGGCGCGAGCGCTACGGCAACGCGGTGCGCGAGCGTCTCGACCGCGGTCTGGCGATCACCGAAGCCGACTATCGCGTGGCACAGAAGCGCGCGCGCGCAATGCGCGATCACGTCGAGCGACTCTTCGCCGACGTCGACGTCATCGCCGCGCCGACGGTCGCGTTCACCGCACCGACGCTCGTCGAGGCCGAGGCGCCCGATATGTCCACGCGACTGGTGCGCCACACGCGCCTGTGGAACGTCGTACGTTTCCCCGCGATCTCGTTGCCGGTGCCACTCAGCGGCCTGCCGGTCGGCATCCAGCTCGCCGCGGCCACCGATGCCGACGCGCTCGCGGCCGCCGCGGCGCTCGAGGCCGCGCTTTAGCCGCGCAGCATGCCGCGGAACATCCCGGGCTCCGAGTCCGGGATGACCGCGGCGCCGACCGCATGCGCGTACCACTCCGCGGGTCCGACCCAGCCAACGATGGCGTAGGCGTAGCCGAGCGCGCGCATCAGGTGCATTGTCTCGAGCAGCAGCGCCGTGCCCACGCCGCGGCGGCGCGCCGGCTCGTCCACGCCGATCGGTCCGAAGACGCCGCGCGCCGCGACGTCGTACACGGCGAAGCCCAGCAGGTCGTTGTCCTCGACCGCGAGCAAACACGCGATCGGCTCGCGAGCGAAGGCGACCTCGCACTCGCTGGCCCAGCCATCACCCCAGCGCTGCCGGACCCAGGCCGTGACGCGATGCTTCTCGCCCGCGAGCGCGCGGCGCAGATCGACGCCGGTGGGCGCCGCCGGTCGCTCGGGAAGCTCATAGAGCTTCACGAGCATGTCCGGCACTACTTGTTCTCGAACTCGTTCGTCGGGCGCATCACCGTGACGGCGATGGGCGCGGCCTCGCGCTTGAAGCGTTCGGCGTCGGCCGGCGTCCCGACCCCCTGCACGAAGCCGAAGTGCATCGGCACCGCGGCCGTCGGCTTCATCGCCTTCACCAGCGTGGCTGCCTCACGCGCATCCATGGTGTAAGTGCCGCCAATCGGCACGAAGGCGACGTCGGTGCGGATGCGGTGCAGCTCGGCGTTGTTGTCGGTGTCGCCGGCGTGGTAGTAGGTCCGCGCTCCGAGCTGCATCAGGTAGCCGACCCAGTTGTTCTTTTTCGGATGGAAATCGAGTCGTCCCTCGACGCTGTTGTAGGCCGGAATGGTCTCCAGCTTGATGCCCGAGGCCTCGAGCTTCTCCCCCGGCCCGACGCTCTTGACGTTGCCCGACAGCTCCTTGGCGCAGTCCGCCGGCGCGACGATCGTGGTCTTCGGCCCTTGCACCTTCTTGATCTCGTCCGGCTGGAAGTGATCGAAGTGCGCGTGGGTGATCAGGATGAGGTCCGCCAGCGGGCGGTCGCCGATGAGGCCCCATGGGTCGATGTACACGATCTTCGTGTCGCCCTTCCACTTGAACGCCGATTGGCGATACCAGGTGAATCCTTCGAGCATGAGGCAGCACCTCCCCTACGAGTGCGGCGAAAGTGTAATGAGAGAGGAGTGTCGACGTGTCGCAAACGAACGCGATCATCCTGCGGATCCGTGCGGACCAGGCCGACGAATTCGAGCGCATGTTTCGCGAGGAGGAGCTTCCGATCTGGGACGACTTCGCCAAGCGTGGCGGGCTGCTCGCCGCGTCGCTGACGCGCGCCAGCTACGGCACCGAGGAAGAGCGCTGGCAGAAGAAGGGCATCGTCGAGTACATCCTCATCGCAGTGCTGTCGGGTATGCCGGCGCACAGCGAGCACGACGACGATCGCCGGTTCAAGCGGTTCCTGGCGAAAGCGCAGAAGCTGCAGCCGCAGCAGCCGCTGGTCTGGGGCGGCGACACCACCGTCGGCAAGAACTGGCCGTAGCGCTATCTACAGCTCGATGGCCCTGCCCCGGCGCGGCAACACGACGTCGAGCTCGCCTTCGAACCGCCTGAACCACTCCGGGTGCTCGGTATGTACAGGGACGAGCATCTTCGGGCGGATGAGCCGGATGAGCTCCTCGAGCTCGGTCGCGCTGACGTGACCGGAGGCGTGCAGGCCCTGGTGCTCGGCGTCCCCGTCGCGCGCGCGCTGCCAGTCGCCGACGAGCCGGACGCCGAAATGGGCGAGCCAGTCCTTGAGCCGGACCCAGTTCACCAGGCCCTCCTCGTCGAAGGCCTCGCTGGTGGAGTGGATCCAGATGCCGCCCGCCGGCGGATCGATCTCGACCAGCTCGGCCAGCTCATAAAAGGAGAGCGCGACCACGTAGCCCTCGGGGTGTGCCCGCAGCTCGGCCGCGTCGACCTTTCGCGCGTGCAGGCGCTGCAGCACCGTGCGTTCCCATGCCGTGGCCGACAGCTTGCCGCGCACGTACAGCACCAGCGCGTCGTCGCGGTCGACGGTCGGCACATCCGGATCGATCGCGTGCATGGCCTCGAGCAGGTAGGCGTCCTTGACCAGCACCGCGAGCTTGCGACCGGTCTCGCGCGCGATGTCGCGGAAGGTCATCAGCCGTTCGATGTGCCGCGGCTGGAAATCCGCGGCCACGAACCCGCGCGCGGCGCGCAGTACCTCCAAGGCACGGTCGCGGACCTGTTGCTCTGAACCCAGCGGCAGGTTTCCCTCGGCGCGAAGCGCCGTCTCGTCGCCGAGGTGCGTCCCTTCGGTGATGAGCACGCGCGGCGGACGATCGGCGAGGGCTTGCGCGAAGCG
>VBHP01000095.1 GCA_005881435.1 Chloroflexota bacterium | reverse complement strand
CTGCTCACCATTGGCGTTGAGGAGGAGTTCCAGATCGTCGACGCCGAGGGCCAGCTCCGTTCGCACATCGACACGCTGATGAAGACGGCCGAGCCCATCCTCGGCGCGCAGGTCAAGGCGGAGATGCTGCAGTCCGTGGTCGAGGTCGGCACGATGATCTGCGAGGACGTGACACAGCTCCGAAGCGAGATCGTGCGCCTCCGCGGCGCCCTCGCGGGACTGCTGCGTCCCGCCGGATTGCGCCTCGTCTGCGCCGGCACGCATCCGTTCTCGCATTGGCAGGAGCAGCAGATCACGGAGAAGGAGCGCTACAAGGTCCTGGAAGAGGAGCTGCAGGACGTCGTTCGCGAGCTGCTGATCTTCGGCCTGCACATCCACATCGGCATCCCGGACCGCGAGCGGCGCATCGACGTCATGAACGAGGCTCGCTATTTCCTGCCGCACCTGCTGGCCCTCTCCACGTCGAGCCCGTTCTGGCTCACCCGGGTCACGGGCCTGAAGTCGTACCGGTGCACGATCTGGTCGCGTTTCCCGCGAACGGGGATACCGCCGGAGTTCAATTCGTTCGACGAGTACGAGAACTACGTCGAGATGCTCGTCCGGACCGGCTGCATCCCCGACGGTTCGAAGATCTGGTGGGACCTGCGGGCGCACCACCTGTATCCGACGCTCGAGTTCCGCGTCTGCGACGCCGCCACCCGCGTCGACGAGACCGTCTGTCTGGCCGCGCTGGTGCAGGCGATCTGCGCCAAGTTGCTGAAGCTTCGCGGCCGGAATCTCGGCTTCCGCAAGTACCTCCCGAACCTGATTCAGGAGAACAAGTGGCGCGCGATGCGGCACGGCATCGACGGCAAGCTCATCGACTTCGGCAAGCAGCAGGAGGTGCCGATGCGCGAGCTCGCGCTGGAGTTGCTGGACTTCGTCGACGACGTGGTCGACGAGCTTGGCTCGCGGCAGGCCGTGGAGTACGTGCACACGATCCTGCGCGAGGGGACAAGCGCGGACCGGCAGCTGCGGGTGTTCAAGGAGACCGGGCACCTGCACCAGGTCGTCGACCACCTCGCCGAGGAGACGCTGGCCGGCGTCGCCGTCAGCGCCTAACCGTTTCCGGCGAGGTCCAACACCGCCTGAATGGTGACCACGCCGACCATCTGGAGATGCGGCGTGTCGACCCCGGCGACGGTATCCGCCGTCGTGTGTATCGGTCCGGTCGGCGACCACGCCACGATCGCCGCGGGAATACCGATGCGGTTGAAGTTTTCGTGGTCCGAGCTGCCTCGCGTGACGCCGAGCGTGACCTGCTGCTTCTTAGCCGCGTCGTGTATCAGGCCGTAGAGGCTCGGGTTCTCCGCGCTGGCCCCGAGAGTCTCGCCGCAACACCCGACGATATCGAGGTTGATGTACGAGAGGAGATTCCCCGTCGCGAAGACCGTGCCGGCCGCGCGTGACAGGAATGCCGTGGATCCCTGGAGACCCTGCTCTTCTCCCGCCCAGGCCACGAACAGCACCGAGTGCCGCAATCTGGCCCGCTGCGGAGCGAGCGCTCGCGCGATCTCGATGGTGACCGCAGGGCCCGAGGCGTTGTCGTTGGCGGCTGGATAGACCGTTCCGTCCGGATCCGTGCCCACGCCGTCGAGGTGTCCGCCGACGAGCAGGACCTTGTCGCTGGCGGCGAGCGGTCGGAGGATGCCGAGCACGTTCATGGCGTCGAAATCACTCGCCGGTGCGATCGGGACACTGACGCGAACGCGGACGCCGGTATCGAACGAAAGCGGTTTACGGGCCGAGAGAATCGGTTCCCGCTCGAGCTCGGCTCGCAGGTCGGCGATCCGCCGCCCGGACGAAGCCACCAGCCGGTCGGCGACCGGTTCGGTGACGAGGAGCGTCGGAACCGCGTCGGCCGCGATGTCGACGAGCTCCGAGTAGCGGATCAGCGGGCCGGCGCTGTCTCGCGCGACGAACAGAACGGCCTTCGCGCCGTGCCGGATCGCGTTCTCGGCGGGATCGCCGAACATCGGCCCCGCCACGAGAACGACCTTGCCGCGCACGTCCACGGGAGTGAAGTCGCTGTACGACGGAGCCTCCGCCGCACCGCCGACGTACACCAGTGGCGCTTCGACCTCGCCGCCACCGCGCAGAGCGCCGACGAGTTCGGCGAAGTCCGCGCGCAGGCGGAAGGTTGTCGCCGGCGAACCGCTGATGGTGAGCGACGGATTCGCCGTGAGATGCGGAACCTTCAGCGGAAAGTGCTGGAAGAACGTGCCGTTGTCTCCGGCCGGCTCGAGACCGATCTCGCGAAAACGGTCCGCAACGTACGTCGCCGCGTCCTGGTAGCCCGGCGATCCGGTCAACCGTCCGTTCCGAGCCGGATCGGCGAGGTACTGGAGATGCCGGTGCGCAGCCGTGCCGTCGAAGCCGGCAGCCACCAACGGTGTGGTCGTCCGGGCCGGCGAGGTTGAAGAGGTCGCCGGGACGTTCGGCGCGACGTCGCAAGCCGTCGCCAGAACGAGCAGCATCGCGCTGGTCCACGCGAATGTGCCGCGAAGCCGTCGGGTCCGCGCCGAAAAGTCGTGGATGACGTGTACGATAGGTGCCTCCCCGGAGGTCGCCGTTATGGGCAAGTACTACCTAACCACCGCCATCGTGTACGTGAACGACGCTCCCGGTCTGCATTTCGTCTACGAGCAGATCGGCGCCGACGCGCTTGCGCGCTTCCATCGGCAGCGCGGTGATGAGGTCTTCTTCCTCACCGGCACCGACGAGAACGGGACCAAGATCGATCGCGCCGCGAAGGCGAAGGGCGAGCAGACTCGGCCGTTCGTCGACGCGCTTGCGGCCCGCTATCAGGAGGTCGCGAGGCTCTACGACGTCTCGTTTGATCGTTTCATCCGCACCACCGATGCCGATCACGTCGAGGGCGTCCAGTGGTTCGTGAAGCGTTGGATCGAGAACGGCGACGTGTACGAGGCGACGTATGAAGGGCTGTACTGCGTCTCCTGCGAGGCGTTCTACGAGGAGAGCGATCTCGTCGACGGCAAGTGCCCGATCCACACGCCGCGGGCGACGATCGAGCGCCTGTCCGAAAAGAACTACTTCTTCCGCCTGTCCAAATATCAGAAGGCGCTGGAAGATCTGTATCGCGCCAACCCGGACTTCTGCGTTCCGGATTTCCGCCGCAACGAGGTGCTGGGCTGGATCGAGCGAGGGCTCAAAGACGTCAGCGTCTCCCGCCGGGGCCTGGATTGGGGCATCCCCTGGCCCGGCGACCCGCAGCAGACCGTGTACGTCTGGTTCGACGCGCTGATCAACTACGCGACCGGCGTCGGTTTTGGCAGCAACGCCGCGCTGTTCAAGAAGTTCTGGCCGGCGGACGTCCATGTCATCGGCAAGGACATCACGCGCTTCCACTGCATCTACTGGCCGGCGATGCTGCTCGCGGCGGGGGTCGAGCTGCCGAAGAAAGTCCACGTGCACGGCTTCCTGCAGTACCGCGGTCAGCGACTGTCTAAGACGAGTGGCAACATGATCGACCCGTTCGCGGCGGCGCAGGAGTGGGGTGCCGACGCGATCCGCTATCTACTGCTGCGACAGGCGGGGTTCACCACCGATGCGGATGTGTCGCCCGAGATCTTCACCAACCGGTACAACGCCGATCTGGCGAACAATCTTGGAAATCTGGCGCAGCGCACCGTGACGATGATCGCGCGGTACCGCGAGGGCCGGATACCCGAGCCTCGAAAGGGTGGCTCGGCGGAGCTTCAGGAGGTCGCGCAGCGCGTGTCGCGCGCGCACGACGCGGCCGCATCGCGGCTCGCCTTCGACGAAGCGCTCGCGTCGATCTTCGAGCTCGTCGACGCGACGAATCGGCATTACGACCGCACCAAACCGTGGACCCTGGCCAGGACCGGCCCGCCTGAAGATCTCGACGACGCGCTGTACAGCGCGGCGGAGGCCCTGCGTCTGATCGCGCATCTGCTCTGGCCGTACCTGCCGCAGGCGACGACCAAGATCGCGACCGCGCTGAACACGAAGCTTCCGGGCCCGGGGAGCGCCGAGCAGTGGGCTAAGGACTCATCGTGGGGTCGGCTGCTGCCCGGGAATCCGCTGCGCTCGTCGGCGGTGCTGTTCCCGCGGATCGAGCCGCTCGAGAAGGTCGCGACCTAAACGGCGCGATACGTCGACGCCCACGCGCACCTGACCGACGCTCGTTTCGCGCCAGATGTCGACGCCGTTCTGACTCGCGCCCGGGCCGCGGGCGTGGTCGGGGTCGTGACCTGTGGCGAAGACATCTCCTCCAGCGAGCACGCGATCTCGCTCGCGACGCCGCGTCCGATGGTCGCTGTGGCGGTTGGCATCCATCCGCATCGCGCGGCGTCGTGTGACGGGGCGGCGCTCTCGAGGCTGCGCGAGCTGGCCAAGGAACGCACCGTCGTGGCCATCGGGGAGATCGGCCTCGACTTCTCCGGTCGTTCCGCGCCGCGCGACCTACAGGCGCACGCCTTCCGGTCGCAGCTTGATCTCGCCGCCGAGCTCGATCTGCCGGTCGTCGTCCACGTCCGCGACGCCGGGGCCGAGGCGCGGGCGCTGGTGGCGAGCGCCGCGGTGGTCCGTGGGCAGGTGCACTGCTACAGCGAAGGGCCGGAGGCGGTGGCGGAGTGGGCGAGCCTCGGCTTCCACCTGTCGTTCGCCGGGACGCTCACGTTCGAGCGGAGCGATCGGCTGCGCCAGGCCCTGCGCCGGGTCCCGGAGGAGCGACTGCTCTTCGAGACCGATGCGCCGTACCTCGCGCCTTCGCCGCACCGCGGAAGGCGCAACGAGCCGGCATTCATCGTCGCGACCGTCGCGGCGGCGGCCCGCGAGCGCGCCTGCGACGCCGCCGGCCTCGCCGAGCGCAGCGTCGCCAATGCCCGGGCTCTCTTCGGCACCCGCATCGCCGTCTGAGCCAACAAGCGCCGGACGTATCCAGCGCGTATCGGGGAACCCCCGGCCCTCCGGCTCCGTCGTTCGCCCCATAGGAAGGTGGAGGTCAACTACATGAGAAAGGCTCGTTTTGCGTTCGCCGCGCTCGCCGCGGGTCTCGCCGTCGCCTGCGCCGGCACGGCGACCAGCGCGCTTCCCGCTCCCCGGGCCGCCGCGCCGGCGATCAACGCCGACGGCGCAACCCAATACAGCCCAGCCGGGACCACCGTCGACGCCTCCAAGGGAGGATCCGCCGAGGGTCTCAACTCCGGCGTCTTGGGCGTGCTGTTCCAGGCAGATAAGGTGCTGGTGCTGACGGCACAGCTCCAGTTCCGCGCCGCCGATCCATGGGGTCTCGGCGACAAGATCCAGCAGATCGCTCTGGCCATGAACGGCGACGTCGTCGGGGTGAACCAGTCGGGATCCGGCGACACCAAGAGCGCGATCGTAACGATCCGCGTGCCAAACGACCGTTTCAACGCGGCACTGAATCAGATCAAGGCCATCGACGGCGTGGACCTGCAATCGGCACAGGTGACTGGCGAGGACAAGACCGAGCAGTTCATCGACCTGGACGCGCGCCTGAAGGCCAAGCAGGACGAGGAGGCGCGGTACCTCGCGCTGCTGGCGAAAGCCGACACCGTCGACAACATCCTGAAGATCGATCAGGTGCTCTCCAGTGTTCGGGCCCAGATCGAGCAGCTGCAAGGCCAGCTCAACGCGCTGAAGAACCGTTCGACGATGGCGACAATCACCGCGTCGCTGAGCACGGCCGGCATCGTGGCCAGCCCCCTCGACACCGGCTGGCAGCCGCAGCGGACCTTCCAGACCGCGATCGCCGCGCTGGGCGGCCTCATGCGGGTCTTCGCCGACGTGGCGATCTGGGCCTTGGTGTGGTCCTGGATCCCGCTTCTGGCCCTCGGCGCCCTGTTCGTTGTCACTCGTCGCGCTCGCACGGCCTAGCGACACTCGAGGCGGCGCTCTCCGCGACGAGGGCGCCGCCTTCTTTCCTTGCTTGCCTGCGCCTTGACATGACCCTTCCGACCGCCCTATCTTCGTCTAGCAGTCCGGCAGGGGGAGTGCTAACGAGCCCCGGGCTGCCCCACCAAAACACGAACACTCGGGCCGCCGCTCCGCGCGAGCGACCGAGCGTGAAAACAGGGAGGAAGTGTCCCGTGGCAGTAGCGACAAAGACGCGCACGAAGCTCAAGCCTCTAGGCGCCCGTGTCGTCGTGAAGCCCCTCGAGCGCGAGGACGTCACGAAGAGCGGGATCGTGCTTCCGGACACCGCGAAGGAGAAGCCCCAGGAGGGCAAGGTCGTCGCGGTCGGTCCAGGCGGGCACGATAAGAACGGCAACAAGGTCGAGATGACCCTCAAGGTCGGCGACCGCGTGCTGTACCAGAAGTACGCAGGCACAGAGTTCAAGCTCGACGACGAAGAGCACCTCGTCCTGGCGCAGGACGACGTTCTCGCACTCGTCGTGGATGAATAGGAGGAGGAAGGATGCCGAAGCAACTCGTCTTTACCGACGACGCTCGTAAGTCGCTGAAGGCCGGGGTCGACATGATGGCCAACGCCGTCAAGACCACCCTCGGTCCGAAGGGCCGCAACGTCGCCCTGGACAAGAAGTTCGGTGCGCCGACCGTCACCCACGACGGCGTGACCGTGGCTCGCGAGGTCGAGCTCCAGGACCCATTCCAGAACATGGGCGCACAGCTCCTCAAGGAGGCCGCGACCAAGACGAACGACATCGCCGGGGACGGCACGACCACGTCGATCGTGCTGGCGCAGGCCATCGTGACCGAGGGCATGCGGCAGATCGCCGCCGGCGCGAACGCGATGCTGCTCAAGCGTGGCATCGAGAAGGGCGTCGCCACTCTGGTCGAGGAGATCAAGGCCCAGGCCGTCGAGGTCAAGGGCAAGCAGCAGATCTCCGAGATCGCCGCGAACTCCGCGGCGGACAAGGAGATCGGACAGCTCATCGCGGACGTCATGGACAAGGTCGGCCGCGACGGCGTCATCACCGTCGAGGAGTCGAAGGGTCTGCAGTTCGAGACCGAGTTCGTCGAGGGCATGCAGATCGACCGCGGCTATGTCTCTGCATACTTCATCACTAACCCGGACCGGATGGAGGCCGTCGTCGACGACCCGTACATCCTCATCACCGATAAGAAGCTCTCTGCGATCACGGACATCCTGCCGGCCCTCGAGAAGATCGTGCAAGTCTCCAAGAACTTCGTGATCATCGGCGAGGACGTCGACGGCGAGGCCCTGGCCACGCTGATCGTGAACAAGCTCCGCGGCACCATCAACGCCCTCGCCGTGAAGGCGCCGGGCTTCGGTGATCGCCGCAAGGCGATGCTCGAGGACATGGCGATCCTCACCGGTGGCAAGGTCATTAGTGAGGAAATCGGACGCAAGATCGACTCGATCACGATCCAGGACCTGGGTCGGGCGCGCACCATCAAGTCCAACAAGGACGAGACGACCCTCGTCGAGGGCAAGGGCTCCGACTCGCAGATCCAGGCCCGCATCAAGCAGATCAAGGCTCAGATCGAGGAGACGACCAGCGACTTCGACAAGGAGAAGCTGCAGGAGCGTCTGGCTAAGCTCGCCGGTGGCGTCGCCGTCATCAAGGTCGGCGCCGGCACTGAGGTCGAGCTCAAGGAGAAGAAGCACCGCGTCGAGGACGCGCTCTCCGCGGCACGTGCCGCGGTCGAAGAGGGCGTCGTGCCTGGCGGCGAGATCGTCTACCTGAACGCCGCGGCGGGGCTCGCCAAGCTCAAGGGCGACAACCCGGACGAGCAGACCGGCGTCAATCTCCTGCGCAAGGCGATGGAGGAGCCGCTCCGTCAGCTCGCGGCGAACGCGGGCCTTGACGGTTCCGTCATCGTCGATGGCGTGAAGCGCGCTCAGGTCGAGCACAAGTCCAAGACCTGGGGCTTCGAGGTCATCAGCGGCGAGTTCAAGGACCTGTTCGAGGCCGGGATCATCGACCCGGTCAAGGTCTGCCGCTCGGCGCTGGAGAATGCCTCGTCGATCGCGAACATGATCCTCACGACTGAGGCTCTGGTGACCGATCTGCCGGAGAAGGAAAAGGCAGCGGCGGCTCCGTCGATGCCGGAGTACTAACCGGATCTGACCGTAGGCAAAGAGGCCCGGGTCGAAAGACCCGGGCCTCTTTTCTTATGTGCGTCGGCTCGCGTACGCGCTGTGCCTATCTTGCGGAAAACGTGGTCGCTGCGCAGCCACGGGTATCAGATCGCCCGGAGGGCTATTCGCCGAGCGGCGAAGTCAGTACCTTGCCCCGCGAGGGGGACGTAGGTGAAAGTGCTCGTCGCCGACGATCACACCTCGGTGCGCGAAGCGGTCAAGGCCATCCTGCGCATCGAAGGCGACATCCAGGTGGTCGGCGAAGCGCAGGACGGTGCCGAGGCGCTTCGTCTCGCACACGCCCTCGCGCCGGACGCGGTCGTGCTCGACAACTGGATGCCCGGACTCACCGGCATCGAGGTCGCGCGTCGGATCGCGACCGAGCTGCCGAACGTCAGCATCGTCCTGCTCACGCTCGATCCGCATCTCACCGAGCTCGCACTTGCTGCCGGCGCGGACGCGGTGGTGATGAAGGACGCGCCGTCGGGAGCGCTCGTGCGTGCCGTCCGCAATGCCACCGGCCGCGGGCGGCGCCGCGCACTCGGCCGCCGCGAGCGCGATCGCCTGTACGCCGACTCAGTTTTCGTCGTTTCGGAGGCGCTCGAAGCCAAGGTCGCCGGTGTCGGCACGCCGCGGGCCCGGCTCGGCGCCGCGGCGGCGCGGCTCGCGGAGCGGCTCGGGTTGAACGAAAGCGAAGTCGAACGCGTGGAGCTGGCGGTGCTACTGCGCGACATCGGCAAGGTCGCCGTTCCGGACGCAGTCCTAACCAAGCCCGGCCCGCTCGCGGCGGACGAGCGCGCGCAGGTCACCTCGCACGCGGCGATCGGCGCCAGCCTGCTGCATGGGTCGAGCGGGCTCGAGAGCCTTGCGCCACTGGTCCGACATCACCACGAGCGGTGGGACGGCTCCGGCTACCCGGACGGGCTTCGCGAGGAGGCCATCCCGCTGGGGGCGCAGATCGTCGGCCTGCTCGACGCCTACAACGCCATCGTGTCGCCGCGTCCCTACAAGCCGGCGTTCCCGGCAGATTTCGCGCTGCAGCAGCTTTCGCTGACCGCCGGAGGGCAGTTCTCGAGGCGGATCATCGCCACGCTCTTCGAGCTCCGCAGGGACGACGCCGGATTACTGCTGCCGCGCGGGATCGCGCCTTCCGCTCGGGGCTACTGACCGAAGACGCGGCTCTGCATCGCCAGGTCTCCCTGCGGGCTTCCGGAGTCGCGTGTCTCGATCGTGACCGCGCACTGCACGAAGTCGCCGACGGCGAGCGGCACGTCGACGCGCTGGAGCGCGTCGGCCGATGGCCAGAAGTTCGCCGCGCGCACCCACCCGCCGTCGGCGCGGATCAGCCAGACGGCGTAGCGCGCATCGGGGGCGATCGGCTTGAGGTCGTGGAACAGGACGAACGCCTGCCCATCCTTCTTCGGATCGATCAGCGTGCCACCGGATCCATCGAACGAACCGCTGCCCGCCATGTACCACCAGCGACCGCCCTCGCTGACCTTTTGGGCGATGGCCAGATACGCGTCGCGATCGGCGCGCACGGACGCCAGATCGAGCTGAGCGCGAAGCGCGAGGCCACCGGACGCCAGAGCAACGACGAAGAGCGCCACCGACACTGCCCACGCCGGACGGAACGACATTACGGGGCGAGGCCGCCTCGCGACATCGGCGCGCGCCGCGGCCAGCACGCGGTCTCGCAAGCGTGCGCTCGGGGTTCGCTCGACGATCGTCTCTGGGATGGCGGCGACGACATCCCCCAGCTCGCGCACGGTCCGGCGGCAGGCCTCGCAGCCGGCGAGGTGGTCTTCGACGGCCGAACGATCGGTGCCGTCGAGCGCCCACAGCGCGTATCCCTCCAGAAGATCCTGGACTTGATCGTGTGTGAGCTTCATCGCATCGATTCCAGCGCGCGGCGAAGCTTGAGCATGCCGATCCGCATGCGCCCCTTCACCGTGCCGAGCGGGATTCCGAGCAGCTCCGAAAGCTCGGACTGCGTATAGCCGCCGAAGTAGGCGAGCTCGATGGTGTTGCGCTGCGCCGTGGGCAGCGCCGCGAGCGCCTGACGAACGGCCTTTCCGACGACGTTGCGGTCGGCTTCGGCGAAGGTGTCGGCGTCGCTGGCGCGCGATTCGACCGCCTCCAGGGTGGTGGGGCGGAAGGCCGTACGGCGGCGCAGGACATCGACGGCGCGGTGGTGGGTGATCGAGAGCAGCCAATTCCGGACCGTCCCGCGGTCGCGGCGGAAGGTGTCCACACCGCGCCACGCCGCCAGAAAGGCGTCCTGGACGACATCCTCGGCGCTCTGACCGTCGCCCAGAATGCGATAGGCCAGGGCGAACATCGGCCGGCTGTAGCGGTCGTAGAGCACGCCGAGGGACGTCAGGTCACGCGATGCCAGCCCGTGGAGAAGGTCGTCGTCAGGTCGTTCTTGGTCGCCCATGGATGTCGGCGAGTGTACGTAGAGGCGACACCGCTGGATGTTCTGTACCGTCTCCGCCCAGTGCCGGAACGCGTCTATGACACGCCCTTGCTCGACAAGCTCGGCGTGCGGCCGGGAGCTCGGGTGTCGGTCCTTCGTATCCGGGATTCGAGCTTTCTGGCGCTGCTGGAGAAGCGCGCCGATGTCTCCTCGCGCGCGCGGAAGGATTCGGACCTGATCTTTCTGGAGGCCGACTCCCATGGCGAACTCGCTCGCCTGGCAGAGCTGGAGCCTCTCATCAAGAGGGACGGAGCGATCTGGGTCGTCTCGCGGAAGGGGAAGGACGCGACGCTCCGTGACGTCGAGGTCATGTCGGCCGCCAAGCGCGCGGGTCTGGTCGACAACAAGGTCGCCTCGTTCTCGCCGACCCATACAGCGTTGCGGTTGGTCGTACCCAGGACGCGTCGCTGACGTCTGGGGGTCGGGCCGGCCCCGACCGCGCCATCACTTTGTGGAAAAAAGAAGCGTCCCGAGCGACCTACCTACGAGCCGACCGATGCTCACGAGACATCGATCTGGCCGTCGAGCCAACCCTTGATGCCGTCTCGGGTTGCCTTTGATGCTATCTCCGGTTGCGCTCGTGGGAATCGCCTGACCATTGATAGGATCTCTGGTCTCGATTCCCTTAGCAGACCCCTCGGGACAGGTGTTAACTTACGGCCCAGCGCACTAGCGGGTCAATTTCTTTATCCACAGGATTCGGCCCTGCGCCCGCTTTCTTGTCCACGAACGATCGCGTTTTTCCACAGACTGTCCACGCACGTTCGCGTCGATGTTCTTGTCAAGGAGCGACCGAACGTGCTCGCTCACGTCGTCGCGCGAACGCTCTCGCTTCTTCGGGGCATTCAGATCGTTCATTCCGGGGGGCGAACACTACGACACGCCCACGCTCGCCACAATTGGTAATACACATGGATCCGATCCTCGATCCCCTGAATGACGAGCAGCGCAGCGCGGTCACGCATACCGGCGGGCCGCTGCTCATTCTGGCCGGCGCAGGCTCAGGAAAGACGCGCGTGCTGACGCATCGCATCGCCTGGCTGGTTCGCGAGGGTCACGTTCGTTCCGATCGCGTACTGGCTGTCACCTTCACGAACAAGGCGGCGCGGGGGATGCGCGAACGGTTGACGCGGCTCCTCGGGAAGGACCCGAGCGAGCAAGGCATGTGGGTCGGCACCTTCCACGCGACCTGCGCGCGGATGCTGCGGCGCGACGGCCCGGCGGTCGGCATCGAGCGCTCCTTCGCCGTGTTCGACGAGGCGGATCAACGCAGCCTGCTGCGCCGCTCGCTGGCCGAGCTCGGCTATGCCGAGCACGACTTCACGCCTGCTGCCGTGGGCGCCCGGATCTCTTGGGCCAAGAACGAGCTGCTGGACGCCACCGGGCAGTTGGCCACTGCCGGCGATCGGCTCGACCGCGTCGCCGCCCGCGTTCGCGAGCGATATGACGCGCTCCTGCGCGAGAACAACGCCGTCGACTTCGACGACCTGTTGCTCTTCGGCGTCCGGCTCCTCGAGGTCGACTCGGTTCGAGAGGGATGGCAGCGACGATTCGAGCATGTCCTGGTGGACGAGTTCCAGGACACCAACCACGTCCAGAACGTGTTCCTGGTGCGGCTCGCGGGCGGGCACAAGAACATCGCGGTTGTTGGCGACGACGACCAATCGATCTATTCCTGGCGTGGCGCGAAGATCAAGAACATCCTCGAGTTCCAGCAGGCCTGGCCCGACGCGGCAGTGGTGAAGCTCGAGCGGAACTACCGCAGCACCAAGCCGATCCTCGACGCGGCCTGGCAGGTGGTGCAGAACAACGTCGGCCGGATGGCCAAGCGTCTGTGGACCGATCGCCAGGCCGGTGAACGCATCGTGGTGTACGAGGCGCACGACGAGTACGCCGAGGCCGAGTTCGTGATCCGGGAGATCGAACGTCTGTTGCGAGAAGATCGCACTCGCACGCCATCGGATTTCGCGATCCTCTATCGCACCAACGCGCAGTCGCGTGCGATCGAAGAGGTCTTCCTGCGCTACGCGGTGCCGTACCAGGTGGTCGGCGGTGTGCGCTTCTACGAGCGGCGAGAGGTAAAGGATCTGCTGGCGTACCTGCGATTGATCGAGAACCCGAACGACTCGGTGGCGCTCGCGCGCGTCCTCAACGTGCCGCCCCGCGGCATCGGCGCGCGAACGCAGGAGGAGTTGTGGCTGTTCGCCCGCGCGAACTCGATGCCGCCTGCGGAAGCCATGCGCATCGGAGCGCAGATCGACTCCGTGGGCACGCGCCAGCGCCAAGAGCTTCGTTCGTTCGCCGATCTCCTCGATGGGCTGCGCGCCCTTGCGCCGACGGTCCCGCTGACGACGCTCGTCGACCGGATCGTCGCCGCCGTTGGCTTCGAGAGCTACCTTCGCGGCGCGTCGCGCGCAGGGGCACCTACCCCTGGCAGTGAAGAGGGCGAGGAGCGCTGGGAGAACGTGCTCGAGCTTCGCGGCGTGGCGGAGGAATACAGCGAGCTCCCGCCCGCGGAGCAGCTGCCGCGCTTCCTTGAGGAGGTGGCGCTCGTGTCGGACGTCGACTCGTACCGCGAGGGCGCTCCGGCCGTGACGCTCATTACGTTGCACGCGGTGAAGGGCCTGGAGTTCCCGGTCGTCTTCCTCACCGGCATGGAGGAGGGGGTCTTTCCGCATGCGCGGTCGAGCGAAAGCGAGGAGGAGCTCGAAGAGGAGCGCCGCCTGTGCTACGTCGGCATCACCCGCGCCAAAGACCGGTGCTATTTGACGTACTCGTCGGTACGGACGCTGTTCGGCCGCACTACCGAGATGGCGCCATCGCGTTTCTTGCTGGAGCTGCCGACCGAGCAGATCGATGTTCGCGCCACGCCACGACAGGAGCGCAACACGTGGGGCGAGCTGTACGAGACGGAGCCATACGAGCGTGAGCGGCAGCGTCGCGGGCGGCAGGATCGCGCACTGGCAGGGCTGTCCGCGGCGTGGCGCGGCGCGCCGGACAAGGCGCCACGGCGAGAGGCCTCGAGCGAGACGCAATATCGCGCTGGGGACCACGTGCGCCACGAGCAATTCGGCGACGGAGTCGTGGTCTCGAGCCTGGTGCGCAACGACGACGAGGAGGTCACGGTCGCGTTCCCGGACCAGGGCGTGAAGCGGCTGATGGCGAGCTTCGCTCGACTGCAGAAGCGATGATCAAGACCGAAGCCGTACGCGAGGCCGAACGCCTCCGCCGCGCGCTGAACGAGCACGACTACCGCTACTACGTGCTCGACGAACCGACGATCTCGGATCCGGAGTACGACAAGCTGCGACGTCAGCTGGAGGAGCTCGAAGCCGAACATCCGGATCTCATCACGCCGGATTCGCCGACGCAGCGTGTCGGCGCGCCGCCCTCGACGCGTTTCGCTCCGGTGCGGCATCGCGCGCCGATGCTGTCGCTCAGCAATGCCTTCTCAGAGGAGGAGCTTCGCGCCTTCGACCAGCGAGTGCGAAAGGCCGTGGCCGGGGACGTGGCATACAACTGCGAGCTCAAGATCGATGGGCTCGCGGTCAATCTGGCCTACGAGGACGGCGTCTTCGTCAGCGGCGCGACCCGCGGCGATGGCTTCACCGGCGAGGACGTCACCACGAATCTGCGGACGCTGCGGTCCATCCCGATGCGTCTCCGTGAGCCGGTTCCCGGCCGGATCGACGTGCGCGGCGAGGTCTATTTCCCGCGCGCGGCTTTCGCGCGACTGAACGAGGAGCGCCAGCGTCAGGGCGAGGCCCTGTACGCCAATCCGCGCAATACCGCGGCCGGCTCAGTGCGGCAGCTCGACCCGAAGATGACCGCCTCACGCGGGCTTGCGATGTGGTGTTACAGCGCCGCCGACGTGCCCGCGACCACGCAGCACCAGCTGTTGGAACGGCTGTCGCAGCTCGGCCTGCGCGTGAACCTCGCCACCACCCAGCTCTGTCACACGGTCGATGAAGTGCTGGCGTACCTCGAGACCTGGCGTGAGAAGCGGAAGGACCTGGAGTACGAGACCGACGGCGTCGTCGTAAAGGTGGACCGCGTCGATCAACAGGAGCGCCTGGGCTTCGTCTCGCGGTCGCCGCGCTGGGCCCTCGCGTACAAGTTCCCGGCCGAGCAGGCCATGACCAAGATCGAGGACGTGAAGTTCTACGTTGGGCGCATGGGCACGCTCACGCCGGTGGCGTGGCTGACGCCCGTGTTCGTGTCCGGGACGACGGTGCAGCGCGCGACCCTGCACAACATGGACGAGATCGCGCGCCTCGGCGTTCGCATCGGCGACAGCGTCGTGATCCGGCGCGCCGGGGACGTCATCCCCGAAGTCGTCAGCGTCGTCCAGGACGCGCGGACCGGCGGCGAGCGCGAGGTGACCGCGCCGGAACGCTGTCCGGTGTGCAACACGACGACCGAACACGGCGTCGGCGAGGTCGCATACCGCTGTCCGAACCCGAATTGCCCGGCGCAACGGGCGGAGTCGCTGCTGCACTTCGTCTCGCGCGGCGCGATGGACATCGAAGGCGCCGGACCGGCTTTGATCGAGCAGCTCCGGGAGCGCGGACTGGCCAACAACCCCGCCGATATCTTCAAGCTGAAGCGGGAAGACTTGGAGCAGCTGGAACGGTTCGCGGAGAAAAGCGCGCAGAACCTGTACGAACGGATCCAGGCCGCGAAGCGCCGGCCTCTCGAACGGATCTTGTACGCGCTTGGCATCCGCCATGTCGGCGGCACCACCGCATATGACCTAGCGCGCTGGCTGGGTGATCGATTGGAGCGAAAGGGCACGCTCGCCGACGTCTGGCGGGTGTTCCGCGAGAGCACGGCGGACGACCTTACCGCCGTCGAAGGCATCGGGCCGGTCGTCGCGCGCTCGCTGCACGCGTACTTTCACGATCCCGCGCAACAGAGCTTCCTCGACACGCTGGCCTCGCCGGAGGTCGGGATCGAGCTGGAGTACCCGGCGCCGCGTCCGCAGTCCGGCACGCCGTTCGCGGGGAAGACGATCGTGTTCACCGGCACGCTGCAACGGCGTTCGCGCGAAGATGCCGAAGCGCTCGTGGTCCAGCTCGGCGGGAAGACCTCCGGGTCCGTGAGCCGGCGGACGGACATGGTGGTCGCCGGCGAATCAGCTGGCTCGAAGCTGACGAAGGCGCGCGACCTCGGTGTGCGCATCATCGACGAGGACGAGTTCGACCGCCTGCTGGCGCGGGACTAGACCGCCGCCGCGCGATCCTTCAACCGCACCAGGTTGTACGTCGCGACCGGGCGGGCGAGCCCCTTCAGTGAGAGGTCCGCCAGCCGCTCCGCATCGATCAGCTCCTCGACGGCCGCATACGCGCGTTGCGCCAGCAGGATCTGACCGTCCGTCGCCTCGGCGCAAAGCCGTGCCGCGAGGTTCACCACCGTGCCCACGGCGCCGTACTCGAAGCGACCCTCAAAGCCGATCCGCCCGAGGGTCGCGAATCCCTGGGCGATGCCGATCCCGAATCCGAGCTCAAAGCCGCGTTTGCGCCACGCGTTGGCCAGCTCGGCCACGCGATCGCGCATCTCGACAGCCATGCGTATCGCGCGAGCCGTCGGGTCTGGGCAGGGGATCGGGTCGTTGAAGAACACCATCATGCCGTCGCCGACGATGTCGCGAAGCGTGCCCTCATGGCTGAAGATCAGTGCGCCCAGCGCGGCGTGATATTCGCTCAGGACGCGGACCACCTCTTCCGGCTCGGCGGTCTCGGAGAACGCGGTGAAGCCGCGAAGATCGCAGATCACCACGCTGATCTCGCGTCGGTGCGGGTCGAGCATCGGGCTGGCTTCGTTCACGATGAGGTCGGCGATCTGAGGTGAGAGGAAGCGTCGCAGCCGGCGCAGGGCCACGATCTCCTCGACCTGTGCAGCCACGCGCTGCTCGAGGGTTCGATTCCAGTCCGCGAGCTCGGCGCGTTGGCGCTCGATGGTGTCGTGGTAGGCCTTGATGCGCAGCAAAGACCGCACGCGCGCCAGCAGCTCGTGCTTGTCAAACGGCTTCGTCACGAAATCGTCGGCGCCGGCCTCGATCGCCTCGACGCGATCCTGCTCCGGACTCGCGGTGATCATCACCACCGGCAAGAACCGCGTGTGCTCGTCGGCGCGGATCCTGCGGCAGACCTCGAATCCGCTCATTCCCGGCATCACCACGTCGAGCAGCACGATGTCCGGCCGCTCGTCGGTGATCTTCTTAAGCGCCTCCTCGCCGGAGGATGTGGTGAGCATCGTGTAGCCGTGCGGTGTGAGCACGGCCTCGAGAAGCCGGATGTTCGGCGCCTGATCGTCGACGACGAGGATCCGTTCTGTCATCGAGCGCGTCTCCCTCGCGTCGCCAACGCTCGCACCTCATCGGGGAACGTCCGGATGTCGATCGGCTTGAGGATCCGTCCGTCAAAGCCCGCAGCATCGAAGCGGTCGCGATCCTCTTTCATCACCGAGGCGGTGAAGGCGATCACCGGAATGGCCGAAGTGTCGCCGCTCGCC
The DNA here is from genome assembly GCA_005881435.1 of Chloroflexota bacterium. GTDB lineage: Bacteria > Chloroflexota > Limnocylindria > P2-11E > CF-107 > CF-107. The sequence continues at coordinate 14,220 of VBHP01000095.1, read as the reverse complement.
CGTAGGGCTTTGAGCGCCGCGATGCCATCCATGCCCGGCAGCTGGATGTCCATGAGCACGACGTCGGGGCGCTCTCTTCGCGCCAGGACGATGCCATCCTCGGCCGTGGCGGCTGAGAGGGTACGGAAACCCTTTACCTGGAGCACGTCTCGCGCGAGCTTGAGGTTGCGCTCGTTGTCCTCGACGATGAGCACGAGCGGCTGTTCCGTCATGCCGTGATGCCCGCGGGCGCGTGCAGCGGCAAGGTGAAGCTGAAGGTGCTGCCTTTCCCCGGCTCGCTCTCGACCCAGATCTTGCCGCCATGCAGCTCGACGAAACGGCGCGCCAACGTGAGGCCGAGCCCGGTGCCCTCCTGAGGGCCGCCTTTCCCGCGGATGGCCTGCTGGAATTCCTCGAAGATCCGCTCTTGGTCTTCGCGCGCGATGCCGATGCCGCTGTCGCGCACGCTGATGACGACGTCACCGTTGCGTCGCTCCGCGCTGACGAGGACGTTTCCGCCCTCCGGCGTGAACTTCACGGCATTGGAGAGGAGGTTGAAGATCGTCTGCTTGACCTTCCGCTCGTCGGCTTCGATGAGCTCGATGTCCGTGGCGATGTTCGCCCGAAGCTCGACGCGCTGACGGGTTGCGCGCTCCCGTACCATCGTGACGCCGTTTTGCAGGGCTTCCGGCAGGGAGAAGGTCGAGAGCTGCAGCTCCATGCGGCCAGCTTCGACCTTCGACAGATCGAGGATGTCGTTGATCAGTGAGAGGAGATGACGCCCGGACTCGAGGATGTCGGTGACGTATTCGACCTGCTTCTCGTTGAGCGCTCCAAAGAGACGTTCCTTGAGCACCTCGCTGAAGCCGATGATCGCGTTCAGCGGCGTGCGGAGCTCGTGGCTCATGTTCGCCAGGAACTCGCTCTTATGCCGGCTGGCGATCTCGAGCTGCCGGCCCTTGTCTTGGATCTCGTTGAACAGACGTACGTTGTCCATCGCGATAGCGGCCTGATCGGCGAATGTCTGGACGAGCCGGATCTCGTTTTCGCTAAATGGCTTCACCGCCATCCGTGCCACGCCGATGACGGCTACGACCTCGCCGTCGCGGAAGATCGGGACGCCAAGACCCGAATGGACTTGATGCTCGCGATTCGGCGGCCAGTCGTACTCGGGGTCAGTCATCATGTCGGGGATATGCACGATGCCGCGCTCCAGAGCGACCCTGCCGATCATCGTGCTCCGCACGATCGGCGTCGGATGCGCGTGTTCGTAGTTCACCAGCTCCGGAATGCCGCCATCTGATGCGACGAGATGGAAGAGTTCGCCTTCGCGGCGGAACAGGTAGCTCCAATCGCCGCGGCACAGTTTGTTTGCATTCTCGACGACCACGTCGAACACGGATTGAAGATCGAACGCTGACCGACTGATCACCTCGAGCACCCTGCTGGTCGCGGTCTGCTGTTCCAGCGCCTCCTTCGTTTCGTTGAACAGACGCACGTTCTCGATGGCGATGACGGCCTGATCCGCGAACGTTTCGATGAGCCGGACTTGGCGATCGCTGAACGGCTGCATCGGTCGGCGCGCGACCACGACCGCACCGATGGTGACGGCATCCCGCACAAGCGGCGCGGCGACGATGGTGCGGTAACCGCCCCCGGCGCGCTGAGCGTCCACCTGGTCGTACTCAGGATCGGCCCGCAGGTCCGCGACGTGGATGGTGCGACCTTCGAGAATCGCGCGGCCGGGAATGCTTCCTCGCGTGACGGGACTCGGCTGCAGGAACAGCTGACGGAACGGCTCTGGCATGTCGGCGCTGGCGACGAGATCCATATTCTCGCCATCGACGAGCCAGACAGTCCCCAGCGTTCCGGCCAGCAGTCGTACGGCCTGCTGGACGATGGTGTCGAAGACCGGCTGGAGGTCCGTCGTCGAGCGGCTGATGACCTTGAGCACTTCGCCCGTCGCGATCTGCTGCTCCAGCGCCTCCTTCGTTTCGTTGAACAGCCGCACATTCTCGATCGCGATGACCGCCTGATCGGCGAACGTGTGCAGCAATTCGATCTGCTTCGGGCTGAAGGGCTCGACCTCCGTGCGCCTGATGGCGATGCCGCCGATTGCGACGCCGTCGCGCAGCAACGGCATGGCCACACCGGTGCGATACCCCCAACGGCGCTGGAGCCCGACGCTGACCGGGTACTCCGCCGGATCGAGCCGCGCGGCATCGTGGGTGTGGATCACCCGGCGATCGAGGATTGACCGTCCGATCAACGACTCGCGGTTGAGTGGCAACGACTCGCCGGGGTCGAGTCCCGGGATCGGTCCGTGGTGCGACCACTGCCGAAGGAGCGTGCCGTCGACCCGATAGACGTGGGCGTCGCTCGCGCCACAGACGCGGGCGGCGCTTTCCGCGATCGCGTCCAGGACCGGCTGTGCATCCGTCGGCGAGCTCGCGATGACCTTGAGGATGCTGCTTGTCGCGGTCTGCTGGTCCAGGGCCTCCTTCGTTTCATTGAACAGCCGCACGTTCTCGATTGCGATGAGCGCCTGGTCGGCGAACGTTTTGACCAGTTCGATCTCGTCGTCGCTGAACGCGCTCCGGGTCGACCGCCACAGGTTCATCACTGCGATCGCGACCCCGTCTCGCACCAAAGGCACGCCCAGCAGCGTCCTGAACTTGCCGATTCCTTGCGCTTCCCAGTACGTGTACTCAGGATCCTCAAGGACGTCTGGCACGTGGACGATCTGCAGATCGATCGCGACACGGCCGGTGAGCGTTCCGCGGTTCCCACGATCGATCGGGTGCTCATCGGTGAAGCGCTCGTATTCCGCGGTACTCCCGTGGGCGACCCACAAGCGGTACTTCCCGTCGGGATCCAGCCGGAAGATGAAGCCTTGTTCCGCGCCGCACAGCTTCGACGCCTGCGATATGACCGCCTGGAGAAGGGGCTTCAGGTCGACGGTCGGGCGGCTCATGGCGTGAAGTAGCTCCGCGACTGCCGTCTGCTGGTCTCGAGCGGCCGCGACCTCGTGGCGGAGGGTTTCGAGCTCGCCTATGCGGCTGGAGTATGCGCCGGGAGAAGCGCCGAGTCGCAGGCTCGTTACGCTGAATCGGGATGCGTGGAACCGAGCTGGAGCAGCTGCAGCGACGCATCCGCGCCTGCCGGAAATGTGTCCGCGCCGGCTATCTGCCGGCCGCGCGCCCCGTCGTGGCGGGGAAAGCCACCGATCGCGTGATGATCGTCGGACAAGCGCCCGGGGCGGTCGAATTCGAGGCCGGGACACCGTTTGCCGGGCGGTCCGGGGTCGTGCTGCGCGAATGGCTCGCGCGGGCAGGGATCGACGAGGCGCACCTCCCGTATCGCAGCGCCATCACGAAATGCTTCCCTGGAAAGAACCCGCGCGGCGAGGGCGACCGGCGTCCGTCACCCGCTGAGATCGCGCTGTGCGCGCCCTGGCTCGAGCAAGAACTTGATCTCGTGCGCCCGAGGGTGCTCCTGCTGCTGGGACGGCTGGCTATCGATCGGTTCTGGGGTTCGGCGCCGCTGCGGGAGGCGGTCGGCCGAATGCGACGCCAGAACGGTTGCGTTCTCATTCCGATGCCGCATCCCTCGGGAGCTTCGAGGTGGCTGAACGACGCGACCAACAGGGTTCTACTCGAACGAGCGCTCCGGATCGTCCGGCGTGAAGCCCTGATGTGATCACGGTGCGTGCAACGCTGGCGTTGCTCATGTTTTGCGGCGTTGCGTGCACGCCGCAGCCCTCCGGATGCTCGGAGACGCCGACGACGAGCAAGGTGATCAACGGCTACACAATCTGGGGAAAAGGCGACGAAGTGTTTCTCGTGTTCTATATCGGAAATCCTCAAAGCGCCGATCGCCTGCTTCGTGCCATGACTCCTGAGAAGATGCTCGTCGTCGTCGACCACCCGCTGATTCCAGCGACCGACGCCGAACGCATTCCGAGCACGCTCGACCTAGTGGGACGCAATCTCACCACCGGCACGAGCAAAACCTTTCATCCACTCAGCCACGTGTCGGAACTTGGAACCGGTGTCGAGTGGGGAACGAACTTCGAATTCCCTGACGCGGGGTGCTGGGAGCTGCAACTCAGTGCGCCAAGAAATGCGACCGCGACGATCGTCTTGAAGATCGAGTGAATCGACAAGGCGCGCCAGGCTCGTCGACCGACTCGCGAATCGAGCCGCCATGCGGTGAGGAACGACTAGGAGTCGCTCACCGCGCACGTGCGCGGAGTATCGCCGCGGAAGCGACGGCCGCGATGAGCAGCAGCGCGAGCACGACGAAGCCGGATTGACCCAGGTAGCCGATGACCGCGACCGCAGCAAGCGCGAACGCGATGTAGGGCAGGATCGCCATCCGCAAAATGTACGCCCGCTAGATCGCGAACAGCGCCTGCGCGCCGAGACGCAGGCCGACGAAGATCAGCGACACCGCCAACGTCTGCACGATGTGCCGGCCCCGCACGCGCTCCGAGAATCGCGCACCGACCTGTGCGCCCACGATCGCGCCGGCGCCCAGCAGCACCGTCTGCGGCAACAGGCCTGAGAGGTCGCCCTCGAGGAGGTGGGTGCCGGTCGCGACCGTCGCCATAATCGCGAGCACGAAGTGAGAGGTCGCGGTCGCGACGTGCGTCGGGAACCCGAGCAGACCGACGAGCGCCGGCACATGGATCACGCCCCCGCCGATCCCGAGCAAGCTCGAGGCGAATCCGACCGCGACTGAGATCGCGACGCCGAGTAGGATGTTCGCGCTGTAGCGGTACTCGGTGCCCCTGGCATCGACGAGCTCACGCTGCGCGTAGCCCCAGGTCCCTTCCGGCGCGGGCTCCGGATCCTCCTCGTGCGTGACGACGACGAATATCGCAAGGCCGATCAGCAACGACGCGAAGACGAGGTCAAAGATCGGGCGAGCGACTAAACGTGAGGCCAGCGCGCCGCCGACACTGCCGGGCAGCGTCGCGATCGCGAAGATCACGCCAGAGCGGTAATCGATGCGTCGCTGCCGCGCATAGGCGATCGCGCCGGACGTCGCGTTCATCGCCACCACCGCGAGCGACATCGCCGTCACGTCGTTCGTCGGAAGGGTCGGTTCGAGCAGCGCGAGCAACGGAACCAGGAGGAAGCCGCCCCCGGCGCCGACAAGGGTGCCGAAGGTCCCCACCCCGGCGCCTACGAGTATCAGAAGGAAGGGGGATGGCACGGGGCTCGAATGCTATTGGCGCGGTCGAAACGTCGCCCGGACGGGGGTACTTCGACCGGCGCGAGGAGCGGGACGATGTTGAGCCGATGTACCAGCCGCAGACGCAGACACGCCCGGCCGGGCCGGGTCAGCCCGCCGGCGCGTCGCCCGTCCAGGCGCCGCTGCCTCCCGAGCCGCAGAGCATCGAGCAGACCGGTCTATCGCTCGGGTTCCTCGCCGATCTCGCGCTCAAGACGCTGTACCTCCGTGGACAGATGAGCGGCAACGAGATCGCGTCCTCGCTTGGCTTGCCGCTCACGAACGTCGTCGAACGGGTGCTCGATTTCCTCAAGTCCGAACGCCTGGTGGAGATCCGCGGTGGCGCGGGTGTTTCCGCGGCGAGCTATCAGTACGTCGTCGTCGACCGTGGATCGGAGAAGGCGCAGGAAGCGCTGACCCGCAGTCAGTACGTCGGGCGCGCGCCGGTGCCGCTGTCGATGTACATCGCCAGCGTCAAGGCGCAGACGATCGCGAACGTCCACGTCACCCAGGAAGAGCTCGAGCGCGCGTTCTCGCACCTGGTGATCCCGAAGGACACGCTCGCGCAGGTCGGACCCGCGTTCAACAGCGGCAAGTCGATCTTCCTCTTCGGTCCGCCGGGCAACGGCAAGACCACCATCGCTGAGGTCCTCGTGACGTTGCTCAAGGGAGAGATGGTCATCCCGTACGCGGTCGAGGTCGACCAACAGGTCATCAAGGTGTTCGACCCGGTCTATCACCGCGTCGCCCTCGATCCGATCGTCGCCGATCGGCTGCGCTTCGATCACCGTTGGGTCGTGAGCAAGCGGCCCGTAGTCATCACCGGCGGCGAGCTCACCCTCGAGACTCTCGACCTCGTCTTCGATCCGACGGCCAAGTATTACGAGGCGCCATTCCAGATGAAGGCCAACGGCGGCATCTTCCTGGTCGACGACTTCGGCCGTCAGCGCGTCTCGCCGCGCGATCTGCTGAATCGCTGGATCGTGCCGTTGGAGAAGCGGGTCGATTACTTGACGCTGCACACGGGCAAGAAGATCGAGATCCCCTTCGACATGCTCATCCTTTTCTCCACGAACCTGGACCCGGGCGATCTCGTCGACGAGGCCTTCCTACGTCGTATTCGGTACAAGATCGGTATCGAGTCGCCGAGCGTCGAGCAGTACGAGGAGATCTTCCGCCGCATGTGTCAGCGGAAGAACATCGAGTACCGCTCCGAGGCCCTGTCCCAGGTGCTGTCCTACTACCGGCTGAAGAACATCGGCATGCGCTCCTGCCACCCGCGCGACATCATCGAACAGCTCATCGATACGGCACGGTTCCTCGGCAAACCGCCCGAGCTGACGCCGGACTTGCTCGAGTTGGCCTGCGAGAGCTACTTCGTTTCCCTCGATCCGACTGGTAGCCCGCCAGGTACCTAGGCGGCCGAGCGCGCACTCGACCGGCTGATACCCAGACGGCACGTTGGTTGCACGCCCGATGAGCGAACGTGTTCGCGCTCGAATTGGCGCGTCAGCCTCGGGGCTTCGCGCTCAGCTTCCGGTTCGAGTCCCCGGCACTGCGTCCGACCGCTCGGCGGATGCTCGCGCTCTCGGCTTACTTCTCCATTGGTCTGGCGATGCTGGCGCTCGCGGCGGTCCCGGAGTCGCGCGCCATGGCCGCTGGCGTTGCGCGTCTGGCCCCGATGGAAGAGCCGGCGACGGCACTCCATCCGATACGGCCCCTCGTCACCGTCATCCGGTCCGATCCGCCGCGCGTGATCACGCACACGGTCGCACCGGACGACACGATCTTCACTGTTGCCGATCGATACCACGTCACGCCTCAAACGGTGGCGTACAACAACGGGCTCACCGACACGAACGGGCTTCGGATCGGCAGTGTCCTGCAGATCCCCACCGTCGACGCGGCCGTCTACAAGGTCCAACCCGGCGACACCCTCGAGTCGGTCGCCTCGAAGCTCAGCAGTGACCCCACGTCGATCGCGGACGCCAACCGGCTGCTTTATGAGCCAGACAACTTCGGCGTCGGCGCGACCATCATCGTGCCGGTCTCCGACGGACGGTTCCCCGGATTCCTGCTGCGCATCACCACCGCACCGCGGTCCGCGCCGTTCGCCCGATCGCTGACGCGCGCGCATCTGCTCCTGCCGGTCAAGGGCGGCGTCATCACGCAAGGCTTCTTCTCGTTCCACACCGCGGTCGACGTCGCCGGGCCCTACGGTGCGCCGGTCCTGGCCTCCGAGGCCGGCACGGTCGCGGCGGTCGGATACGTCAACACCGGCGGGCTTCGGATCTGCGTGCGGCACGATTGGGGCTTGCAGACCTGCTACTACCACCTCAGCACCACGCGCGTGAGCGAGGGCGAGCGCGTCGGGCGCGGTCAGACGATCGGCACCATCGGCCTCACCGGCGTGACCACAGGTCCGCACGTCCACTGGGAGGCCAGCATCGAGGGCGCGTTCGTCGATCCGCTGAGCTACTAGGCGGCGTTACGGAGCGGTGGACTCGAGTTGAGGTTTCACCTCGCGCACGATCCGCTCCATCGACTCGCGATCGAACGGGACCCGCAGCTGGATGATGAAGGCGCGGACACCGAGCGCGACGTAGTCCCGCAGCCGTGACGCGACCTCCCTCGCGCTTCCCGCCACCATCCACTGCGTGTCCGGCTTCGGCAGGCGATGGCGCTGCGCCACCCGCTGCAGCTCGGCGTCGATGTCCGCCGGCCGATCGCGTACGACGACTGGCCGGAACGTCACGCTCGGCGTGATCTCGGCGAAGCTCCGGCCGGCCTTCTCGGCGGCGGATCGGATCAACCCCAGCTTGCGGCGCACATCGTCGGGCGTGCCGAACCCGTTCCACCAGTCGGCGTGGCGGCCGGCGACACTCAACGCGTGGTCACCGTCCGCGCCGATGAGGATCGGCAAGCGCGGCTGCTGCAACGGCTTCGGTTCGGCGAGCGCGTTGCGCAGCTCGTAATAGCGTCCACGGAAGGTCGTTCGCTTTTGCTCGAAGAGCGCGCGGCAGATCCGTGCCGTTTCCGCGAGGCGACCAAGGCGCTCCGCCGGCGGACCGTAATGCAGGCCGAACTGCGTGTACTCCTGCTCGTACCAACCCGCGCCGAGTCCGAGCAACGCCCGGCCGTCAGAGATGTGATCGAGTGTCGCGGCCATCTTCGCCAGGATCGCCGGGTGGCGGAAATCGATCGGTGTCACCAGTGGACCGAGCCGTACGCGCCGGGTGAGCGCGGCCCAAGCCGGCAGGATCTGCCATGCCTCGAGGTACGGACCGTCGGGGGCCGCGGCGCTGGTGAGGAAATGGTCGGGCGACCACACCGAGTCGTACCCCAAGGATTCTGCGAGGAGCGCACCGTCCCGCAGCTCCGACCAGGTCGCGTTCCCCGCGGAGAGGCTGACGCCGAGATGGATCTGGTTCACGCGACGCGTCGACGCGCGGCACGCGCCTGCGGCACGTGGCGCAGCGTCGATGGCAGCAGCGGCACGCCGCCGCGCACCAGCCGAACGAACACCTCGAATGCCGCCTGATGGCGCAGAGACCACGGCAGGCGGAACTGGGTTCGGAGCTCCGGCGGCAGCAGCGCCGCGGTGATGAACGCGCCAGCGTCGAACGCGGCGCGCGGCACGAATCGCGCGTTGGGCGGGTACAGCGTCGCGTGCGCCATGGCGTAGCCGGTGTCGTCGACGCGCACGGCGCCGCTGGCGATCTGCTCGCTGACGTACTCGCGTAAGCCGGCGAAATCAGAGGGCGCCAGCGCACGCCGCAATCCCAGCACCTGCGTCGCGTGCAGCGTTTCCTCGTAGTACGCGTCCTTCTCCGCGGTCGTCAGACGCCGCACGAAGAGCTCGTAGCTCAGCACCGCGGAGTCCGCCAGCGTGGCGAAGACCCACAGCAACAGGTCCGGATCGAAGGCGCTGTAGCCCTCGCCACGTACGCTCGCGTGCGCAGCGTTGATCCGTCCCGCGCTGCGCAGGGCCACGTCGCGATCACCGAAGACGCTGTCGAGTGAGAGCGTGAGCGTGCGCGCCAATCGGCGGAACGGTCGTCGCCGAAAGTCGCTGTGCTCGGCGACGCCACGCGCCACGCGCGGATGCGCCAGCTGCATGAGGAGTGAACGGCCGCCGCCGAGCAACACTGCGCGTTCGCGGTCGATCTTCCACGCCACGCTGTCGGGGCTGAACAGACCCTGCCCGTTCATTTCACGAGATGCGGCAAGAAGATCCCAGCGCCGACGGCGATCGACCCGAGCGCGGCGACCAGCACCATGCCCGCGCTCACGTCTTTGGCGGCCCTCGCGATCGGACTGCGCTCCGGCGACGCGAGGTCGACGGTGAGCTCGAGCGCGGTGTTTAGGCCCTCGAGGATGACGACGAGCGCGATGGTCAGCGATAGCACCGCCCACTCCGGCCCGCTGAGCCCAAGCCAGGCGCCGAGCGCGACGGCGAGCGCGCCGACCGCGAGCTCGATCCGGGCATTCCGCTGGGTCCGCAGCAGGTGCGCGAGCCCCGCGGCGGCATACCGGAATGACGAAACGAGTGACGTCGAATCCTGTTGCACGTGTCGAAGTATCCCGCCTCAGCCCATAGACTGGCTCGCGTGAGCATCGATCGCAGCACGGTCGTAAATGTCGCGAAGCTGGCGCGTCTGGCGCTCAGCGAGGAGGAGATCGACCGCTTCACCAGCCAGCTTTCGGCGATCCTCGAGGCCGTCTCCAAGCTGAACGCGGTCGATACCTCCGGTGTCGGTCCGACGGCGTCGATCCTGCCGTTGCAGGATGTGCTGCGCGAGGACGAGCTGCGTCCGGGCCTCACGACAGAGGACGCGTTGCGCAATGCGCCCGATCGCGACGGCGACTACATCCGCGTCCAGCCGGTCTTCGAATGAAGCTGCCGGGGACCGCTCACGAGGCGGCCGGACTGCTGCGCCGCCGCGAGGTCTCGAGTCTCGAGCTGACCGAGGCGTATCTCGCGCGCGTCGGCGCGCTCGACGAGCGCATCGGCGCGTTCCTCGCGCTGGACCCGGATGGCGCTCGTCGCGCGGCCGGTGCGGCCGACGAGCGGCTCGCGTCGGGACGAGCCGAGGCGCTCACCGGCATCCCGTGGGCTTGCAAGGACGTCATCAGCACGCAGGGCCTCGAGACCACCGCCGGCTCGCGGATCCTGAAGGGGTATCTGCCGCCGTTTGACGCCACGGTGGCCGCTCGTCTGCGCGCCGCGGGCGCGGTGATGCTGGGCAAGACGAACTGCGACGAATTCGCGATGGGTTCGTCCAACGAGAACTCGGCCTATGGTCCGGTGCACAACCCGGCGGACCTCTCCCGCGTGCCGGGCGGCTCGTCCGGTGGATCGGCGGCCGCCGTGGCTTCGGAGATGGCGCTGTTCGCGCTCGGGACCGACACCGGTGGCTCGGTCCGTCAGCCCGCATCGCTTTGCGGCGTCGTCGGGCTGCGTCCGTCGTACGGTCGCGTGTCCCGGTACGGCGTCGTGGCGTTCTCCTCGTCGCAGGATCAGGTCGGGCCACTGACCTGGGACGTGCACGATTGCGCGCTCGTGCTGAACGCCATCGCCGGTGACGATCCGCTCGACTCGACCACGATGGATTTCTCCGGCGAGGATTTCGCCCGCGAGCTGGGGCAGGGGATCGAGGGCATGCGCTTCGGCGTGCCCAAGGAGTACGTCGTCACCGGGACGGAGCCCGCGGTCGAGGCCGCGATCCGCTCGGCGGTGCAGGAGGTCGAGCGTCTCGGCGGAACGATCGAGGAGGTGTCGCTGCCGCTCACCGACATCGCGCTCGCCGTGTACTACGTGATCTCGCCGGCGGAGTGCTCGGCGAACCTCGCCCGATACGACGGCGTGCGCTACGGGCCGCGCATCGTCGGCACTGACGCGATCGAGACCTACCGGCTCACCCGAGGTGCCGGCTTCGGCCCGGAGGTGAAGCGCCGGATCATGCTCGGCACATACGCGCTCTCCGCCGGCTATTACGACGCCTACTACAAGAAGGCGCAGCAGGTGCGGACGCTGATCAAGAAAGAATTCGACGCCGTGCTCCAGCGGGTTGATTTCCTGCTGACGCCGACGTCTCCGACCGTCGCGTTCCCGCTCGGGGCGAAGACCGCGGATCCGCTGGCGATGTATCTCTCCGACGTCGATACGCTGCCGGTCAACATCGCCGGACTTCCGGCGATCTCCCTGCCGTGCGGACTGTCGCGCGGCCTGCCGATCGGTTTGCAGATCATCGGTCGCGCCTTCGATGAGGCGCGGCTCCTTCGCGTAGCCTATGCCTACGAGCAGGCGACTCCGCACCACATGTGGAGGCCGGCACTGGAGGGAGCGCGCGTATGAGAGCCCCCGACCGCCGCTCGATGATCAGCGCCACCGTCGCGCGCCTTCCCGCGAGCGGCATCCGGCGCTTCTTCGACCTGGTCGGTTCGATGGAGGGCGGGATCTCGCTCGGCATCGGCGAGCCCGACTTCGTCACACCGCAGCACATCCGCGATGCCGCGATCGCGTCGATTCGAGCGGGTCAGACCAAGTACACCTCGAACTACGGCATCTACCCCCTGCGTGAAGCGATCGGGCGGCATCTCGAGGCACGCTACGGCCTGCGCTACGACCCAAGCGACGAGATCCTGGTGACGGTCGGCGTCTCGGAGGCGGTCGATCTCGCGCTTCGCGCGACGCTGAACGGCGGCGATGAGGTCATCCTCGCCGATCCGTCGTACGTCGCATACGTTCCCGGCATCGTGCTCGCCGGCGCGGTGCCGATCCCAGTGCCGACGCGCGACACTGACGCGCATCGGCTGCTCCCTTCGGCGGTCGCAAAGCGCGTCACACCGCGGACCCGCGCGCTGTTCCTGGGATTCCCGAACAACCCGAGCGGCGCGGTGCTCGAGCCCGCCGACATCGAGGGGCTCGCGAAGATCGCGCGCGAGCACGACCTCATCGTGTACAGCGACGAGATCTACGACCGGCTGGTGTACGGCACCGCGCACCACAGCATCGCCGCGCTGCCGGGCATGAAGGAGCGGACCGTCTACCTCGGCGGCTTCTCCAAGTCCTACGCCATGACCGGCTGGCGCGTCGGGTACGCCTGCGCGCCCGCGGAAGTCATCGAACAGATGATGAAGATCCATCAGTACACCGTGATGTGCGTTCCGACCGCGGCGCAGTACGCGGCCGTCGAAGCGCTGGCGAACGGTGAGCCGGACGTGCGGGAGATGGTCGCCGAGTACGACCGCAGACGTCGCTTCATGTGGAAGCGCTTCAACGACATGGGCCTCGCCTGCTTCGAGCCGCGCGGGGCCTTCTATTGCTTCCCGAACATCCAGTCGACCGGACTCGGCAGCGAAGAGTTCGCCACGCGACTGTTGGAAGAGGAGAAGGTCGTCGTCGTGCCCGGCAACGCGTTCGGCGAGCACGGTGAGGGTCACGTGCGCGCGTGCTACGCCACATCGATGCGCGAGATCGAGCAGGCGTGCGATCGGATCGAACGATTCGTGCGTCGAGCGCGGGCGTAGTCGGGTCGACGCCGCGCACTGAGCCGAGGGTGGCGCGCGCGCCGTCGCCGAGGGGATAGCCGTGGGCTTGAACGAGCCGATCGACCATTGGGCGCCGCCGGACAGCCTCGATCCGACGCCGGTGTGGAGGCAGTACCTGCTCGTCGTGCTTCTCGGCGCCGGGATCTTCGTGTTCGGCGCGTTCTACGCCTATGTCGCGTTCCTTCCCGACCTGGTCACGCCGCCCGCGGCGCTACCGGGTCGGGTCGTGCTCGGCGCGCTGCAATATCCGCCCGGCACGACGCAGAAGGTCAGCATCGCCGGTCCGGACCAGACCTTCTATCTGACCTACGCGGGCACCGTACCGCTCGCGGTGCGCGCGACGTGGAGCAGCAGTGTCGGTGGCGCTTCCCAATGTCAGATCACGCTGATCGCTGAAAATCCGCTCATGGATCCGTTCTCCTTCGACGCGGTGTTCCTTGACTCGTGCACCCATTCCTTCTTTCGCGCGTCCGGGGAGGTCTACGCGGGCACCGCGCCACGCGGCCTCGATCGCTATCTTGTCTCGCGGAAGGGCGATCGTCTCATCGTGAACACCGATCACATCATCCAGGGGACCCCATGAGCGACAAGCCGTACGAGCTGGTCATCGGCTTCGAAACCCACCTCGAGCTCGCGACCGTGACGAAGATGTTCTGCGGCTGCTCGGCGCGAACATTCGGCGCGCCGCCGAACTCACTGGTGTGTCCCGTTTGCCTCGGGCTTCCCGGCGCGCTCCCCGTCACCAACCGTCGCGCCATCGAGCTCGGCATCTCCGTCGGGCTCGCGCTCCACTGCGAGGTGCCCGAGGCCACGAAATTCGACCGCAAGAACTACATGTACCCCGACCTGCCCAAGGGCTACCAGATCTCGCAGTACGACCTGCCGCTGAACGTGAACGGCTATGTCGACATCGAGACCAGCTCGGGAAAGAAGCGCGTGCGGATCCGGCGCGTTCACGTTGAGGAGGACACCGGCCGCCTGCTGCATGTGAGCGGCGCCTCTCTCGTGGACTTCAACCGCTCGGGCGTTCCGCTGATGGAGATCGTCACCGAGCCGGACATGCGCAGCGTCGAGGAGGGTCTGTCCTACGCGCAGGCGCTGCGGGAGATCCTCGTCTACACCGGCGCCTCCGAGGCCCGGATGGAGGAGGGCGCAATCCGCTTCGAGCCAAACATCTCCATCCGCTTCCAGGAGGACGGGAAGACGGTGTGGCCGCCGCAGTCGGAGATCAAGAACCTCAACTCGTTTCGCGCGGTGGAGCGCGCGATCGCTTACGAGTCGGACCGGTTGTGGCGTGAGTGGCGGGAAGGCGGCGAGATCCGGACCCGCACCGGCAAGGTGACGATGGGCTGGGACGACGTGAAGGGCCGGACGTACCTCCAGCGGACCAAAGAGGCCGAGCAGGACTACCGCTACTTCCCCGAGCCGGACATACCGTTCCTTGCCCCG
>VBHP01000073.1 GCA_005881435.1 Chloroflexota bacterium | reverse complement strand
ACCTCGGCGCCGGGATCACGCTGCGCGATCTCGGGGAGCACCGGCTGAAGGACTTGGCGCAACCGGAGCGGATCTACCAGCTCGTCATCGACGGGTGTGTCAACGAGTTTCCGCCGCTGCGCAGCCTGGATCGCACGCCGAACAATCTCCCGACGCAGGTCTCGACTTTCATCGGCCGAGAAAAGGAGATCGCCGAAGGCCTTCGCCTGCTCCGTGGCACGCGCCTGCTGACGCTCACCGGACCCGGCGGCACCGGCAAGACCCGGCTGTCGCTGCAGCTCGCGGCGGAGTCGGCGGAGTCATTCCCCGACGGCGCCTTCTGGGTGCCGCTCGCGCCGATCTCCGATCCCGAGCTCGTGCCTTCGACGATCGCGCACTCGCTCGGCATACAGGTCGCGGGCAAAGAGGAGCCGCTCGATCGCCTGACCGAGCACGTTCGACACAAGCGAATGCTGCTCGTCCTCGACAACTTCGAGCAGGTCCTGCCCGCGGCAAAGACGGTCGCGGCCCTGCTCGACGCCGGCGCCGACCTCACGGTGCTGACCTCGAGCCGTGCACCGCTACGACTCTCCGGAGAGCAGGAATACCCCGTACCGCCGCTCGATCTCCCGGATCCGGAGCGATTGCCTTCGCTCGAGGCGCTGGCGCAGTCGGACGCGGTGCGGCTCTTCATCGAGCGCGCCATGGCGGTGAAGCCCGACTTCCATGTCAGCGCCGAGAACGCCGCCGCGGTCGCAGAGATCTGCTATCGACTGGATGGTCTGCCGCTGGCGCTCGAGCTCGCTGCGGCGCGAGTGAAGCTGCTGACGCCGCAGGCGATGCTGCCGCGCTTGAAGAAGGGACTCGATCTGCTCGCGAGCGCCTCGCCGGATCGGACCGATCGGCAGCGCACGCTGCGTGGCGCTATCGGCTGGAGCTACGACCTGCTGGACGATGGTATGAAAAAGCTCTTCGCGCGCTGCGCCGTGTTCGTCGGCGGCGCCGCGCTGGAGCAGCTCGAGCCTATCTGCGGGCCGGGCGTGGAGCTCGGACGTGACGTTCTTGAAGGTCTCAGCGAGCTCGTGGATCAGAGCCTGTTACGTCAGGTCGAGAGCGAAGGCGAGCCGCGCTTCCGCATGCTGGTCACGATCCGCGAGTTTGCCTTGGAGCGGCTGCAAGCGAGCGGCGAGTCCGACGCGATCCGGCGGCGGCACGCCGATGCCTACCTCGACCTGGCCGAAGCCGCTGCGCCGAACCTGCAAGGCATCGAGCAGAAACGTTGGCTCGACCTCGTCGAGCGCGAGCATGACAACATGCGCGCCGCACTGGAGTTTCTGATCTCCGCCGACGCCGCGGACGAGGCCTCCCGCCTGGTGTCCGCGCTATGGCGGTTCTGGCAGGCGCGCGGTTATCTCAGTGAGGGACGCGGCTGGGTCGCTCGCGTCCTGGCGCTGCCGGGCGTCACCGGTGCGTCTCGGCTTCGCGCGCTGGAGGCCGGCGGTGGCCTGGTGTACTGGCTCGGGGACATGCCGGGCGCCCGCGTGCATTACGGCGAGGCGTACGAGCTCGCCAAGGGCGACGCCGCGTTGCGAGCGAAGGCCGCATACAACCTGGCCTTCACGTACATCGTCGACGCCACCGACCTGGCCACGGCTCGTGCGCTGCTCGAGGAGAGCCTGGCGGTCTTTCGGGAGCGGGGTGATCGGGCCGCGATCGGTCGGGCGGCATGGGCGCTCGGCTCGACGTACATGGTGGGCCTGGGCCGCTCGCGCGAGGACGCGCTCGTCGCGCGCGGGTACGCCGAGGAGGCGCTCCAGCAGCACCGCTTGCTCGGGAACCGGTTCGACATCGCCTGGGATCTTCATGCCGTTGGACTCAGCTCGTTCAAGGTCGGCGAGTACGATCGCGCCTCGCGCAACTGGCGCGACGCACTCGACATCTTCATCGCCGCCGACGATTCGAGCGGCATCGTGCTGATGCTGAGCCACTTCGCGGAGCTGGCAAAAGTCGCTGGCGACATCGAGCGTCACGACACGCTCACCGGGGCGTGGTCGGCGCTGGCGCAGCGGACCGGCGTCGGCCTCGCCACGCTGTGGGGCGCAACGGAGGGTCGCGATGTGCCGAGCGACATCCCGCCCGAGCGCAGACCGGCGCTCGAGCGCGGTCTGGCGATGAAGACCGAGGAGGCCATCGCGTTCGTTCTCGAGCCGATCACGGTCAAGACGACATAGCGTGCGCGCGATCGACCTGAATTCGGATCTCGGCGAGGACATGCCTACCGACGAGGCGGTCATGGCCTCGATCACGTCTGCCAATATCGCCTGCGGCGCGCATGCCGGCAGCATCGACACGATGTCGCGTACGGTCGCGCTGGCGAAGGCGAACGGGGTCGCAGTCGGCGCCCATCCGGGATACGCGGACCGGGAGAACTTCGGCCGCAAGCCTCTGGCGTTGGCCGATCAGGCGCTGATGCGAAGCATCAGCGAGCAGATCGCCGCCCTGCGTGAAGTCGCGGCGAAGGCGGACGTCGCCGTTCGCTACGTCAAGGCGCACGGCGCCCTTTACAACCAGGGCGAGCGCGACGAGCGCATCGCGTCGCTGATCGCGGAGGCCGTCGCCGCCGCGGAGGGCGACCTGGTGCTGGTGTGCACGCCAGCCTCGGCGATGGGGCGCGCCGCGAAGAAACTGCGGCTCCGCATCGCGCGCGAGGGCTTCGCCGACCGGCGCTACGAGCCCGATGGCACGCTGCGTCCGCGCTCGCAGGAGGGCGCCGTGATCACCGACCCGTATGACGCCGCGGAGCAAGCGCTGTGGCTCGCGCAGCGCGGCGACGTGGATACGTTGTGCGTGCACGGCGACACGCCGGACGCCGCGGCCATCGCGCGCCGTGTGCGGGCGATGCTCGAAGACGCCGGATTCGACCTGCGCCCGTTCGCCTGATGCGCGCGGCGCCCCGCATCGCGCCGATGGGCGAGCGCGCGCTGCTGGTGACCTTCGCCGAGCGCATCGACCCGGTCGCCAACGGGCGCGCTCGCGCGCTCGCCGACGCATGGGAGGCGCGACATCTCGGACCCGCGATCCCGGCGTACGCGTCGACGCTGCTGCACTTCGACCCGCTTCGCGTCGACGGCGCGGGTGCCGCCGCACTCGCACGACGGCTCGCGTCGCGCGGCCCGGTGCGTCGCGCGGCCGGGCGCCTGATCGAGATCCCGGTGCGTTACGACGGCCCCGATCTGGTGGACGTCGCCCGCCTGTCCTCGCTGACGGTCTCCGAGCTCGTCGCGTTACATGCTGATCGCGAATACGTCGCCTACTTCCTCGGCTTCATGCCCGGGTTCGCCTATCTCGGCGAGCTCGATGCGCGGATCAACGCGGCGCGGCTGCCCGAGCCGCGCCTGCGCGTACCGGCGGGAGCGGTCGGCGTTGCCGGCCGGCAGACCGCCGTCTACCCGTTCGCCTCGCCCGGCGGCTGGCGTCTGATCGGATCCACCGACGCGATCCTGTTCGACGCGAGACGTGATCCGCCGGCGCTGTTGCGCGAGGGCGATCGGGTCCGGTTCGTGCGCAGATGATCCGCGTCGTCACGCCCGGTCTGCACGCCACGCTGCAGGACGCCGGACGCACGCGACATCTTCGTCGCGGCGTGCCCACGGCAGGACCCGCGGATCGGGTCGCGCACGCATTCGCCAACGCCCTTGTTGGTAACGATCCCGGCGAGGCCGCGATCGAGATCGCCGGACTGCCGTTCGCCTTCGTCGCCGAGCGGGCGCTGCTCGTCGCCGTGACCGGGAGAGACGTCCGTCTGGCGGGACGCGACCGCATCGCCGGCTGGACCTGCGCGTTCGTCCGCGCCGGCGACGAGCTGCGCATCGAGGGTCACTCGCGCTACGCCTACCTCGCGGTCCGCGGGGGCTTCGATGCGCCCGTCGTTCTCGGCTCTCGCGCAGCCTATCCACCGGCGTCGCTTGGCGCGCCGCCGCTTCGGGCCGGCGCGGTCGTCGCGGTGCGGCCCGCGCGGGTCGACGCCTCTCGCGGCGGACTGGCCGTCGCGGCGCCGCGCTACGGCGACGTGGCGCGGATCATCGTCGGGCCGCATGACGATCGCGTCGATGTCGCGTCGCTGCTGTCCTCGACCTTTACCGTCGACGAGCGGTCAGACCGGATGGGCGTCCGGCTTCGCGGTCCGGCCGTCGCCGCGAACGACGGCGAGCTGCTGTCGACCGGCGTCGTGGAAGGCGCGCTGCAAATTCCGAGTGGCGGCGCCCCGATCGTGCTCCTCGCGGACCACCAGACCACGGGCGGCTATCCGATCGCCGGGACAGTCATCGCCGTCGACCTGCCGCTGGTGGCGCAGCGCGAGCCGGATGAGAGCTTGCGGTTCGAGGCCACGAGCGAACGCGTCGCCGTCGCCGAGCTTCAGCGCGTGCGACGGGACGTCTTGGCGCTTCGCGCGTCGATCGACTGAGCCAGCGCCACGAGCTCCAGCGCCGCCGTCGCGGCGTCGGCGCCCTTGTTCCCCTCCGCGCCGCCGGCGCGATCGAGCGCCTGCGCCACCGTGTCGCAGGTCAGCACGCCGAACACCACCGGAACGTCCTGCTCCAGCGACAGCCGCGCCAGGCCATCGGTCGCGGCGCGCGCGACGTACTCGAAATGCGGTGTGTCGCCGCGGATGACGCACCCGAGCGGAACGATGGCGTCGAAGCGGCCGGTACGCGCCACACGGCGCGCGATCTGCGGCAGCTCAAACGATCCGGGCACTCGGAACAGCTCATGCGTCGCGCCGGCTCGCTCGAGCGTCTCGAGAGCGCCGGCGAGGAGCTTGTCCACCACGGCGGCGTTCCAGCGTGTCGCCAGGACCGCGATGTGCGCGGAGGTATTCGCGATTGAGGCGCTCGGACGGCCCAGACGCGGCATGCGGTCATATCGTAGGGCGCAGAGTGGACATCGACGTGCGCGTCAAGAAGGAAGGCGCGGCGTATATCGCCGACGTCACGGTGAAGGACCGCGCCATCACCGCGCACCGCGTGCGCGTCTCACTGCCCGAGCTCGACAAGTACGGCGGCAGGGACGACGTTGCCGGCTTGGTGCGACGCTCTTTCGAGTTCCTCGTGGCCCGCGAGCCGAACACGTCAATCCTGCGCGAGTTCTCGCTGTCGACGATCGAGCGCTATTACCCGGAGTTCGTGAAAGAGATCCGTGGGCCGACGCGTACTGCGGACTAACGAATCGCGGGCGCCCGTGGCATTACCAACGATGGCGGACGAGACGGGCTCGGCGTGGGAAGACTTGTACCGGGAAGCGGTCCCGCGCGTATACCGTGCGCTTCTAGCGACGTTACGCGATCCGAGAATCGCCGAGGACGCCCTCCACGACGCGTTTGCAGAGGGCCTTCGTCGGCCGCCGCTGCGCAGCGAGAACCTCCCCGGCTGGCTGTTTCGCGTCGCGGTTCGCCGCGCACGGCGGCATCGCTGGCCGTTCGCCAGACTGGATCCGACAGTGCGGTCACGAGCTGACGAGATCGCGGCGCTTCTCGACCGCCTCGAGACCGGACGCCTGCTGGCTCTGCTCACCGAGCGTCAGCGCGCGATCGTTGTGGCTCACTACTACCTCGGCCTGACGCACGCGGAGACGGCCCAACTCTTCGGCGTTCGGGCTGGGACCGTGAGCGCGACCATCGCGCAAGCGATTGCGCGGATGCGCGAAGGAGCGAGTCATGTCTGATCGCATCGCAGATATCGTTCGACGCGACCTCGACGCGCTGCCGGTGCTTCCACAGGATCGCTGGCTGCCACCGAAATCTGGTTCGCGCCGCGCCTGGTCCGCGCTGTTCCTCGGCATCGGCGCCCTGGCGGTGTTGACCGCGGCCGTCGTCGTCGGCGGCGCGCTCCGCGCGTCCCGCTCGACCGCTCTGGAAAGCGTTCCGCCCGCGAGCCGCGCCACAACCGCTCCGCCTCTCCGTATCACGAGGCAAGATGTGCTCGCGCGCGGGCAGACGTTGGCTGCCCGAGTCGACCGGATCGAGGCAAAGCTCATCGGACGCGATCAGCTGGACGCGATCGGCTTCGGCGCGGCGCAGGGTGAGCTCTTCTGGGTCGTAGCCATTAGTGGCGACGTGTCCGCGTTCTTCGGATCGCTGTTACCGAGTCCCAGCGAGATACGGCACGGGGTCTATCTCTACGACGCGCGGTCCGGTCTTGTCGTCGCGGGCACTGCAGGGACCGACTATTGGCCGTCGCGGTTCGATCGGCTCCGCGACGAGTCGCTCGCGGCCGATTCGCGCACCTTCGGCGCCACCGTCGTCGAGCTCCGACTGCCTGACATCGTCGTGGTCCGGGCTCCCGTCGACCCTGGCGCGAATAGCACGAGGCCGTTGGGCGAGTGGACCTTGCGCGCCGATGCCGACACGGCGTATACGTGGACCGCGAGTTTTAAGGGCGGGAATGCCTTCTCGCTCACTGAGATGTCCCGATTCCTGACCGCCGGTATCGCCGTCGAGATCACGATCGCCGGCGCCAAGGACGTGGACGGCACGTACCGCCTTGAACACATCAGGAATTTCTCGCGCTGATCCGCGCGAGAGCTCTTTACTAGGGAGCGGTCCGTGCGCTGATGCGCCGGCGCTCCAACAGATCCGCGAGCGCGTGCGCGTCGCGCCCGTACGTCCCCGGCAGCGAGGCGGCGAAACCGCCTCGCGCGTCGGCGGCAAGGCGCCGCGGACGACGCCCGCGATACTCGGATGCAAAGTCGAAACCGACGTTCTCGCCACTCACGGCGAGATACACGCCGAACCGCGCCACGTCGCTCCAGCGATACGAGCCGCTGCGCCCCGGCGCGGTGTAGGCGAAGCCTTCGCTCTCGATCCGTAGCCGGCCCGGCGACAGGGCCATCACCGCGAAGCCGACGCCGAAGACCGCGATCAAGGCCGGAAGCAGTAGAAAGGCGTTGCCAGGGTTGTCTAGTGCCATGGCCGTCGATCCCGCTAGCCCGGCCACGACGAACGCGCCGACGGCGTAGAGGACCCAGCGCAACCGGGGGGCCTCGAGGACGATCGGCTCGTCCACGCGACTACTTCACGACGCTGAGGAGATGACCCAGCTTTCGTTTCTTCGTCGCGAGGTATCGCTCGTTCTCCGGCCGCGAGGGCACTTCGAGCGGGACGCGCTCGACGACCTCGAGGCCCGGATAGAG
This sequence comes from Chloroflexota bacterium, assembly GCA_005881435.1. Lineage (GTDB taxonomy): Bacteria > Chloroflexota > Limnocylindria > P2-11E > CF-107 > CF-107. The sequence continues at coordinate 2,886 of VBHP01000073.1, read as the reverse complement.
GGAGAGCAGCTTGTGCGGATTGTTGGTCAGGATGCGCGCCTTGCGCACCCCAAGGTCGATGAGAATCTGCACCCCGATGCCGTACTCGCGCTGATCGGCCTTGAACCCCAATTTCTCATTCGCCTCGACGGTGTCGAGCCCCTGGTCCTGCAACGCGTAGGCGCGCAACTTGTTCATCAGCCCGATGCCGCGCCCTTCCTGGCGCAGGTACAGCAGGACGCCGCGGCCTTCCTTCCCGATCCGGTCGAAGGCGGCGACGAGCTGATCGCCACAGTCGCAGCGGAGCGAGCCGAAGGTGTCGCCGGTGAGGCACTCGTCGTGGACCCGCACCAGGACCGGCTCCGGCGTGCTGATGTCGCCGAGCACCAGCGCCACGTGCTCGCCGCCGATGGCCGCGCGATAGCCGTGGATGGCGAACTCGCCGTACCGCGTGGGGAGTTTCGCCTGTGCCACGCGCTCGACGAGCCGCTCGCGCGCCATGCGCTGCGCGATGAGGTCCTTCACCGTGACGATGCGGATGCGGTGCGTCCGCGCGAACCGGCGCAGCGCCGGCAGGCGAGCCATCGAGCCGTCGGCGTTGGTGACTTCGCAGATGACGCCCGCCGGCTCCAGACCGGCGAGACGGCAGAGGTCCACGGCGGCCTCGGTCTGACCGGCGCGCACCAGCACGCCGCCCTCCCGCGCGCGAAGCGGGAAGACGTGTCCGGGCCGCACCAGATCGGCCGGCTTGGTGCGCGGATCGGCGAGGGCGCGGATCGTCCGGGCCCGGTCCGCGGCGCTGATGCCGGTGGTGGTGCCCTCGGCGGCGTCGACGCTCACGGTGAAGGCGGTGCCGAGGCGGGCGGTATTGCGCTCCACCATCGGGGGAAGGTCGAGCTGCGCGATCCGTTCCGGCGCGAGCGCGACGCAGATGACGCCGCTGCCGTGCTTGCGCATGAAGGCAACCTGCTCGGGCGTGCAGTGCTGCGCCGCGACCGTGATATCGCCCTCGTTCTCGCGGTCTTCGTCGTCGACCACGATGACCATCTGGCCGCGACGAAGGTCGTCGACGGCCTCGTCGATCGTGGCAAAGGGGGACAGGCGGCGGCGTGTGGTGCTTTTCATCGCGCTAAGAGACGCTCTACGTACTTCGCAAGTATATCGACCTCGACGTTCACGGCGTCCCCTTGGCGAACAGCTCCCAGCGTGGTGCGCGATGCGGTGTGCGGGATGAGCGCGATCTCGAAGTCGTCGGCACCGAGGCCCGCGACGGTCAGCGAGACGCCGTCGAGGGCGATGAACCCTTTCTCCACGACGTAGCGCGCCCAGGCGCGGTCGAGCGCGAAGCGAAGCCGCTCGCCCGAATGCGCCACGAGCGCGGACGTCCCGTCGACGTGGCCCTGGACGAAATGTCCACCCAGGGACGTCTCCGGCGTCGCGGCCGCTTCTAGGTTCACTCGCGAACCCGGCCGCAGGGCGCCGAGCGTGGAGCGGCGCCGGGTCTCTTCGACCACGTCGCACTCGAAGCCCTTGCCGTCGCGCGCGATCACGGTCAGGCACACGCCGCTGACGTTGACGCTGTCGTCGACCTCGAGTCTGCCGGCCAGGGACGTCGCGACGCGCAGGCGCGGTGCGATGCGCTCGACGGTCCCCACGTCCTTCACGATCCCGGTGAACATCGCGAATAGCCTAGACTCGCGCCTGTTCGCACACGGCATCGCGCCGTGTAGGAGGGGAAGGATGAGCGATCGCGTCATCGACCGTCGCGAGTTCTTGAAGCTGGCGGGCCTGTCCGCGGTGCTCGCCGCTTGTGGCGGCGCCACCGGCACGCCGACGCAGTCGCCGGGCGCGAGTGCGTCGGCCACGGCGAAGCCCACCGGGAGCATCACCGTCTACAGCGCGCTCAACGAGACGACCAACAACCAGTTCACGGCGGCATTCAAGGCGGCCTACCCGGGCTCGAGCGTCGATCTGCTGTCGCTCGCGGCCGCGGGCGACCTCCAGACGAAGATCATCGCCGAGAAGGGAAATCCGAAGGCCGACGTCTTCATCGGCGGATCGAGCGAATTCCACGACCCGCTGGGCAAGCAGGGACTGCTCGAGGCCTACGTCTCGCCGAACGCGTCGAAGGTCGGCGCGCAGTTCAAGGAAGCCACCGGCCTGTGGACGGGCTGGTACACCGGCATCTTCGGCTTCGTCATGCACACCGATCGGCTCAACAAGGAGGTCGGTGGCAAGAAGCCCGCGACCTGGGATGACCTGCTCGATCCGGCCTGGAGCAAGAAGCTCGTGCTGCCGGACCCGGTGAAGACGGGCGGCGGCTACATCTTCATCGCCACGCAGATCTTCCGTTTCAACCGCGACGAAGGCAAAGCCATGGACTACATGAAGGCGTTGCACAAGAACATCGCCGACTACATCGGCACGTCGCCTCAGGCGATCGCGCTCGTCTCGCAGGGGCAGTACGTCGGCGCACCGAACTGGAGCCACGACATCCTCACCGAGAAGGGCAAGAACCCAGGTGTCGATCTGGCGGTGCCGAGCGACACCGGCTTCGAGGTCGGCGCGGTGAGCATCGTGAAGGGTGCGAAGAACCTGCCGCTGGCAAAGGCGTTCGTGGACTGGGTCCTGACCCCCGATGCCGGCGCGCTCAATGTGAAGCTCAGCAACCGTGGTTCAACGCTCCCCGAGGTCGCGCCCGCGGCGGGCGCGCCCACGTTGACGACGGTCAAGCTGGTCAACTACGACCGGCAATGGGCCACCGACAACAAGACGCGGATCCTGCAGTCGTGGCAAGCGGCGGTCGGCCGCTAGGACCTCACCTCGTAGAAGCACGGACGTAACCGATGCGCAGCCTGCAGCGCGAGCCGGGTCTCCTGCTCGCGCTGCTTGCTGCCGTCGCGCTCG
>VBHP01000072.1 GCA_005881435.1 Chloroflexota bacterium | reverse complement strand
TATGTGACCGAGCACGAGGACGAACTGCCGGAACCGCTGAGCGTGCAGGGACTACCGCTGAATGTACCCGCGCTATCCGAGGTGAAGCTCACCGTGCCAGTAGGCGTGGACGCCGTGCCGGCAGCGGTGTCGCTGACGGTGGCGGTGCAGGTGGTGCTCGCTCCGACGGGGACGCTGGTGGGCGTGCAGCTCACGCTGGTCGAGGTCGAGCGCTTGGCGACGAACACGGCAGTGCTGCCGCTCGAGGTGGCGTGCGTGCTATCGCCGCTATAGGTCGCCGTGATCGTGTGCGTCCCGGTGCCGACGGCGCTGGGCGTGTATGAGACCGAACAGGAGGCGCTCGATCCACTTCCGGACAGCGTGCAGCTTGTGGGACTGAAGGTTCCGCTGCCGCTGCTGGTGAAGGAGACGGTGCCTGTTGGAGTCGTCGGGGTAGCCGTCGTGTCAGTCACGGTGGCGGTGCAGCTGGTCGGCTGCCCCACCGCTACGGCGGGGGGCGTGCAGCTGACGCCTGTGGAGGTGGCGCGCAGCGCCGTGACCATGATCGTCGTGGAGCCGTCACTCCCCTTGTGGTCCGCATCCCCGCCGTAACTAGCGGTGATGGTGTGCAGGCCGGTGCCCCCCGATGGTGTGTACGTGACCGAACAACTCGCCGACGCGCCCGCTCCGCTGAGGGTGCAGCTGCCCGGCGTGAAAGTCCCGCTGCCGCCGCTCTTGCTGAAGGAGACGGTTCCTGTCGGGGTGATCGCGGTTCCGGTATCGGTGTCGGTGACCGTGGCGGTGCACGTCGTGGGCTGGCCGATAGCGACCGTTGATGGAATGCAGCTCACGCTCGTATCCGTGTTCCGCTTCGGCGGGTCGAGGACGACGGTGCTACCCAGGCTTCCCGAATGCGACGCGTCGCCTCCATAAGTGGCGCTGATCGTGCGCGCTCCGGTCCCGAGCGCGGTAGATGTATAGATCGCCGCGCAGCTGGCGCTGGCTACGCCAGTGATGGGATCGACGCTCCCGGACCCTATCGTGCAGCTCTCCGGATTGAAGCCGCCGCTACCGCCGACGCTGGTAAAGCTCACGATGCCGCTCGGGATCGTCGCTGCGCCGGGAGTGCCGTCGGTGACGATCGCGGTACACCTCGTCGACTCGCCGACGCCGATGACCTGCGGGGCGCAGCCGACACTGGTTACGGTCGCGTTCGTCAAGATCGCCGGCGCTGACGAGAGCGCGTTCGCACCGAAGGCGCTGGCCCCGACCGGCATGCTCGCGCCGGTCACGACGAAGTTCAGGAGGAGGACAACAGCTATCCACCGACGCCCAAATGGGCGCCGGTCGTCGCTAGACATGGCTCGCTACCGGTCCCGCTCCGCCCACCGACGTCGACCGTACGCGTGCGAGCGGTCAAATCTCCATTACGCGCGTGTTGCAGCCCTGTTACACGCACGTACAACTCGGTAAACGCGAGCGGGCGCTTAGCGGGTCGGCGGGTTCAGGATCACACCAATGCCGGCAATGGTGCTCAGGTAACGCGGGCGAGCAGGTTCGTCCTCGATTTTGCGCCGGAGACGGTGGAGGGCGACGCGCAGTACATCGGAGGCACCGGGATCGTCGTAACCCCAGACTTCCCGCAGAAGCTCCGCGGTCGAGACGACAGAGCCGGCGCGGGTCATGAGGTACTGAAGCAGGCGGAATTCGATGACTGTGAGCTGCAGCGGCTGGCCATTCTTTTCCGTAACGTGCGCGACTGGATCGAGCGTGATGGACCCAATCTCGAGCCGTTCGGACGGCGCGGTCGGCTCTCGATGGCGACGCAAGTGCGCGTGGATGCGCGCGATGAGCTCCAGATAGCCGAAGGGCTTGATGAGGTAATCGTCCGCGCCCATCTCGAGTGCGCGGATCTTGTCGCCCTCTGCGGTCGCGCTGCCAGTCGCGACGATCACTGGGACATCGGAGCGGCGACGGATCTCCTTCAACAGATCGAGACCGTTCCACGCTCCGAGCGCGATATCGATCACGACGAGATCCGGCAACTCCTGCTCGAAGCGCTCGAGCGCCGATGGATTATCGCGGGCAACGACCGCTACGAACTGGGCCTGCGTCAGTGCGTACGCCAGCATCTCCGCAAGCTCGCGGTCGTCCTCGACAAGTAAGATCCTCGGAACGCGGGCCGCCCCTCTCGCGCCGAGCAGCGCTGCAGGTTCGCTCACGGCACGCCCACCTCACCGATACACGCATGGGAGCCAGCACGCTCCCCGACCCACCAGTGGCTAACTTACGCTAAAAATAAACGAAGGGTCAACGGATTCAGCTCGACTTGAGCTAAAGCTAAAGAGCCGAGGAATGAGGAGCAAGCGTGCTGGCTAGTTCTTGGATTCTTGTTTCTATGGACTGCTGACGGCGGCGTTGAGCGGGGCGGGTTCTCGTCTTGCGAGCCACACCAGCACGACGACGGTGATGAGCGCGAACGCGGTCATGCCGCTGGTGCTCTTTCCCGCCGGGTGTGCGCCGAACTCGAGCAGCGGCGCCAGCGCGAGGAAGAACCCGATCACGCCCGAGGCCAGCGCGAGTCTTTGCGGCGGGCCCCACCCGGGATCCGCGGACCAGTGGCGCACGCGATCGGCGGCGAACCACGCGACCACGGCCATGAGCGCGACCGGAACGATCCCGATCGGGATGATGTTCGGGAGCGCCCACAACGCCACGAAGAAAGCGGTGGTCATCGCGAACCCGAAGCCACGCAGCCGCCACAGCGACGGCATGCGCGACGGGCGCACGCTCGGCGGCGAACGGCGCAACCCGAGCCACACCAACGCGGCCGCGATGGCAAGCGCGAGGAAATAGCTCGCCGGCGGCGAGTAACCCTGATCGCGGAACTGCAGGAAGCCGAACAACAGCAGCTCGACCGCGGAGACGATCGCCAGCCCGACCGCGACACGCTTGCGTCCGCGATCCGACAGCCACGGTTCGTCGGCGCGGGCCGGAAAGAGCGCCTCCGCCAGCACGATCGGCACGGCGATGCTCTCGACGGCGTGGAAGGTCGTCAGACCGACCGCCCAGATCCAGTTGATATCGAGCAGCCGCCCGCGATCGCCCAGAGAGATCGCGTCGGGCCAGAAGCGATTCGTCCAGCTCGTCACCACCAGCCCCTCTTCCAGGACGCCGTACGCCGCACCGAGGAGGAGAAGATTGCTCCAGCCGAGACCACGCGATCGGATCAGCTCTCGCACCAGGAGCGCGCCGAGACCGTAGAGACCGACCAGGAACAGGAGCGTGAGGGGATTCAAGAACATCGCGATCGGCGTGGATCCGGATAGGACCTCGCCGCAGATCGGCGAGAGTAACAGCAGCGCGATGATCGGCGCGGCGCTGCGACGCTGAGACGTCGCGATCAGATGCGCTCCGTGTGGGCGCGGGACATCTCCTCGACGAGTTCGTCCGCTGAGCGCAGCCTGCGGCTCAGGATCCGCAGCAGGGCCGCGGACACGGCCGGGTTCTCGATCAGCACCACAGCCAGAAGGGTGGCGTGGATCTCCAGCGTCTCGGTATCCTCGACCGCCGTCACCGTCGCCGAACGCGGCGCTCTGTCGAGCAGTCCCATCTCGCCCACGACATCGCCCGGCCCGAGCTCGGCCAGGTTCACGGAGCGCTCGTCGGGCAGCGATCGATCCACCCGGACCGCACCGCTCAGGATCACGTACATCGTCTGGCTCGTCTCGCCCTGGCGCATCAGCGTTTGGCCGGGGGTGAAGCGGCGGAGCACACCCCGGTCGGCCAGCCGCCGCAGGCCATCGTGCGGGATCGGCCTGAAGAGCTCGACGCGTTCGAGTACGTCGGTGCTCACACAATGATTGTCCTGACGCAATTGGATAGGCGTCCATAGGCCAAATGCACTAGGCGCACGACGCTCGTACGATCGCTCCGTGGCCGACGAACGTCTGGAACAGATCAGCGAGCGGTTCGCCGAAGGCGTCTTGGAACGCCAACCCACGGTGGCGACCTTCCTCGGCGACCGGCGCTACGACGACCTCCTTCCCGACGTCGGCCCGCGCGGTCGCGCGCGTGAGCGAGCGGCGCTCGAGTCGCTCCGGCGCGAGTTGGTCGGCATCGAACGTCAAACGCTTTCCGGCGAAGACGCCATCACCCATCACATGCTCGAGCTCGCGGCCGACTTCGGACTGGCTTCACTGCGCCATCAGCTCTATCAGCTCGCGGTCGATCAGATGCAGGGGCCGCAGGTGTCGCTGGCGATGCTGCTGAACTACCACACGCTCGACAGCGAGAAGAACGCGCTCGACCTGCTCGAACGGTACGGGGCGATCCCCGACTACATCGGCCAGCACATCGACAATCTGCGCGAGGGCATGGCCGAGCGCCGCACCGCGCCGCGCGTCGCCTGTGAGCGCGTGATCGCCCAGCTCCAAACGCTTCTCGCGATGCCGCCGGAAGAGTCGCCCTACGGACGGCACGCGCGGACCTGGGTCGGCGTCCTGTCCGACGATCTCGTCGCCGTCGTGCGTGACGACATCTATCCGGCCTTTGCCTCGTACCTCCGTTTCCTTGAAACCGACTACCGCCCGCGCGGGCAGCCGGGGCTGGCGTCGATCCCTCGCGGCGGCGAGACCTACGCCGAGCTGGTGCGGCAGGTGACGCAGAGCGATCTCACGCCAGAGCAGGTGCATCGCATCGGCACGGACGATCTGCGCGCGATACACGACGAGATGCGCGCCATCGGCGTGCACAACGTTCGCGAGCATGCCGAGCGCCTGAAGTCCGACCCGCGCAACCATTTCGAATCCGCCGACGAGCTTCTCGAATCCGCCCAGCGCCTATACGACCGCGCCTTCACGGGTCTGCCGCAGCTCTTCGGCCATCTGCCCGTCACGGACTGCCGCGTGATACCGATCGAGTCTTACCGCGACAAGGACAGCCCCGCCGCGTTCTACAACCCGCCCGCCGCGGACGGCTCGCGCCCGGGGACCTACTACGTGAACACGTACAAGCCCGAGACACGACCGCGCTACAACCTCCCGGCTCTGACCGTGCACGAGTCCGTGCCCGGCCATCATCTCCAGATCGCGATCCAATCCGAAGCTGGTGATATCCCCCGCTTCCGCCGGCATCGGCTTGGGACGCAGGGTGCGCTCATCGCCTTCACCGAGGGTTGGGGTCTCTATACCGAGCGCCTGGGAGACGAGATGCGGCTCTATGAGACGGAGCCCGAGCACTTCGGCATGCTGTCGTATCAGGCCTGGCGCGCGGCGCGTCTCGTGGTCGACACCGGGATCCATGCCTTCGGCTGGCCGCGCGAGCGCGCGATCCAATTCATGCTCGACAAGGTCGGCCTGCCCGAGGTCGAGGTCGTGAACGAGGTCGACCGCTACATCTCCTGGCCGAGCCAGGCACTGGCGTACAAGATCGGCCAGCGTCACATCGAGGGGCTGCGCCGCCGATCGCATGAGAAGCTCGGCTCGCGCTTCGACGTGCGCGCGTTCCACGACGAGCTCCTTCGCCACGGCGCGATCCCGCTCTCCACCGCGACACTGGTGCTGGATCGATGGCTGAGCGCTCTGCCGACCTAGCTTTGCTGGCGCGGTACAACGCCTGGGCCAACGAGAAGGTGTTCGCGCTGGCGGTACGCGTCGAGCCGGGAGAGCTCGAGCGCAAGGCCGGGTATGAATCGATTGCGGAGATCCTGCGCCATCTCGTGCATGTCGAATCGAACTTCCTGCTGATCTCACGTGGCGAAGCGCGGGTGCCTGTCGATGAGGCCGACGTGCGGAAGCTGGCCAAGCGCTGCGTCGAGATCGATGCGAGTTACGAGCGCCTGGCTGAGACTTCATCCGAAGCCGATCTCGGACGCGAATTCCTGGTGCCGTGGTTCGGCTTCAACATCTCGGTCCGCGAGGCCGCACTGCAAGCGCTGACGCATTCGCAAAAACATCGGGCCGACGTCTGCATGCTGCTGCCCGCACTGGGTATCGAGGTGCCAGGTATCGACCTCATCCAGTGGTTGGCGGAGTCGCGGGACACGGGCGAGTGAGACTCGAGCGGCTCTGTGAGATGCACTGGGCCTATGGCGATGGGTTCGAGCTGGTAAAGCCATACGGTGGCGAAGAGGGGCTCGGCTACGGCGAGGGCACGGGCACGGTCAGCGGAGAACGTCTGTCGGGCGCCGTCCGCTGGGCCAACCATCCGCGTCGGCGAAGCGACGGTCGCATGCTGCCGAGCGGCGGTGGCGTGCTCACCACGACCGACGGCGCGAAGCTCCCGTTCCTGTTCCAGGGCCGCACCGTGTTCCAGGGTGCCGTCGGGTCGCAGCTGATCGTCTTTTGGTTCGAGGCCGCCGACGAACGCTATCGCTGGCTGAACGACGCCGTCTGTGTGGTCGAGGGTCTGATCAAGGGCGCCGCCGATGTGCGCTTCGTGATGTACGAGTGCGTCAATGAGATGAGCCGATAGCACCCCGCACGGCTCAGAAACCTGAGAGGATGCGAGCGCCTTCGGGACTCTGCATGAACTCGATGAACGCCTGTACGGCTGGTTTGAGTTTGGCCGGATCGCTATCGACGATCAAATAGACAGGCCGGCGGATTGGATACGCGCCGCTGCGGACATTGTTCGTCGTCGCCGCCACACCATCGAGCGAGAGCAGACGGATTGTCGCGTCATCTTGTGTGCTCACTTGTAGCGTGACCATTCCGATCCCATCTTTCAGCGATCGGAGCGCTTGGTACATCTCGGCGGACTCCACGACGTCGACCACCCGCTCCGTGTAGGTCGGCGCGGCACCGTCGAAGATGTACGACTCGAAACTCGACCGAGTCGAGCTCGTCGTCTCACGCCGAATCACTCGGATCGGGTGCCCGGCCAGCCCGCCGACGCTGCCCCAATCCGTGATCCGGCCGCTAAAGATGTCGCGGATCTGGTCCTTCGTGGCGGCTTGTACCGGATTCGAGGCGTTCACCGCGATGGCCGTACCGGTGTCGAGCATGCGGATGAGCTGAACCTTGCCACGCTCGGCAGCGGACAGGTCGCGACTGATGAATCCAAAGTCGGCATCATTCCGACCGACTCGTGCGATCGCCGCGTCCGAGCCGGTGTCTTCGAGATCGAACTCGACCTGCGGATGCATGATCTTGAACTGCGCCGTCAGCGCGGTTATGGGCTCCAGCGCCGCGCCGCTGCCGTTGCCGATGTATTTGCCGGCAAGCGGATCCTTCGCTTCGCCGAGCGCTCCGCTGCATGCGACGCTCAGAAGGCAGACCACGATCAAGAACGTGGGGAGATTTGACCGTGGCATCGGGGCAATTGTCTGGGCCGGCCCTACGCCTCGGCTCACCCTGGTGGGTGAGAGCGACAAGCCGGATGGCGCGTGGCGATCGGGCTCAGCGACCCGAGGCTTGATACAGACTGATGCGGTAGCCATCGGGGTCGTAGGTCGTCGCGGCGGCGCCCCACGCCTCGCGCGTGATCTCATCGACCGTGGCGCCCGCCTCGCGGAGCCGCCGCGCAGCGAGCTCGATGTCTTCGACGGCGAAGTCGATTGTGATCGTGCCCGGCGTTTGCGGCACCGCACCCTCGTGCGCGCGGTGCAGTGCGAAACGCAGCCCGCCGGGGAGATGCGCCTCGGCCCAGTGCGGATCGTGGTCGTCGCGCACGAGCGGGACGCCGAGCACGTCGCGGTAGAACGCGATGGAAGCCTCCAGGTCCCGAACGTACAGCCAGACCGTGCTGATGCGGTCGCTGAGTGGGCGGTCAGCGACCGTCACGGTTGACCTCGAAGACGTCGCGGACGGCCTCGAGCTTCGCCAGTACGCGCGAGAGCTGCTGCACGCTGGTGACCTGCAGCGTTGCGTTGATCGTCGCCGTGCGGTCGGGGTTGGCCACCGCCGAGACCGACAGCATGTTCACGTCGTTGTCGGCGATAACGTTCGCGACGTCGCGCAGCAGGCCATCGCGGTCCCACGCGGTCATGCGGATCGCGACCGGATACATCCGCACGTTGCGGTCGTCCCACTCGACCTCGACGAAACGCTCGCTTTCCTTCGAGCCCTTCACGTTGGTGCAGTCGGCGCGATGCACCGTCACCCCGCGGCCGCGGGTGATGTAACCGACGATCTGGTCACCCGGCACGGGATTGCAGCAGTTGCCGAACTGGATGAGCAGGTCGGTCACGCCCTTGACGCGCACGCCGCCCTTTGCCGGCGGTGGCGCCGGCGGCGCGGATTCGGGGATGGCGAACGCGGTGTCGTCGGTGACACCGAGCTTCGACACGATCTGCGCCGGCGTCGCCGCGCCATAGCCGAGTGACGCCAGCAGCGTCTCCTCGTCGTGCAGGTTCATCTCCTTGGCCAGCTCGTCGAGCGCGCCCTCGGCGAGGTCCGCAAGCGACCGCTGCGCGACGCGCTTCAGCTCCTTTTCCAAGAGCTCGCGCCCGTGCGCGATGTTCTCGTCGCGCTCCTGTCGTTTGAACCACTGCCTGATCTTCTCGCGCGCCGACGCCGTCTTGACCATCGACATCCAGTCGCGGGACGGACCCCGCGCCGACTTGGAGGTGAGGATCTCGACGATGTCGCCCGAGTGCAGCCGGTGATCGAGAGACACCAGCCTGCCATTCACCTTGGTGCCGATGCAGCGGTGCCCGACGTCGGTGTGGATGCGATAGGCGAAGTCGATCGGCGTAGCGCCGGCCGGCAGCTCTTTCACCTCGCCCTTCGGCGTGAACACGAAGACCTGGTCCTGGAACACGTCGAGCTTCAGGCCCTCGACGAACTCCTGGGCGTCGACCACCTCGCGCTGCCATTCCATCAGGGCTCGCACCCAGGCCAGCTTCTGCTCGTACTGGGGATCGCCCTTCGAGCCTTCCTTGTAGCGGTAGTGCGCGGCGATGCCCATCTCGCTGACCTCGTGCATCTTCCGCGTCCGCACCTGTATCTCCAGCGGCACCCCGCCCGGCCCCATCACCGCGGTGTGCAGCGACTGGTAGAAGTTGGGCTTCGGCACGGCGATGTAGTCGTCGAACTGACCCGGGATCGGCGGCCAGAGGGTGTGGATCACGCCGAGGGCCGCATAGCACTCGGGCACTTCGTCCACGACCACGCGGATCGCGAGCAGGTCGTAGATCTCATCGATGTCGACGGCCTTGCGCTGCATCTTTCGCCAGATCGAGTAGATGTGTTTGGCCCGCCCTGAGAGCTCGGCGTGGATGCCCGCCCGGCTGAGCTCCTTCGACAGCGTCTCCATCGAGTCCTTGATCCGCTTCTCGCGCTCGGCGCGACGGGTGGCCAGACTCTCGGCCAGCTCCTTGTAGCGCGCCGGCTCGAGGTACTTGAAGGCGAGATCCTCGAGTTCCCACTTGACCTGCCAGATGCCGAGCCGGTGTGCGAGCGGGGCGTAGATCTCGAGCGTCTGCTTGGCGATGCGCTGCTGCTTGTCCGGAGGCAACGGATGCAGGGTGCGCATGTTGTGCAGGCGATCGCAGAGCTTGATGACGACGACTCGAAGGTCCTCCGCCATCGCAAGGAACATCTTGCGGATGTTCTCGGCCTGCTGCTCCTCGGCGCCGACGCCGCTGAAGCGCGAAAGCTTGGTCACGCCGTCGACGAGGCGCGCGACCTCCTCGCCGAAGTTCTGGCGCACGTCGTCGAGCGAGAACCCAGTGTCCTCGGGCACGTCGTGCAGGAGTCCCGCGGCAATGGCGACGGGGTCCATGCCGAGCTGCGCCAGGAGGTATGCGGTGTTCGCCGGATGCTCGATGTAGGCACCGCCGGAAGCGCGCCGCTGCACCTTGTGCGCCTCGGCGGCGTACTCGTAGGCCCGCCGGATGAGCTCGGTGTCGCCATGCGGGAAGTGACGCAGCATCTCCTCGACGATCACCTCGGCGTCGATCCCGCGGCGCGGGCGCAGGCGCTCGGCGACCTCGGCGATGCGCGACAGGCGCCGGCGGCCCCCGACCTCGAGCTCATCGACGGCGCCGGATGCCTGGATCGTCCGCAGTCCCATCAGCTAATTGTCGCCGACCGCACCCAATTTCTGCTCAAATCGCGGTCTCAAAGTCGCGTTTGGTGGGATCGCCCGGGCCGGCTACACCTGGAGAATGCCGCCTGCGATCACGTTTCGCCAGCGGACGCAGACGCCAGCGGTGTCGCCTCCGGGCCCCCAGGCACGCTCTGGAAGTCCCGCAGCTCGAGCTGGAGGATGCCCCCGCGCTCGCCGCCGAACATGCCCGACCCAAGGGTGAAGACCAAGTCGAGGCGCTCCTCGGACTGGGCCGCCTCGACCGCCTGCCCCTTGCCGTAGGCCACTGCGTCGACGGTCCAGCGGCCTGCGCGCACCTTGCAACGCAGGTGGTCTTCGCCCATCCGCCGCACGTCGCGGATGGCAACTCCCCGGATCAGAAACAGCGGCCGCGGATTACCCGCACCCGTCGGCTCGAGCGCCTTGAGCGCCTGGATCGTCGTCGGATGGATCAACTCTTCCGAGTCGACCTCCAGGTCGATGCGTAGCGTTGGCTCCGGCATCTGACCGCCGGCGGCCGTGAGAACCGCTCGATCGAGCAGAGTCGTCAGCTCCTCGATCCGGTCCGCCGCGACGCTGAATCCGGCGGCCATCGCGTGACCGCCGTGCCGAGTGAGCACCGCCGAGCATGCCGCAAGCGCTTCGGCGATGTGCACTTCCGGAATGGACCGGCACGAGCCCTTGCCCTCCAGGCCATCGATGCTGATGACCGCGGCCGGCCGGCCGAACTCTTCGACTAGACGTGATGCCGCGAGCCCAACGATGCCGGCCGGCCACGCCGCATCGGACATGACCAGCACCGCGGCGTCGCTCAGCGCCAAGGCGCGCTCTCGCGCCGCGGAGACGACCTCGCGCGTCAGGCGTTGGCGCTCTTCGTTCCTGATCTCGAGCGCGTCGGCGAGCTCCTTCGCTTCGGCCTCGTCGTCGGTCAGCACGATCCGCAGCGCTTCGATCGCGTCGGCGAGCCGGCCGGCGGCGTTGAGACGCGGCCCGATGACGAACCCGATGTGATACGCCTCGATGCCGCCAAGCCGTAGCCCGGAGCGCTTGGCGATGGCGCGGAACCCGGCGAGCGGCGCGCGATTGAGCAGCGCCAGGCCTTCGCGCACCAACCACCGATTCGCGCCGCGCAGCGGCACCACGTCCGCGACCGTCGCCACCGCCGCGAGCTGAAGGCAGTCGTCGCGCACCGCGTCGAAACGCTCGCGGGCGAGCGTCGTCGCAAGCAGGAAGGCCACGCCGGCGCCGGCGAGCTCCTTGTCCGGATACGGGTCGCCTTTGCGCCGCGGATTCACTAGCGCGTAGGGCTCTGGCAGCGTCCGGGGCGGGTGGTGATGATCGGTGACGATGAGGTCGACCCCGAGCTCCCTTGCGACACGGGCTTCGCGGACCGCGGTCACCCCGCAGTCGACGCTGACGATCACGCGCGCGCCTTCTGCCGCCAGCGAGCGGATCGCGGCGTCGTTCAGGCCATACCCTTCCTCATACCGGTTGGGGATGTACGTCCGCACGTCCTGGGCGCCGAGCGAATGCAGCGTTCGCACCAGGATCGCGGTCCCGGCGATGCCGTCGACGTCGTAGTCGCCATAGACGACGATGGGCTCTCGCGCGCCGATCGCCGCACGCAGCCGGTCGACGGCGCGAGCGAGGTCCAGCGGCGCGGGGGTCAGTGCCAGCGGAGCGGGATCGAGGAAGCGCGCCGGATCGTGGATGCCGCGACCGGCGAGCACGGCGGCGACGACGGGAGAGAGCTCTGTCGTGGCCATTGCGAGCTGCAACGGTTGAGGCGGTATCCAGCGCCGGTGCGAGTGAATCACTCACCTCATGCTACGGGGCACGGCCGTAGCTAACGCGAGCTCCCCACATCGCGCCTGAAGTGGGGAGCCCGGCGTCTTTAGCGGCGGGTGAGGTCGCGCGCGCCGCGGAGAGCCAGGTATCCGAAGGCGGCCATGCCGGCGACGCCGACCAGGATCACGGCGCTTCCCACCGACAGCAGGTCAAGACCGTCCTGCCGTTTGCCGAGGAGCGACGCCGCGACACCCGCGGTGCCGACGGATGCCGAATACGCGGCGAGCACGAGGCCGATGACCGCGACGCCAACGAACGCGAAGACCTTGGGCCAACTCGGGTTCTTCATCGAGGTCATTCAACTGTTCCCGCGTATCCTCGGTCGTCCCCTGATCGGGGAGTCTCTCCCTCCCGAGCGAGCGGAATCGTGGCGTCCGCTCATCACGTCAGCTCGTACAGCGCGAGATACATGTGCCGTACCAGCTTCGAGACCTCGCCGATAAAGGCGAATACGTCGAGCGAACGCGTCGGCTGGACGTGCGCGAAGATCGAGAACTCCGTGTACATACGCTGCGCCGGCGGTAAAGCCGCGACGAACCGGCGCGACTCGACGTAGGGCACGAAACTGTCGTCGACGTCGTGCATCACGAACAGCTTCGCGTGCAGATCGCCGACGTAGGTGCTCGGCGAGATCTCGCGCAGGCGCTGGCGCAGATCGTCCGGGAGCGTGGCGATCAGCGAATCGACCTCGGCCGCCGTGGTCGCGGTGAAGAGGTCATGGACCAGGCGGGCGCGCGGACCGAGTGCGTCGCGCTCGCCCGCGCTGAGCGCGACGCCGTCGACGATCGCGCGCGACACTAGTGCGCGATCCGCGGGACTGTCGACCGCCTCGAGCATCACCGCGGCGAAGATCTGACGCGCCAGCGGCGCCGGTTCCCACGGGACGACGGTCCCGTCCTCCAACACGATCTGCCGCGACGCCACCTCGCGAAGCAGCGCCGTCCCGTCGAAATAGCCGCCGAAGAAGTTGACCATGCGGATGTCGTCGCGGACGCGCGCGTCCGCGGCGGCAACGGTGAGGAGCGACGCGCCGGCGCTGAAACCGATGAGCCCGACGCGACGCGGGTCGACCTCCGGGAGCCCGCGGACATACTCGACCGCGGCGACGAACGCGTCGCGTTCGGTGGGGAGCAGCCGATCGTTGCGCAGATCCGGCGAATCGGGGATCAGCACGACGAAGCCGTCGCGCGACAGCCCCGCCGCGAGGCGGACCAGCGCCGGATCGTCGCGCGCGACGGGATGCACGCCAAGGGACAGGACGAGCGCGGGGTGTGTGCCCCCAGTCAGCGGCCGGTACAGGTCGGCGTCGAGATCGCGCGTGCCGTCGGTGTAACGGGCCACCTGCTCCGACGGCGTCGGCGTCACCCAATCCAGCGGGCGCACCGGCGCGTCGGGAAAGACGTACGGTACGAGCGAGACGGCCCGCATTGCGGTGCGCACCTCCCGTGTCTGACCGACCAGAACGAGAGCGACGAGGACCGCGATGAGGAGAAGAAGACGACGGCTAGGCGGTCGCGCTGCGGACCCCGCGCTGGCGCCAGCGGTCGCGGATCTCGGCCCACAGCGACACCAGCTGGCTGGCATTGAAGATCGACGAATATGTCCCGGAGATGATGCCCACCAGAAGGGCCAGCGCGAAGTTGCGGATGGAGAAGCCGCCGAACAGGAACAGCGCCAGCAGCGTCAGCAGCACCGTCAGCGACGTGTTCACCGACCGCGCGATGGTTTGCATGATGCTGAAGTTGATCACCGGATTCAGCGGTTCGCCCGGATTGAGCCGCAGGTTCTCGCGAATGCGGTCGAAGACCACGATGGTGTCGTGCACCGAGAAGCCGATGATCGTCAGCAGCGCGGTGATGAACAGACTATCGACCTCGAGGTTGAAGAAGTAGCCCAGGATCGCCCAGAGGCCGACGACCACGAGCGCGTCGTGCAGCAGCGCGACGACGGCGGCGAACCCGTAGACGAACGCGTTCCAGCCGAAGCTGCGGAAGGCGAACGCGATGAGCAGCACGATCAACCCGGAGGCAGCGGCGATGGAGAGGAACGCGTTCCGCAGCAGCTCCGTCGAGAACGAGGGACTGACGGCGCTTGGCGTGATGTCGATGAGCTCGCCGGCGAAGTGCGTCGAGAGGCGCTGCTGGATCGTGGCGATCTCTTCGGGCTTCATCTCGATGGCCCGCACCAGCACCCGATTCCCTTCCGAGCCCTGCACGACCGCTTCGGGATGGCCGTTCGCGATCATGATGTCGCGCACCTCCGCGATGGGCTGCGTGGACTGGAAGCGGATGTCCAGCAGCGTGCCGCCCTGGAACTCGATCCCCGGCTTCAGCCCGTGAAGCACTAGCAGGAAGAACAGACCGGGAACGATGAGCAGACCGGACAGCAGGAAGTACCACCACTTGCGCTCGACGATCCGCGGCAGCATCTACGCGGTCTCCCGGGCGGGGGTGGGCGTGGGCCGTGCCGTCTCGGTCGGCCGCTCCTCGACGCCGTACAGCGGACGGCGTCGCAGCGCGTCGACCTCGATGGCCGCGTGGAGCAGCATCTGCGTGACGACGACGGCGGTGAAGAACGAGACCGTCACGCCGATCGCGAGCGTGAAAGCAAAGCCCTTGACCGTGCCGGTCCCGAAGTAGAACAGGATCCCGGCGGTAAGGATCGTCGCCAGGTTCGAGTACCAGATCGAGGAGAAGGCACGGCGCCAGCCGGCGTCCACCGCGGCGCGCAGCGACTTCCCGGTGCGGAGCTCCTCTTTCAGCCGCTCGAAGGTGAGCACGTTCGCGTCGACCGCCATGCCGATGGAGAGCACGAACCCGGCGATGCCGGCGAGCGTCAGGGTGACGGGCACCAGGCGGAAAACGGCGTACGTCAGCGCCGTGTAGAAGAGGAGGGCGAACACCGCGAGTACTCCGGGCAATCGGTAGTACGCAACCAT
Source organism: Chloroflexota bacterium (assembly GCA_005881435.1). Lineage (GTDB taxonomy): Bacteria > Chloroflexota > Limnocylindria > P2-11E > CF-107 > CF-107. The sequence goes on along the minus strand of VBHP01000072.1, from coordinate 1,351 downwards.
GAACGCCCCCACCAGCAGCAGGCCCACGATGCCGGCGAGGATCGAACGATTCACCGAGTCACGGCCGAGCGTTGGATCGACGCGCGCCGACTGGACGACTTCGAGCGGCACCGGCAGCGCACCGGAGTTCAACAGCAGCGACAGGTCGCGCGCGCTCGCGGTCGTGAACCGCCCCTCGATCACACCGGAGCCGGAGGTGAACACGTCATTGATCGTCGGCGACGAGATGACGTTGTTGTCCAGCGAGATCTGGACCGCTTGGCCCTGGTATGTCTTGGACAGATCGATCCAGCGCTGGGCATCCGGACCCTGGAACTCGAAGTGCACGCACGGTGGCGTATTGCAGCTGTTGGTGACGTAGGTCTGCGCCAGGTTCGCGCCGGTGAGCGGCGGTGTGAGCGACATGAACCCGCCCTTGCCGTCCGGCACCTTGAACTCCAGGAAGGCCTGCTGCGTGGCGACCTCGCGCGCCTTGTCCAGGTCGGAGACGCCCGGCAGCTCGATGATGATCTTGTCCTCGCCGAGGGCCTGGATCACGGGCTCGGACACGCCGAGCTGGTTGATACGCCGCTCGATGACGTTTCGCGTCTGCTGGTTCAGGTCGCTGATCGAGGCGTTGTTGTTCTGTAGCTTCTCCGTCTGCAGGCGCACGACGAGCTGCGTCCCGCCCTGCAGGTCCAAGCCGAGATGGGTCTTGATCTCTTGCTGGTACTTGATCGGGCCGAGATTGACGGAGATTCCGGGATAGTCGAAGGGGAACGACACCTGATGCTTGGGGATGTCGACCCACACCGCGAGGATCGCGATCAGTCCGATCAGCCAGGGGAGGATGCCGCGCAAGCCAAACTCCTTCCCGCGGACGCCACAAAAAAGCGCCGGATCACCGGCGCGAGTGCCATCTCAGTATCGCGAGTGCCATCTCAGTATATGGAACAGGCCGCTTCAACCCCAGCGTTCCGGCTCCTTCGGCGCCTCGGCGGACCCCGCCGGCTGCGTCAACTCGCCACGCTCGCGCGCCCGGTCGGCATCCTCCTGAGCCTTGCGATCGAACTCGGTGGTGTCGTCGACCGGGGCCTCCGCGACAGCCGTCGCAGGAGCTTCGGCCTCCGGCGCCGCGGCCGCCGGCAGCGCCGGTGGAGGCGGCGGCTCGGGCCTGGGCTGATCGGCACGGAGAAACTCTTCGGTCAGCTCGTCGGAGGTGCGACGCAGCTCGCGCATGGCCTTGCCCACATCGCGGGCCAGCGAGGGCAGCCGCTCCGGACCGAGCACGAACAAGGCGATCACCAGGATGAGGACGAGCTCCTCGATGCCGATCCCGAACATGACCTAGCCCGAAGCCGGCACGCGGCGT
>VBHP01000019.1:3811-15130 GCA_005881435.1 Chloroflexota bacterium | reverse complement strand
TAACAGCTCGCCATAGCGCGCGAGATCCACGTTGCCTCCGGACAGGATCGCGACGACCTGCTCGCCCGGACGAGGGCGGACCGCGCCGGTGAGCAGCGCCGCCACCGCGGCCGCGCCCGCCGGCTCGACGACCTGCTTCGCGTGACGCGCGAGGTGGCGCATCCCCTCACGTACGGCGTCATCGTCGATGACGACCACGTCCTCGACGTGAGCGCGAACGATGTCGAACGCGGTGCGCCCGGCGATCGGCGCGGTGAGTCCATCGGCGATGGTGTCGATGCGCTCCAGCCGCTTCGGCGCGCCGTTGTCGAGCGCGACCCGCATCGTCGGTGCGCCACGCGTCTCGACGCCGACGATGCGCACGCCGGTGCGACGTTCGGTCAACGCCACGGCGAGGCCGGCGATGAGGCCGCCGCCACCGACGGCGACGACGACCAGACCGACGTTCGCCACGTCCTCGAGGATCTCCAGACCGATCGTGCCGTGTCCCGCGAACACGAGCGGATCCTCGTGCGGATGGATCAGCGTCGCGCCGCGTGAGGCGCGCTCGGTCTCGAGCCGGTCGCCGAGGGTGACCCGATCGGCATGGAACACGATCTCCGCTCCGAGCTCCCGCGTCGCTTCGACCTTCGACACGGGCGCGGCGTCGGGCATGACGACGACGGCGTGCGCATGTGCGGCCTTCGCTGCGTACGCCAGCGCGATCGCGGTGTTGCCCGCCGACATCGTGATCACGCCGCGCTCGAGCGCCTGACGTGGCGTCGCCAGGACGGCATTCACGATCCCGCGCGGCTTGAACGAGCCGGTGACCTGGAGGTTCTCGGTCTTGAGCCATACCGGCGCGTTGACGACGGCGCCGAGCCGGGTTGACGGGAGCACCGGTGTGCGCCGTATGTGTGGCGCGATCCGCTCGCGAGCCGCGGCGACGTCCTCGAAGGTCACCGCCGGTGTCACAGTCGCTTCTCGAACTCGATCCACGCCGGCTGCTTCACGAATCCCATGGCCTCGTTGATCCGCAGCATCGGACGATTGCGTGTGTCGTTCCAGGTCTTGATCAGCGCTTTGCCGTTCGCACGCGCGTAGCGCACGGTCTGAAGCTTGAGCGCCATCGCGATCCCCTTGCCGCGATGGGCCGGGTGCACGCCAGTCAGCCCCTGATACAGACCACGTGAATTGTCGGAGTCGCGCCACAGATCCGAGATGCCGATGTACTCGCCGTCGAGCACGGCGAGGAAGAACGCGTCGAGGATGATCTGCGGACCGTCGACCTCCATCACGAATCGCTCCAGGCTCCCCTCCGTGGCGCGGTCGACGGACGGGATGTCGTGGCGGCACAGCTCCTCGATGGCGAAGGCCTTACGGATCGCGGTCTCGCGATCACGCCGCAGCTCGTCGGCGAGCGTCACGATGCGGACGCCCTGTCGCGCGACGCGTGGCTCGGCCTCGGCAAACTTCGCGAAGTCGAACGCATCGACGTCGAGGCGCGACTCCCAGGATCGCTGCCGCTCGACCCAGCCGCGATGAGACACAAAGTCGAGGCTCTCCCCCATCGACTCCTTGGTGTTGCCGATGAGCAGCCTGCCCCCGCGCTCTCGCGCGGCCGAGACCGCCTGACGCTCCAGTGCTGAGCCATAGCCGCGTCGGCGGTGCTCCGGAAGCACGTTGATGTCGCAGCGGTAGCGCGTGGGCTCGAACCAGCCGCGCTGATGGTTCAGCTGCAGATACGCGACAGCGTTTCCAGCGTCGTCGTCGACGAACCAGCGCGCCTTGAAGAACTTCGGGTCGGTCCAGGTCGCGTCCTCGTGACGCGCGTCGTCCAGGGTCCAGGCGTACTCCGGAAAGCAGCGATTGCCGATGTCGACGAACGTGGCCAGATCGCGTTCCTCGAACGGTCTGATCCTCAACCAACCCTCACCCGGACCCGCTGGATCGAATTGTTCGCGTACCCCAGCTGATTCCGTCGTGCCTGATCCGGCTGACCGTGTCCACTCGCGTCATACGCCCTCGCCAGAAGGGTCACCGCGCGCACATCGCGCGCGTCCCACGGATGTGACCACTCTCGCCAGACGTACGGCCGGGGCTCGCCGATGAGGTCGGCCCGATCCCACGAGGAACCGCCGTCGAGGCTGACCTCGACGCTGAGCACCGGCGTCTCGCCGGACCAGGCGTAACCGCGCACGATCTGCGCGCCGCGCACGACGACGTCGCCGTCCTGGGGCCAGGCGATGATCGCCCTGGTGGCCATCGCCGTGAGCGGACGCCCATCAATGACGTACCGATCGTGTTGAAAGAAGCCGCGAAAGGGCCGCTCCAGCAGCGTCAGCCGCGACAGCCACTTCACCGAGGCCATGCCGTACCAGCCCGGCACGAGAAGCCGCAACGGCGCACCGTGCTCGCGCGTGAGCGGTTCGCCATTCATCTCGTAGGCCAGGAGCGTGTCCTCGTGCAGCGCCTTGCTCACGGGCAGCGCGCGTTCGAACGCTGCGCGCCTGCCGAGGTCGGGCACATCGCCGGCGTCGGCGCCGGCGCAAAGGACCTCGATCGCAGAACGCGTCGGGCCGGCGCGTTCCAGGACCGCACGCAGCGGTGTCCCCTTCCATTCCGCGGTGCCCACCGCGCCGAGGCCCCACTGCTCGCCGCGGACGGGGGGCTCGAACAGTGCGCGACCGTTGCCGGCGCATTCGATCGTGACCGCGAGCGTGCGCGCCGGAAGGGTGCGGATTTCGTCGACTGTCAGCGTGAGCCGGGAGCGCACGGCGCCGTCGACGACGACACGGTCCGGACCATTGGGCATGGCGAAGTGCGAACGGACGTAGAACTGCGACGTCGGCACGAGCAGCCCGCTCATCCCGGACAGCCTCGTCTCGGCGTTGAACGGCTCCTCGGAAAGGACGACCAGCGCGGCATCGTGCGACACGCGACGACGATACCGGCTAGACCTCGAGCTCCATCCCCTCGCGCGCCACGCGCACTCGGAGCGTGCCGCGCCGCTCGCCTACCACCTTCACCGCGCGCCGCTCGATCTCATCCAGCGCATCGTCCGAGCGTTCCGGGTCATGGTGGTAAAGCACGAGCTCGCGGACACCGGCGCGGACGGCGACCTCCACGGCGGACTCCATCGTCGTGTGACCCCAACCGGGTTTGCGATCGGCATCGACGTACTGCGCGTCGTGGATCAAGATGTCGGCTCCGCGCGCCAGCGCCAGGACCGGGTTGGGCTGACCGTCGCGATGCGCGTCTTCGGTATCCGTCACGTACGCGATCGCGCGGCCGCGCGCTTCGACGCGGTACCCGATGCAGGGCGACGGATGGAAGAGCCGCGCGCTCTTGACGCGCAGCGACCCGAGCTTGAACGAGCTCTTGCCCAGCTCCTTGATCTTCACCCCCGCGGGCATCGCGTCGAGGTCGACCGGGAAGAAGGGATCGTCCATCCCGATCCCGAGCAGGCGGCGCAAGGGCTGCTTCTTCTGGGCCGGTCCGTAGATCGTCAGCTTGTTGCGCGGATCGAAAGCCGGCCGGAAGAACGGCAGGCCCTGGATGTGGTCCCAATGGAGGTGCGAGATGAGCAGATGCACCCGCAACGGCCCGTCGCCATTCAGCAGCAGATGCTGCCCGAGCTCGCGCAGTCCCGTGCCCGCGTCGAACACGACGAGCTCGCCCTCGGGTCCCCGCAGCTCGACGCACGCGGTGTTGCCCCCGTACCGCAACGTGCTGGCGCCGGGAGTGGCTATCGAGCCGCGCGTGCCCCAGAAGCGGAGGCGGAACGTGACGCGCGCGGCCCGATGCTCGTCCCGCTCCGCGAGCGCGGTCGTGACCGTGGTTTCCGGCCACGTGCCCTTCAGCTCTTTGAGCGTGCGCGTCAGCTCGGGCAACGCTTTACGTAGGGCTTTCATCACGACCGGATCGAGCTGATCGCCGGTCATCTCGGTCATGATCTCAAGCGTTTTCTTCAGCGTGTACGGCGGCTTGTAGTACCGGGGCGCAGTCAGGGCGTCGAAGATGTCCGCCGCGGCGACGATCCGGGCGCCGACGAGGATGTCGCTCCCGGGAACACCCTTGGGGTAACCTCTGCCATCCATGCGCTCGTGATGCTGTGCGGCCATCAGCGGCACGTCGCGCATGTCGCGCGGGAAACTGATGTACGACAGGAACTCCGCCGTCTTCTCGGCATGCTCGCGCATGTAGTCGAACTCGCGATCTGACAGCTTCCCCGGTTTCATCAGCACGCCGTCGGGGACGGCGATCTTGCCGTAGTCGTGCAGCAAGCCCGCGGCGCGCAGCCGCTCCAGCTCGGTCCGCGACAGACCGAACTCGCGGCCGATGATCTGCGCGTACCGCGCCACGCGCTGGGTGTGGCCGGCGGTCTGCTGGTCGCGGGCATCGATCGTCACCGCGAGCGTTTCGAGCAGCGACTGCCACAACCGCCGCTGCTCGGCGAGCAGCTGCGCGTTCTCGACGGCCACGGCGGCGGAGGACGCCAGCGCCGCGCCCATCTCCTCGTCGTCCGTGGTGAAGGGTCCGCCTCGCTTGTTGATGGCCTGGAACACGCCGAGTATCGGCGCGCCTTCAGCCCGGCTGCGCATCGGGAAAGTCAGCAGCGACCGCGTGTGGAACCCGCTGCGACGATCGATCTCCTCGTTGAAGCGCTCGTCGGCGTAGGCGTCGGGGATGTTGATCGTCGCTCCGGTCTCGGCCACGGTGCCGGCGATGCCCACGCCGATGGGAACGCGGATCTCGTCGCTGCCGAGCGCGATCGTCGACCACAGCTCGCGCCGATCGGCATCGATGAGGAAGATCGTCGCGCGCTCGGCGTCGAGCGCCTGGGTCATCGTCTCGGCGATCAGACCGAGCAGATTGTCCAGGTCTCGCTCGCTCATGAGACGGCGCGTCACCTCGAGCAGCAGGTCGAGGCGCTCGATCGACGAGATCCGGCTAATCGCCCACCTCGGCGGTCTGGATCTGCTCCAGCATCGGGCCGACGGTCTGGGCGATCCGTTCCAGAAGCATCTGATCCCGCCGCTCGAACGTGCCGTGGCTCTTGTTCAAGACCTGGATCACGCCGACCACGGTCGTTTCGTCACTGCCCCAGACCGGCACCACCAGCGCGTTCAGCGTCTTGTATCCGGTGCGGTGGTCGACGTTCCGATCGAAACGCGGATCGGCGTACGCATCGGGCACGTTGATCGTCTCGCCGGTGGCCGCGGTGTGCCCGGCGAGGCCGCGACCGATCGGCAGGCGGATCTCGACGGCGGTGCGCTGCGCGATCTTCGACCACAGCTCTTTCCGTTTGTGGTTCACCAGGAACACGGTCGCGCGCTCGGCCTCGGTGGCCTGGCTGCACAGCTCGACCAGGCCGCGGAGGTAGGCGTCGCGATCGCGCTGCGCCGCGAGGTGGCCGAGCTTCATCATGATGAACGCGACCCGGTCGTCGATCATCGCTCCGCCTCCGGCGTTCGGTCTCGTCGCGGCCGGACCCGACGCGTGATCGCTCGCGGCGTCGCCGCCTCACTCGACGCCACCTCGCGCACCTGGATCGGAGCGCCGGCGGGGTTGGGGGTGCGGAACGCGCCGCTGCGATTGACCTGATAGCAGTGCACCGGCTCTGCTCGACCCTTCACCTGGACGGCACCGAGATCAACGTACTCGACATCGGGGAACAACGCTCGCAGCGTCCGTTCGCTGACGGCGACGTTGTCCCGCCTGGCGATGTCGCCCGAGGTGAGGCGCGAGGCGACGTTTACGGTGTCGCCGATGACGGTGTACTCGAACCGTCCCTGCGCTCCCAGGAAGCCGGCCACCAGCTCGCCGGTGTTGATGCCGAAACCGAAGGCCACGTCGGGCCCGCCGTTGGCGCGCTCGCTGACGATGAATTGCTGCAGCTCCAGCGCGCACTGCACCGCGCGCTTGGCGTGATCGGCGACCGGGATCGGGGCCCCCCAGATGACCATGATGTTGTCGCCGTTGTACTTGTTCACCGTGCCGCCCCAGCGCTGGACGATCTTGACCATCCCGTCGAAGTAGCGATTCAACGTCGACAGCAGCGACGACGGACCCATGCCCTCCGACATCGTGGTGAAGCCGCGGATGTCGCCGAACAGGACGGTCGCCTCGCGCAACTGCCCGCCGGGCGTGAGCTGTCCGGTGTCCTGCATCTCCAGGATGTGCTTGGCCACCTCCGGCGTGACCGCGAGACCGAATGCGCGCTGCGTCCGGCCGACGGCGGCTTGCTCCTCGAGCTGCAGGTACCCGATCAGCAGGACCCACCAGAAGGGCGCCATGGCCACGACGTACGCGATCGATGGCGCGGGCACGATGCGCGGCCCGAGGGTCCGCTCCTGCAGCTGTAACACGAAGGCCTGCTCGGCCACGGCGGCATACAGCAGCAGCACCCCGAGCGCGGAGAGGAACCCGAGCACGCGCCAGCGCAGGATGAGCGCAACCCCGACGAACGTGATGAGCGCCATCCACGCCACGGTCGGCAGCGTGTCTTCGCGCAGCAGCGGGAAGCGGCCGGTGAGGATCGTCTGCGCCACGTTGGCCCAGAGCTCCACGCCCCACATCTTCGAGTTTTCGCTGTTGGGCACCAGGTAGTCGTCGGGCAGCGCCGAGGCCGAGTGCACGCCGATGAGCACGATGCGGTTCTCGATCAGCGGACGGAGGGTCTCGGCGGGGATCCGTCCGTCGGCGATGTCGGCGAGCGAGACCACGCAAAATTCGTCCGGGACCTTGCACGGGTACTTGTTGTCAAGCCGCTGATCGATCAGGCTCGTGGCAGGCCTGGCCACGAAGTACACGCGCAGACCGCCGGCGACGTCGGCGGGGATGACGCGATCGCCGAACCCTTTCGTCGGCAGCACGTAGCTGTCGCCGGTGAAGTGCACCTGATTGAGGTCCGCGCGCAGCTGCCGGGCGGCGGCGACGAACGGCAGCGAAAGATAGCGATCGGTGCCGTTGGTGATGGCGAGATTCGCGCGCCGGACAACGTGGTCGATCTCCGGCACGATGTTCACATCGCCGAGCCCCGCCGCCGCGGCGCGCAGCGTCGCGTTCGGCGCCTCGATCGTCTGGAACTGCAGCGCACCGTCGACGGCGTTCCCCTCGCCCGAGCCCTGCATCGCCAGGACGACGTTTCCGGCCTCTCGCATTGCCGCGGCCAGCGCCGCGTCCTCGGGTCCGGGCTGGTCGTAGAAGCCGATGTCGAAGGCGATGACGGTGGGGTGAAGTCCGGCGAGGGCGCGGACCACGTCGGCATAGGCGGACTTTCGCAGTGGCCATCCGCCGTACCGTGAGATGGTGCTGTCGTCGATCGCGACGATCGTGACCTGGCTGCGGGGCGCGTCGCCCGCGTTCTGGATCAGGAAGTCGTACACGCTGGCCTGGAGGTTCTGGTCGAGGATGCCGAGCGACGATGCCCCCGCCCCGCCCAGGATGGCGACGAGCAGGAAGGCGCCGGTGACGAGCAGTTGTCGGCGCTGGCGCGTCAGTCGCATCCGCGTCCCTTCCCTTGTACGAGCGCCCTACGAGCGAGCGCGCGGTGTCGCGAATCCTAGCAATACGCTCTTGACGTGACCCCCCTCGTGCGGGTAATCGCGCTCGCCCTCGCGATGGTGCTGTTGCTGGCCTGCGAGGCCCCGGCGGCCGCGCCGACATCGCCGGCGCCGACCGCGACGCCGTCCCCGACGCCCGCCCCGCCGACCGCCGCTCCGACGCCGGCGCCATATCGCTTCTCGCTGCTGTACGGCGATTTCCTCGGCGCGAAGAAACCGACGCCGGTCAGCGTGCTGTCGCTGAACGGCGGACTTCCGCATGTCATCGCCACGATCGCGCCGGAGCACGACGGCAGGTTCGCCATCCATCCGGAGTCGACGTCTGTCGCCATCCTCGACAAGCTCGACCATCACCTCGAGCACACGACCACGTGGCGCGTCCGGCTCGTCGACCTGGCCGCCGGTCGCGAGCGCGACGTCATCGGCGAGCGCACCGACGCCGAGCCGGTGGTGCCGTGGGACGTGTCGTGGTCCGCCGACGGCAGGCTGCTCCTGGCGTCGCGTCCGTCGCTCGACGTCATCGACTTGACGAGCGGTGCGCGCACACCGCTACTGCGATTCCCGCCGGGCACCATCGGCGTGACCTTCCGCGACACCGCACATCCCGCACTGGTGGTGTCGCAGACGCTGCAGACCTTCTCGATCTATGTGGTCGACGCCGGCGCGGTGCGTCACGTCGCCGATCGCGACATCGCCGGAGCGACCGAATACGCGTTCCGTCCGGGAAGCGACGAGGTCCTCGAGCTCGTCACGCGGTACGACGGACGCGTGACGCTGGCGCTGCTGCGTGGCGAGGTAGCTCGGGAATGGACGCTGGATGGGCCGAAGGTCGAAGGGTACGTCCCGCTCATCGGAACGACGCCGTCGTCAGCGTTCCTGGTGTGGCCGATACAACAGAGCGATCCGGCGTCACTCGACACCGAAGGCTCGGCCTACCTCTACTCGCTGAGCTACGACGCGACGCTCACCGCGCTCGCGCGCCTGCGGAATTGGGGCGAGTTCGGTCCGCTGGGGGTGTCGCCGGACGGTCGGGCGCTCATCGTGCCGACCGGCGAGAAGGCCGCGAGCGACGCGCGCTTCTCCATCGCGATCTGCTGCGAGCGGCGACCGCCGGTCCCGCTCCTCGACTTCGGCGACCGTTTCGTGATCGGCTGGATCGCCGAGCGGTAGCGGCGGGCCTCACGCGCCGAGGTAGGCGCGCGCGACACGTTCGTCGCCGAGCAGATCTCCGGCCCGTCCGGAGATCACGATGCGTCCGAGCTCCAAGACGTACGCGCGATCGGCGAGACGGAGCGCTCTGGCCGCGTTCTGCTCGACCAGGAGCATGGTCACGCCACTTGCCTTGAGCTCGGCCAGGACGCCGAACACGGCGGCGACGACCTTCGGCGCCAGCCCCAGTGACGGCTCGTCGAGCAGCAGCAGGCGCGGTCGCGCCAGCAACGCGCGCGCGATCGCGAGCATCTGTTGCTCGCCGCCCGACAGATTGCCGGCGGGCATGGCGCGGCGGTCGCGCAGCACCGGGAAGCGGGCGTACGCCTCGGCGACACCGTCGCGCGAGCCGAGCCGCAGGTTCTCCTCGACGGACATCCGCGCCAGCACCGCGCGGCCCTCCGGTACCTGCACGATCCCGGCGCGGACGATCTGGTGCGGCTGACGCCCGAGGATGTCGCGTCCCTCGAGGCGCACCGCGCCGCGCGCACGCACGAGTCCGGAGATCGCGGCCAGCGTCGTTGTCTTTCCCGCTCCGTTGGCGCCGATCAGCGCGACGACCTCTCCGGCCTTGACCTCGAAGGAGATGCCGTGAACGACCTGCACCGCGCCATAGCGCACCAACAGGTCCGTGACCTCGAGCACTACACCGCCTCGTCTTCGACGCCGAGGTAGGCCTCGCGCACGCCGGGATCGGCCTGCACTTCCCGCGGCGTGCCCTCGGCGATCTTGCGTCCGAAGTTCAGCACCGCGATGCGCTCGGACACACCCATCACCAGTCGCACGTCGTGTTCGATCAGCACGATGGCCAGCCCGGCGCCGGCGAGGGCGCGCACCAGCTCGCGAAGACGGGCACTCTCCGCCGCGTTCAGTCCCGCAGCGGGCTCGTCCAGCAGCAGCAGCGACGGCTCGGCCGCGAGCGCGCGCGCGATCTCGAGCCGGCGCTGCTCGCCGTACGACAGCTCGCCGGCGAGCTCGCTGTGGCGCGAGTCCAGGTCCACGAGATGGAGCAGCTCGCCGGCTTTGTCTCGGTCGCCGGCGCCGTCCGCGCGGCCGAACGGGATGATCCGCGCCACGACGTCGGAGCGCGTTCGGCTGTGCCGGCCGATGAGGACGTTGTCGAGCACCGACAGTCCCTTGAACAGACGGACGCCCTGGAACGTGCGAGCGATGCCGCGCTTCGCGCGCTCGTGGGGCGGAAGGCGGGTGATGTCCTCGCCGCGGAAACCGACGACGCCGCCGTCGGCGAGGAACTGTCCGGCGATGCAGTTGACCAGCGTCGTCTTGCCGGCGCCGTTTGGGCCGATGAGGCTGAGGACGCTGCCCGATTCGGCCGAGAGGTCGACGTCGGCGACCGCCTCGACGCCGCCGAAGCGTTTGGTCAGACGCCGGATCTCAAGCAACATCGGCTTGTCCGATCCGCATCAACCGCCGCGTTCGTGCGAGATCGAACAGCGTGATCAGGCCGCGGGGCAGGTACGCGATGACCAGGATCAGGATCGCGCCCTGGAAGATGTCGCGGTACTCCCTCAGGAATCGCAGCAGCTCGGGCAGCGCGGTCAGGAGCGCAGCGCCCAACAGCGGGCCCAGCACATTCGGGATGCCCCCGACGACGGCCATGACCAGGATCTGCACCGCCGTGCTGAAGCCGAACTGTCCCGGATCGATCGAGAAGTTCTGATGCGCGGACAGGCCGCCGGCCCAGCTCGCGACCGCGGCGCCGATGACGAACGCCGCCAGGGTGTAGCGCCGTACGGCGATGCCGTTCGCCGCGGCGGCGAGCTCGTCCTCGCGGATCGCGGCCCACGCTCGGCCCAGCGTCGAGACGCGCACGCGCGCGAGGACGTAGGCCACGGCGGCTACGGACGTCTTGGGTGGGATGCCGTTGAGGCCCTGTCCACGCCCGGTGATCGGCAGCGCCAGGATCACGATCCGGACCATCTCGCCGAACGCCAGCGTCGCGATCGCCAGGTACACGCCGCGCAGACGGAAGACGATCAGGCCGAGCGGCAACGACAGCGCCGTCGCCGCCGCGGCGCCGGCGAGCAGCGCTACCGGGAACGGCCACTGCGCTTTGAGCGTGAGCAGCGCCGCGGTGTATGCGGCGACGCCCATGAATGCGGCGTTGCCGAGGGTGAGCTGGCCGGCATACAGCGTGACCCAGATCGACAGCGCCAGAAGGCACGAGATGCCGATGCCGCCGAAGAGCGTCGAGTAGGCGCGGAGGAACTCGCCCACGGCTTCCATCGCTACACCCGTTCCGCGGAGCGCACGCCGAACAAGCCGTTCGGGCGCAGCACCAGCACGACGAAGAGCGTGCCGAAGACGAAGGCGTCACGAAGCTCGCTGGATACCAAAGCTGAAAAGGTTTCGCCGAGGCCGAGCAGGTACGCCCCGACGACCGCTCCGGGAATGCTTCCCATGCCGCCGACGATCATCACCGTGAACGCACGGAGCTCGAGCTGTGACCCCATCTGCGGAACGATCGAGTTGTAGGCGAAGCCAAGGAGCACGCCGGCGACGCCGCCGAGGCCCGACGAGAGAAAGAACGTCGACGCGATGG
>VBHP01000019.1:0-3803 GCA_005881435.1 Chloroflexota bacterium | reverse complement strand
TCCGCGAGCGCTCGGATCGAGCGGCCGAGCGCGGTCGAGCGCACCAGCCAGGTCAGCGCGCCCATGAGCACGAGGCCGAAGGTGATGATGATGAGCCGCAGGCCGTCGAAGGTGGTGTCGCCGAGGTTGATCACGAACGACGGCAGCGAGCGCGGTGGATACGACAGGAAGTCCGTGCCGTAGCGCAGCTCGAGCAGGCGGATGAGGATCAGCGACGCGCCGATGCTCGAGATCATCGCCGAGAGCGGTGGCGCATTTCGCGCCCGAAGCGGCGCAAAGGCGATCCGATCGAGGACGATGCCCGCGGCGCCGCACACCACGAAGGCCGCGACCACCGCGACGGCCGCCGGCAGACCGAGCGTCTCCATGCAGAACAGGGCCACGAACGCGCCCAGCCCAAAGATGGCGGGGTGCGCGAGGTTCAGGATGTCCAGGACGCTGAAGACGAGGGTGAACCCGAGCGCGAACAGCGCGTAGATCGAGCCGAGGAAGATCGCGTTGTAGAGCTGGTCCAATTGATTAAAAGGCCCGCCACACGCGTGGCGGGCCTTTCTCCTCGTCTCCTATTTGAAAGGAACGAACGCGTTGCCCTTCACGGTCATGACGTAGACGGGCTGCGACACGTCGTGATCCGCGGTGAACGAGAACGCCCCGAGGACGGTCTTCGCGTTCTTGATCCCCTCGAGGGCCCGCTTTAGGGCCGCATGGTCGTTCGCATTCACCTTCGAGGTGTCTAGCGCGTTCGCGAGCACGTGCAGCGCGGTGTACGCCTGGGCCGCGAACTGGTCTGGGTCCTTGCCGTACTTCGCCTTGTAAGAGTTCACGAAATATGACGCCGTATCCGAGCTCGGATCCCACGCGGTGCCTACGATCGTGGCCTCTGCCGCCGCTCCCGCGCCGCTGATGATCGCGGGCGTATTGCAGCCGTTGCCGCACAGCATCTTCTTGCCCGGCATCTGCTTCGCGATCTCCTGGAGGATCTTCGTCGCCGGACCCGCCAGAGCACCGACGACGATCGCGTCGGGATTGTCGCCTTTGACCTGTCCGACCGTGCCGGCGAAGTCGACGTCGTTCTTGGAGAACGCGACCTTCTTCGTGATCTGGATCCCCTCGGCTCCGAGCGCCTTCTCGAAGATCGTCGCGTCGTCGGCAGAGAACTTGTCGTCCTGCGCGTACAACAGCACGACCTTCTTGAGATTGAGAGCGGCCTTCGCCGCCTTGACCGTCTCCGGCAGCGCGGTTTCCTCGCCGAGCGAGGCTCGGAAGATGTAATCGCACGGACCGTAGTCGCACTTGCCAACGATGCCGATGCCGGTGTTCGAGATCGCGATCGTCGGTATCTGCGCCGCTTGCGCCACCGGATGCGCGCCCGCGGCGGAGCCCGAGAGCGTCGGGCCGAGGATTGCCGCGACCTTGTCCTGGTCGATGAACTTCTTGAAGACCGTGATGGACTGCGCCGCGGTGCTCGCGTCATCCTCGATGACGAGCCGCACCGTGAACGGCCGCCCAATCGCGTTGATCTGCTCGGCCGCGAGGTTCACGCCGTTCTGCTGGCTCGGCCCGTAGACATTGGCCGCGCCGGTCAGCGAGATCGCGACGCCGACCTTGACCTCCTGCGTGATCGCGCCGCTGGCAGAGCCGCTCGGCGGCTGCGCCGCCGGCCCCCCACCGCAGGCGGACGCGACGAGGGCCATCCCGCCGGCGGCCGCCGCGAAGATCCGAAGCGTACGCATGGCCCGCCTCCTCATCCGTATCACGGAATGAGGGCGATTATGCGGCGAGTCGCGCCATAACGCCGCGCAAGACGCCGATCGAGCGGGCGTAGTCGGCGAGCGCAAGACGCTCCATCGGTGTGTGGTCATAGCGGCTGTCACCGGGGCCATACGCGACGATGGGACAGCCCCACGCCGGGCCGAGCACATTCATGTCGCTCGTGCCGGTCTTGACCTTGAACGCCGGCTCGCCGCCGGCCTCGCGTATCGCCGACTGGAAGGCCCGCGCCAGCGGTGTCGCCCGGGGTGCCTTGATCGGTTCCTCGGCGCTCACCACCTCCAGGTCAGGCGCGAGCTCTCGGGCCTGCGAGACCAGCTCGGTCGTCTGAACTCCGGGCGGCAGGCGATAGGCGACGAGAAGCTCGGCGCGCTCGGTGAGCCCGTCGCCAGGCGTGGCCACGATCGACGCGAGGCGGCAGTCGAGGCGCGCGAACGGAGTCGGCTCGGCCACGCCCACCTGGGCGCGGCGCTTGAGCTCTGCGAAGAGCGCGATCCCGTCCTCGGCGACGCTGCCACCGTCGTGCGCGCCGTGACGCGCCGGTCTCTCGATGCGGATCCGCAGCTGCAGGCTGCCCTTATAGCCGACGGTGATCGCATCCCAGCCCGAGGGCTCTCCGATGACGCAGTGATCCGGAGACGCGTTGCGCGCGAGTGCGCGGGCGCCTCGGCTCGAGGGGTGCTCTTCCTCGACCGCGCCGACGACGGTGATGCGCGCGCCTGCCGGCGGCGCGCTCGCCGCCGCGACGAACGACGCCAGCGGACCCTTGGCGTCGACGGCTCCGCGGCCAACGAGTTCGCCGTCCTCGATCACCACGGGGATCTCGCCCGGAACGGTGTCGATGTGACCGACCAGCGCGACGCGCACCGGACCCTGGCCGATCTCGCCGACGGCGTTGCCGGCCTCGTCGATGCGCGCGTCGAAGCCGCGTGCGCGCATCTGAGACACGAGGTACTCCACCGCGGCGCGCTCGCGCGTCGACACACTCGGGATGCGCACGAGGCCGACGAGGAGCTCGACGTCCGGTTCCATCGCGGACGAGTATCGCGCCGGACCGCGTCGCCGCCGTCGGTAGCATGGCCCGATGCCCGCGACACCGCCGTCGCTGATCCCGTTACCCGCGACGCTGCGACCGCGCAGCGGCTCGTTCGCGCTGACCGCGTCGACGCGCCTACAGATGACGCCCGCCCTTCGCGCGCTGGCCGAGCAGCTGCGCGACGCGCTTCGTCCGGCCACCGCGTTGCCGCTGCCGATCGTCGCTCGGGCAACCGGTTCGCGCATCGTCCTCGGGCTCGAGCCGGACGTGAGCTCGCTCGGCGACGAGGGCTACCGCCTCAGCGTGCGAGCCGGGGAGGTCCGACTGATCGCGCGCCGCGCCGCCGGCATCGCACGCGGCGCACAGACAGTGCTGCAGCTGCTTCCACCTGCGATCTTCCGGCGCGCGCGCGTAGCGGACGTCGCCTGGAGGATGCCAGCGCTGGACATCGAGGACCGCCCGCGCTTCGCCTGGCGCGGTAGCCACCTCGACGTCGCGCGCCATTTCATGCCCAAGGAAACCATCCGCAAGCACCTGGATCTGCTGGCGCTGCACAAGTTCAACGTCTTCCACTGGCACCTCACCGACGATCAGGGCTGGCGCATCGAGATCAAGCGCTACCCGAAGCTGACTGACGTCGGCGCCTGGAGAACGGACAGCCAGCTCGGACCGCCGACGCGCGATCCGGCCGCGCGGCGCTACGCCGGCAAGCCCCACGGCGGCTTCTACACGCAGGACGACGTGCGCGAGATCGTGCGCTACGCCGCTGACCGCTTCATCACGGTCGTGCCCGAGATCGAGATGCCCGGACACGCGCGTGCGGCCATTGCCGCATACCCGGAGCTCGGCAACAGCGGCAAGCCGCTCGAGGTCGCGACCTGGTGGGGCGTCTTCGACGGCGTGTTCGCGGTCGAGGACAAGGTCTTCACGTTTCTGCAGCACGTACTCGAAGAGATCCTCGAGCTGTTCCCGTCGCGGTTCATCCACATCGGTGGAG
>VBHP01000138.1 GCA_005881435.1 Chloroflexota bacterium | reverse complement strand
AAGACATCGGCCGCGAGCTCATACTGACTGCCAAAAATCAGCCCGATCAGGGGCCGGCCAAACAGGGCAAGACCGCCGGCGATCGGCAGAATGAGGGCGAGCGAAAGGGCGCTGACATTGATGATGTAGCCGCGGAGCGCCGAGTCGGCCAGGCGCACCATGCGAGGCCCGAGCGCGTAATTGAACGCGGCCATCACGGTGAGCAGCATCATGTTGAACGTCTTGGCCGCGGCGTAATTGCCGATGGCGGGATGGTGCAACAGCCGATGGATCAGGATGAGATCAGCGCCATACCAGACGTTGTAAAAGATGCCCTGCAGGATGATGGGCCAGGTGTAGCGAGCAATGGCCCGGGCCT
>VBHP01000137.1 GCA_005881435.1 Chloroflexota bacterium | reverse complement strand
CCCAGCGTTCCCAGGAGGATGATGGCGCCCAGCTGAATGAGATTGGCGAAGACGTAATAGCCGCCCGTTATCCAGAAGCGGCCCAATCCTTTTTGGGCTTCCCGATAGGTCTGAAAAACCGCCGTTCCCAGGAGATTCGCCATCAGGGCGATCAGCATCGCGCCGCCCAGCCCGGCCCAGATGCCCACCGGGATCACGAGCACCAGGCTCGACGCCAGCATCAGCGAGATGATCGTCAGCCAGTTCGTGGCGTAGACCTTCTGTTTGTGAGGTTCACTCTGGTGACGGGCCAGAAAGCGGCCCATTCCCGAGGGGGCGTTGTTCGTCAGAACCGTGACGATGCCAACCGCCGCCAGCGCGTAGGCGATCTGGCCGTAGCCCGCCGGCGTGAGGATGCGGGCGGCAGCCACGGAAAAGAGGAAACCGAGCATCCGCGCCGACGCATCCCCCAGGAAAACAATTGCCGTCGATCGAAGCAGCCCCGGATCGGCAACCACCCGGCTCACGAGTCGAAGCGGCGGCCGCACCAGGCTGGAGGCAGGCGTCATGTTCCCGTGAGGGTGGAGTTCACAATCGCTAACGTACGACCGGCTCCGCCACCCGAGTAATGGGCAGGGCCCGGTGCCGAACACGGGTTGTCCTAATTCGGGGCGACGCCGTCCCGGCGGCGTGGGCCTTCTGTCCTATCGCCAGCCGGCGGCCCGGATTCGAACAATGGAGAGGCCCATGAACCCGGGGAGCCCGTCGATGTCAGCCAACGGTGACATCGCCTTCGTTCGGCTCGGCTCCTTCTCGCACATCAACGAGAGTCTGAAGCGGGAGCTGTCCCGGCAATTCCATGGCTACCGCATCGACGACGTCGAGGTAGGCGAGCTGGTCAGTCGGGCCGACCGATGGGGGCCGGCGAATCTGCTCGTGCTCGCCGCCAACCAGCGGCTGAAGCTGGCCACCTCGGCCCAGCGGATTCGCGAAGCCGTCGCCAAGACGGACTACATTTTCAAGCTCTCGGCATCAAGGATCCGGGAACGACTCAAGGGTGGGCGATATGCCTTCAGCCTTCAGACCTCCGTGCTGTACGACGCCAGCCTGCCGGACACGCCCCACTTCATCTTTGCCGACAATACGGCTCTCGCCAACCGGCATTACGCGCCGGAATGCCCTCCGTTGCTGGTACCCTCGACGGCCTGGCTGCGCCTCGAACGTGAGCTCTTCCGCAAGGCCACGGCCATCTTTACCATGAGCCGCTTTTGTGCCCAGTCCCTGGTCGATGACTACGGCTGCGCCCCGGAGGCCGTCGTGTGCGTCAACTCCGGGACCAACGTGCCGGCGCCGGCTTCCATCGGCGAGGACCGGTATGCGGCCCGGCGGATCCTTTTCGTCGGCGTCGACTGGGGACGAAAAGGCGGCCCGGAGCTTCTCGACGCCTTTCGCCAGTTGCGGGCATGGGGCGTCCCGGCCACGCTCACGGTGGTCGGCTGCTCGCCGCGGATTTCCATGCCGGGCTGCGAGGTCGTCGGCCGCGTCAGCCCGCACGCGCTGCCCCAGTACTTCGCGCGGGCCTCGGTGTTCTGTATGCCGAGCCGGCGGGAGCCGTCCGCCACCGCCTACGCGGAGGCCAGCCTTTACGGGCTTCCGGTGGTGGCGACCAGGATCGGCGGCACTCCCGAACGCGTCATCCAGGGGGAGACCGGGTACCTGGTGCAGCCGGGGGACACGATGGGCCTGGCCCGGGCCCTTCAGCGACTCCTGGACAACCCGGCGCGGTGCCGCCGGATGGGAGAAGAAGCTCGCCGCCACATCGAGCGCGCCTTCACCTGGGAACGCACGGTGTCCATCATGAAGGACCGGATCCTGGCCGTCATCGGGCAGGCCGCTTAGAGGACGACCGAAAGCGCGTTAAGGCCGCGAAGCCCCAGGTTGTTGCGCCAGGTGATGGGCCCGGGCCCCAGCTGCAGGTCCGGAAAACGCTGGAAAATTTTCCTGAAGGCGATCTGCCCCTCGACGCGTCCCAGGGGCGCACCGAAGCAGAAATGCCCTGCCCAGCCGAAGGCGACGTGACGGTTGTCGGGCCGGGTGAGGTCCAGGCGATCCGGGTCAGGGAAGCGCTCGGGGTCGCGGTTGGCCGCGCCCATCACGACCAGGCACGACTCACCCTTGTGAATCAATTTCCCTCCCAACTCCACATCCTCGGGGGCGATCCGGGTGGTCTGCTGGCTGGGCGCTTCGTAGCGGAGCAGTTCTTCCACGGCAGACGGAATCAGCGACAGGTCGTCGCGCAGACGATCTAGCTGGTCGGGGTGGCGGAACAGGGTGAGCAGTCCGGTCGCAATCAAGTTCGTGGTCGTCTCCTGCCCGCCCACCATGGTGACGATCGTGTTGGTGACGATCTCCTCATCGGTAAGCCGGTCGCCATCGATCTCGGCTGTCACCAGCGCGTGGATGAGGCCGTCGTGCGGGTTCTCCCGATCGCGGCGCACGGCATCGTGGAAATAGCTCAGCAGTGCTTCGATACTGCGTAGCACGCGCGGCACGCGGTCCGGGTTGAGCTGAAAATTGCCCAGCAGCTCGGCAAAGTCCGCCGACCAGGCTTTGAGCTGATCACGATCGGCGCGGGGCACGCCCAGCAGCTCGCCGGTGACCGTTGCGGGGAGGGGCGCGGCCAGGTCGGCGATCACCTCCATGCTGCCTTTCGCCGCCACCTCGTCGAGCATGCCGTCCACGATGTCTTCGATGTGCTCGCGGAGAACCTCCACCCGACGGGGCGTGAATGCCTTTGCTGCCAGGCCGCGGATGCGGGTGTGGGCCGGCGGGTCCATGAACAGCATCTGCTTCACCATCACCTGGGCCGCTGGGCTCAGCACCCCCATGCCCATCATGTCAAGCTGCTCGGGAGTCGGCGCACACTTCGCGGAGAATCGCTGCAGCGCGAAAACCACGTCGGCGTAGCGAGTCAGGACCCATTTGTGCAGGAAGGGATCCCAGTGCACCGGGTCTTCGGTCCGCAACCGCCGGTACAGCGGATAGGGATCGGCCAGCACGGAGGGCTCGAGCAGATGGTAGAGGCTGAGGCTCGGATCGGCCGCTTTCGTGGCGTTCTGGGGGGTCACGGACGTGGATGAGCCGGGCACGATTGGAGGCTCAGGCGAGGAGGCGCTCGGCCTCCTCGTCGGTCATCGCCTGCAGACTGGCCAGCAGCAGCCGCTCGATCTCGGCCGAAAGGCCACAGACGGTGGGCAGCTCGAAGAGGGTGCGCAGCGGCAGCTCGACGCCGAAGGTCTGGTGAACATGGACGAGCAGCTGGGCCGCCAGCAGCGAATGGCCGCCCAGCAGGAAGAAGTTTTCTTCGGAACCAACCTGGTCGACCTTCAACACCGCCGCCACCATGCCGGCCATCCGCTGCTCGATCAGCGTGCGGACCTCCCCACTGGGGTCGTCGGATGGGACCCGGCTGATGGTGGGAGCGGGCAGCGCGTGCCGGTCCACCTTGCCATTCGTTGTGACCGGCAGGCTGGGCAGTGACACGAACGCCGCTGGCACCATGTACTCGGGCAGGCGCTTGCCCAGGAAGCTCCGCATGCTATCGACGTCGAGGGTGGAACCCGGTGCCGGCACGACATAGGCGACCAGCCGCTTATCGCCTGGTGTGTCCTCGCGGGCCACCGCGACCGCCTGCTGCACCAGCGGATGCGTGGCCAGCGTCGCTTCGATCTCGCCCAGCTCAATTCGGAATCCGCGAATCTTCACCTGGTCGTCGGTCCGGCCCACGAACTCGAGCTCGCCGTTGACCCGAGCCCGCACCAGGTCGCCGGTGCGATACATCCGGGCTCCAGGAACGTCGCTGAACGGATCGGGGACGAATCGCTCGGCGGTGAGCTCCGCACGGTTCAGGTAACCACGCGCCACCCCGCGACCGCCGATGTAGAGCTCGCCGATCATCTCCGCCAGCACCGGCTGTCGTTTCTCGTCCAGGACGTACGCCCGCGCCCCGCTGATCGGACGGCCAATCGACGGTAGAGAGGTCCACCCGCTTGCCGGTGGGACGAGCCCCGATGTCGCCACGACGGCGGTTTCGGTCGGACCGTAGTTGTTGATGAGCGCGAATGGCAGCGTCGATGGTGGATAGCGGTGCAGCGTGTCTCCGCCCGTGAGCATGAGCCGAAGGGCGGTGTCCGCGGGCCACTCCAGGGTCATGACGGTCTCGGCCAGCGGCGTCGGAACGAAGGTGACGGTGATCGCCTGCGCCACCAGCCAATCGCGAAGCCGCGGGGGATCCATGCGCGTGTCCTCGTCGGGGACATAGATGCCGGCGCCCGCGGTCAGGTACGGCCACAGTTCCCAGACCGCCGCATCGAACGCCGGGCTGGCGACCTGCGTGGCGCGGTCGGATGACGTGATCGCAAAGGCCTGCTGATGCCAGCGGACCAGGTTCATCAGGTTCGAATGGGTCACCTGAACGCCCTTCGGCTGACCGGTCGAACCCGATGTATAGATCACATACGCGAGGTTGTCGTCGCGGACCAGGCTGGTGGGCGGCCGGCGATTTCCGGTGCCAAGGGATTCGCCGGCCGCACCAGGGTTGAGGATTTCGAGCCGCCTCCCTGACCCTTGTTCGCAAGGGGGAAGGGAATCTGCCGGTAAACAATCCGGGCTCGAGATAAAGCCGCTCCGGTGGCGAGGCGGGATCGAGCGGCAGGTAGGCCGCGCCCGCTTTGAGGATTGCCAGCGCTCCGACCACCAGCTCAGCGGACCGCTTGAGGCACAACCCCACCACCACATCGGGACCGGCTCCCATGGCGCGCAGATGGTGGGCCAGCCGGTTGGCACGCTGGTCCAGCTGGCCGTAGCTGATCTGCTGGTCGCCGGCGACGACCGCCGTCGCGTCGGGGCTGGCCGCGGCCCGCGTCGCGACGAGGTCGTGCACGGTCGGCGGGCATGGGATGTCACTCGACGTCATTGCTGTTAGCGTAGGGTGGACTCAGGCCGCTCGGAATAGGCGTGACCCGAAATCGCTGCCGCGCTGTACCGACAGATGGGCCGTTTGTCCCTGAGGCCGTCGGCACTGCCTCATTGCCGGGTTCGCTGAACTCGTCAACAATTGGAAGCCGAATGGAGAGCGAGCTCTCGGCGCACAAGCGCGCCTTGCTGAAACGATATCTGCGGCAGGACGTACCGACGATCGGCGCCCTTGTCCCGCCAGTCGCCCCGGTCGAGCGCGCATCCTCGGCGCATCCCCGCGTTCCGGTCGTGGCGATCCAACGGGGAGGCTCCAGGCGGCCCTTCTTCTACCTCCACGTGCACTGGCAAGGGGGCGCCACCTATTGCTTCACCCTGGCGCACAAGCTGGGCCGAGAGCAGCCGGTCTATCTGCTGGATCCATATCGGTTCGACGACCTGCCCGCCCCGCCGACCATCGAGACCATGGCGGCGGATTACATCCAGTCCCTTCGCAGCGTTCAACCCGAAGGTCCCTACCTGTTAGGCGGTTTTTGCGGTGCCAGTGTGATCGCCTATGAGATGGCCCAACAGCTTCGCGCTCAGGGGCAAGGGATCGATCTCCTGGTCTTCGTGGAGCCCATGGCCGGCCCGATCGAGCTCAGCCGGTTGAGTGGCCGGCTGGTTCGTGGGCTTGGTCCGCGGCTGGGTCTCGATCCAGGCAAACAGCTGGATTGGTTCCTGCGCCTGCGACACCTTCTTAAAGTCGTCCGGCGAACCAAAGACGAATTCACGGAAGGGGCCGACCGGCTGATGCGTGAGTGGTGCGCCGAACGTGGGCGGCGCTGCTCGGTGCTGCCGCCGGCTGGCGCCCTTCGGCTGGATTGGCTCGCCGAATTCGCCTGGCCAGTCTCCGGTTACGTCCCGGCTCCCTATCAGGACCCGATGACCTATTTGCTTGCCAGCGACAATCCCGATCGGCGCCAGCTGTGGTGGGGCAAACCGAAGCCCGGCCCGAATGTCGAGATCTACATGGTCCCGGGCGACAATGCGACCTGCCGGACCGTCTACGCGGACGAGCTGACGGACCGGCTGGGCTGGTGCATCAGCCGCGCGCAGAACCGTTTAGCGGCCAGTCCAGCCAGCTGACGCCCCAGTCGACGCCTTCCGCGACCAGCGCGCCGACATAGTCGGGCACCGCGAGCAACGTCTCCAACTTCCAGCCGGCGGCGTCAAGGCCGGCATCGATTGCCGCCGGCGCGGCGGTCAGCCCAGCGCC
>VBHP01000094.1 GCA_005881435.1 Chloroflexota bacterium | reverse complement strand
TTGCTCGAGTCAGCACGTAAGACGGGCGTGCTCGAGGTGGCGGTGGACGGCGACGCGGGCACGCTCGAGATCACCGAAGGCAACCTGACCGCGGCGCGGTACGGCGACGACGTCGGCGATGCCGCACTCGGCGCGATCTTCGGCATGCAGGAGGGCAACTTCGCCTTCCGTCCAGCGCCGGCCGGAACCCCTAACCTGGCCGGCTCGATCGACGCCATCCTGGCGC
>VBHP01000093.1 GCA_005881435.1 Chloroflexota bacterium | reverse complement strand
CATGCGCTTCAAGCATTCCGATCGCGCTACCTCAGGCGGTCCGATCACTATCGCGCCCGAACACTGGCGCGTGCTGATGAAGATCGACGGTCGTCGCGACGTCAACGCGCTGGCTTCGACTCTGTCGCAGGGTCGCGTGACGACGCTTCGACAGCTGCACGACTTGGTGCAAGCCGGGCTGATCGATGCGCTCGAGCCCGCGGCAGAACCCGAGCCCGCGCCACCTCCGGCCCGCGCCGCCTGGAGCGCGCCCGCAGCGGAGCCGCAACGACCGGCG
>VBHP01000092.1 GCA_005881435.1 Chloroflexota bacterium | reverse complement strand
CCGGAGCCGACGCGGGGCGTGTACATGCCTCCCGAAGCGCCGGCACCGACCTTTGAAAAACCCGCGCCGGCCCCAGCAGCGTTCGAGCCGCCGGCGGTATACGACGCGCCCGCGCCAAGCGCGCCCGAGCCGGCCGCACCGGCGCCGACGTCGCAGCAGCCGACTTCGCCGCCGCGCGCACCGGCGCCTCAGGCCGAGTCGCCGGCGCCCGCGTTCTGGCAGGCGCCACCGCCGCCATCATCGGAGGACCTATCAGCGCTGATGCAGGAGCGGTTGGCGTCGATGCAGCGTCAGGGCGGGAGCTCGGCGCCGACCTCACCGGAGGACTTCTGGCAGCGGATGCAGACGCAGGCCGCCTCGGCACCGCCGGCACCCGGGCCACAGCCCGCAGCACCGCCCGCCGCGGTAGAGCCGCCGCCTGCGCCTGGGGCCCACACGCCATCGGTCCAGGACACCGATCACCGTCTCGCGGCGCTGTTTGGGCGAGCCGCGACGGCGGAGACCGCCGAGCCGCAGCTGCAGGAACCGGAAGCCCCTCCACGCCCCGCGGCGCCGCTAGCCCCCGCGCGCAGCGCCGAAGAGCCGGTGGCCTCGCACTACCTGCCGCCGGACACGACCGCTCCGATCCTCGAGCTCGAAGCGACTCCGCCGGCGAAGGAAGAAAAGAAGCGCGGCGGACTCCTGGGCGGCTTGTTCGGCGGGAAGAAGGAGGCCGCGGGTCCAGTTCCATCTGCTCCAGAGCCGACGAGCTTCCTGACCGCCACCGCATCGGCGTCGTCATCGCCGGGACGTCTGGCCTCTTTCGCCAACGCGCTGATGACCGAATACAACAGCGGGCAATATGGGAAGCAACGCCTCGACGAGCGGATGAACGTACGGCTGCGACTCGTGGACGAGCAGGCCGATCCGCTCGACCGCATGCTGCCGATCCAGGACGATCGGCTCGACGTCAGCGCCATCGATCGCGAGTTCGCCTCCGATCAGGCCTCGCCGTATGTCGCCACCCTGGTGCGACAGATCTACGAGGATGCCGAGCGCATGTTCGGTAAGGACAAGGCGAAGAAGGGCTACCGCGCCGCGATCCGGAACGGACTCGGGGGGGACGAGACCGTTCTGCGCGACCGCGCCATCGTCGAGGTCCTCCCAAAGGTCTAGGTACGCCGGCCTTCGTCGGCGTCGATCTCGGCGGCACGCACATCCGCGCCGGTCTCGCACACGACCCGGCCAAGATCGATCGACGCGTGCAGGTCGCTACACCGAGCACCAATAGCTCCGACGTGGAGGCCGCGATGGTCGAGGCCGTCCACGCCTCGACCGCCGGCGAGCCGGTGAGCGCGGTCGGCGTGGGCGCGCCCGGGCCGCTCGACCATCTGGGCGGCGTGATCCACGAGGCGCCGAATCTTCCGGGCTTCATCGAGGTCGCCGTCGCGCGTGACATGAGCGCTCGACTCGGGGTACCGGTATTCCTCGACCGGGATGTGTTCGTCGCCGCGCTGGCCGAGGCGACCTTCGGCGCCGCGCGCGGCGTCCGCGACTGGGTCTACATCACGATCTCGACCGGTATCGGCGGCGCCATCGTGACCGACGGCAAACTCCTGCGCGGGGTCAGCGGGACCGCGGGTGAGATCGGCCACGTGCCGATCGACCCGAACGGGCCGCGCTGCGGTTGCGGCAACATCGGCGACATCGAGGCGCTCGCCGGCGGCGCCAACATCGCGAAGCATTACGGCGTCGCCTCCGCCGCAGAGGTCTTCGCCGCGTGGCGGCGCGGGGACGAGCGCGCGCGCGGCATCGTCGAGCGCGCACAGCGCGCGCTCGGCGACATGGGCGTCCTGCTCGTCAACCTGCTGAACCCCAAACGCATCGTCGTCGGGGGCGGCATCGCGACCGGCGAGCCTGAGTTCGTGTTCGGCGCGATGCGCACGGCGGTGCGCGAACGCGCGTTCACCGTTCCCGGTGCGGCAGTCGAGATCGTCCCCGCGGCGCTCGGCGACGACGTCGGCCTCGTTGGATCGGCGCTGATGGCGCGCGAGCGCGTCGCGGGCAGGCAGCCGCTCGGCTAAGAGACGCCAGGCGGCGCGACACCTAACATCGACTCGCAATCACTCGGGGAGGCAGCCATATGGCACGAGTCGCCATCAACGGTTTTGGACGGATCGGCCGGCAATCGCTGAAGGCGATGCTCGAGCGCCAGCCCAAGCTCGAAGTCGTCGCGGTCAACGATCTGGCCGATCCGACGACGAACGCGTTCCTCTTCAAGCACGATTCCAACTACGGCACGTATCCCGGCCAGGTGTCTGCGACCGCTGATGCTCTCGTCGTCGACGGGCGCAGCATCAAGGTCTTCGCCGAAAAGGAGCCGGGGAAGCTGCCGTGGAAGGCGCTCGGCGTCGACATCGTCATCGAGTCGACGGGGTTCTTCACCGACGCGACCAAGGCGAAGGCGCATCGCGATGCCGGTGCGCGCAAGGTCATCATCAGCGCGCCCGCCAAGAACGAGGACATCACCGTGGTGCTCGGCGTGAACGAGCGTTCGTACGATCCGGACAAGCACCACGTCATCAGCAACGCCTCCTGCACGACGAACGGCCTGGCGCCGGTGGCCAAGATCCTTCACGAGCGCTTCGGCATCCGCAAAGGCCTGCTGACGACGATCCACGCCTACACCAACTCGCAGAAGCTGCTGGACCTGGTGGCGAAGGATCCGCGGGACGCTCGCGCCGCGGCATTGAACATCGTCCCCAGCGAGACCGGCGCGGCGAGGGCCGTCGGTCTCGTTATCCCCGAGCTGAAGGGGCGCTTTACCGGAATGTCGTTCCGCGTGCCGGTCAGCACGGTCTCGGTCGTCGACTTCACCGCGCTGGTCGGTCGCGAGGTCACCAAGGACGAGGTGAACGGCGTCTTCAAGGAAGCCGCCGCCGGGCCGCTCCAGGCGATCCTCGGCTACACCGAGGAACCGCTGGTCTCGAGCGATCCGCGGGGCGACTCGCGATCGAGCATCTTCTCCGCGCTCGACACGATCGTCCTCGGCGACATGGTCAAGGTCGTCTCGTGGTACGACAACGAGTGGGGCTACGCCTGCCGCATCGCCGACATCACGGCATACGTCGCGGAGCGTCTCCCCGCCGCCGTCGCGGCCTGACGTGACCTCGGCCACACGCGCCTTTACCAAGCGGACGATCCGCGATCTCGACCCGCACGGGAAACGCGTGCTCGTGCGAGTCGACTTCAACGTTCCGCTCAAAGACGGGAAGGTGGCCGACGACACGCGCATCCGCGCGGCATTTCCCACGCTGCGCTACCTCATCGATCGCGGTGCGCGCGTCATCGTCGTCTCGCACCTCGGCCGTCCCGAAGGCAGGCGCGACCCGAAGCTCTCGCTCGCGCCGGTGGCCGAGCGGCTGCGTCAGTTGAGCGGATGGCCGGTGACGCTGGCGGAGGACTGCGTCGGGCCGAAGGCCGAGCACGCGGCCGCCGATCTGATGCCCGGTGAGGTGCTCTTGCTCGAGAACGTCCGCTTTCACGCTGAGGAGGAGCGGAACGATCCGGCCTTCGCCAAACGTCTGGCCGCGCTCGCGGAGGTGTACGTCAACGACGCGTTCGGCACCGCTCATCGCGCGCACGCGTCGACCGAGGGGGTCGCGCACCTGCTGCCGGCGTACGCCGGTTTTCTGATGGAGCGCGAGCTCACGTTCCTCGGTGGTCTCCTCGAGGCGCCGGCTCGTCCGTTCCTCGCGATCATCGGCGGTGCCAAGGTCTCCACAAAGCTGCGTGTCCTGGAGTCGCTGCTGCGACGCGTCGATGCGCTCGCGATCGGCGGCGCGATGGCGAACACGTTCTTCCTGGCAAAGCGCTACGACATTGGCAAGAGCCTGGCCGAGCCGGACCAGGTCGGCGCGGCGCAGCGCATCCTCGACTCGGGAAAGGACATCCTGCTGCCGACCGACGTGGTCGTCGCGGGCTCGACCGCTGCGCCGAACGGGGAGGTCGTCGAGGCCGGACGACCGGTCGGCGGCATGATCCTCGACGTCGGGCCGGCCACGATCGCGCTCATCGGAGACGAGATCGCTCGCTCGTCGACCGTGTTCTGGAACGGACCGCTCGGTTACTTCGAGAACCCCGCCTTCGGCGTAGGCACCAACCGCATCGCGCAGCTCCTGGCCGAGTCGAACGCGACCACAGTCGTCGGCGGCGGCGAATCGGTCCAGGCCGTGGAACAGCTCGGGTTGGCCGACAAGCTCACCCACGTCTCGACGGGCGGCGGCGCGTCGCTCGAGCTGCTCGAGGGGCGAGAGCTGCCCGGAGTCGCGGCGATCCCGGATGCGACGTGAGCGCCGCTCACGGCGAATTTGAAAAATGCGTTCAAGGCGGACCCTTCCGATTTGACCTGCCCGTGATTGAACAAGACAAATCGGAAGGGTCCGGAGGAAATTCGACGTGAGCGCCTCGACGATCGAGCTCATTCGAGCTCGCGAGATCCTGGACTCGCGCGCGACGCCCACCATCGCGGTCGATGTCTTCGTGGCCAGCGGGGCGCTCGGCACGGCGATGGTGCCCTCGGGCGCGTCGACGGGCGCGCATGAGGCCGTCGAGCTGCGCGACAACGATCCCAAGCGCTACCTCGGCAAGGGCGTGCGCAAGGCGGTCGCCAACGTCAATGAGGTCATCGCGCCCGAGCTGGTGGGAGAGGACGCCGCGGACCAGCTCGCGATCGACAACCTGCTGAACGAGCTTGACGGAACCCCGAACAAGTCTCGTCTCGGCGCGAACGCGATCCTCGGCGTGTCGCTCGGGTGCGCCCGAGCGACGGCCGCGGCCATGGGGCTGCCGCTGTATCGCTACCTGGGCGGGACGCACGCGCGGACGCTGCCGGTGCCGCTGCTGAACGTGCTCAATGGCGGCAAGCACGCGGAAAATTCGACCGATCTGCAGGAGTTCATGATCGTCCCGCTCGGCGCTCCGTCGTTTCCCGAGGCGCTGCGCATGGGCGCCGAGGTGTTCCACGCGTTGAAGGCCGTGCTCCGCTCGGAGGGGCTCGCCACCGGCGTCGGGGACGAGGGCGGATTTGCCCCCGCGGGAATCGAGAGCAACGAAGACGCGCTGCGCTTGCTGGTCACCGCGATCCAGAAAGCCGGTTACGCGCCGGGAGACGACGTCGCGCTGGCGATGGATCCGGCCGCGAGCGAGTTCTTTCGCGAGGGCCGCTACCACCTCGTTCGTGACAGCGCGACGCTGACGTCGAAGGAGCTGGTGACGATCTACGAGGACTGGGCCAAGCGCTATCCCATCGTCTCGATCGAGGACGGGCTCGCCGAGGACGACTGGGACGGATGGAAGGACATGACCGCGCGACTCGGCGCGAAGTTGCAGCTCGTCGGCGACGACATCTTCGTCACGAACACGGAGCGTATCGGCCGGGGCATCCGACAGGAATGCTCCAACGCGGTGCTGATCAAGCTGAACCAGATCGGCACGCTGTCCGAGACCCTGGCCGCGATCGAGATGGCGCAGCGCGCCGGCTGGAACGCCGTCGTGTCACACCGCTCTGGCGAGACCGAGGACACGACGATCGCGGACCTGGTCGTGGCGACCAACGCGCGGCAGATCAAGGCAGGCTCGGTGGCGCGCAGCGAGCGCGTCGCGAAGTACAACCGGCTTCTCGAGATCGATGAGGAGTTGGGCGACGTCGCGCTGTTTCCCGGCCGCGCCGCTTTCCGTACGCCGCGCGACTAGTCCTACGCGGTCTTCTTCCGCTTCGCCGCCTTCTTCATCAGGCGCGACTTCCGCCGGGCTCCCGCGTTCTTATGGATGATGCCGGCACCGATCGCCCGGTCGATCGTGGACTGCGCTTCGGAGATCGCTTCGGGAAGGCGTTGCGCACGCTTCGCGATCGTGCGCAGCGCGCTCTTGACCGACTGCCGCCGAGCCGCTCGGCGGATGTTCTGACGGATGCGCTTCAGCGCCGTGAGCTTGCGCTTCTTAGCTGCCAAACGAGCACCTTCCTGGAAACGTTCTTACCGGCGGGGGACAACGTGAACGATAGCAACACTCTTACTCTTTTGAGTCGGTGATGCGTCAGGGGATCGTCGGGGCGACGGCGATCATGATGACCACGTTCGTGGCCAGCCGTTTCCTCGGATGGCTGCGCCTCTCCGTCATTGGTGCGTACTTCGGCCTGTCGAAGGAGCTCGATGCCTTCTGGGCCGCGAACGTCATTCCCGAATCACTCTTCAACCTCATCGTCGCCGGCGCGATCACCAGCGCTTTCATCCCGGTCTTCACCAGCTACCTGGCGAAGGAGCGCGAGGCCGAGGGCTGGCACGTGGCCTCGAGCGTCATCAACGCCATGCTGCTCGTGCTCGTCACGGCCTCTGGTGTGCTGTGGGTCGCGGCGCCGTGGTTCATGCCGTACCTCGCCGCCGGCTTCCGCGGCGATCCGGCGCAGCTCTCGCTCGCGACCGACCTGACCCGCATCATGCTGCTGTCGCCGATCTTCATGGGGCTGTCGTCGCTCATGACCGGCGTGCTCAATTCGTATCGGCAATTCCTCTCTGCCGCGGTCGCGCCCGTTGTCTACAACCTCGTGATCATCCTGTTCACGGTCTTCCTCTCGCCGTTCCTCGGCATCTATGCGCTTGCCTGGGGCGTCGTGGTCGGTGCGCTGATGATGTTCCTGGTGCAGGTGCCGGAGCTCACCTTCCGCCGCACCCGTTACTCGTTGACCCTCGACCTCGGTCATCCCGGCCTTCGCGAGATCGCCACGCTGACGGCGCCGCGAGCCCTGGCGCAGGGCTCCGCGTTCTTCGTCATCCCCGCAGTGAACACCGCGCTGGCCACCGGCCTCGTGTCGGGCTCACTCTCCGCGCTGAATTACGCCTTCGCGCTGATGCTGCTGCCGCTCGGCGTGTTCTCCATGGCCATCAGCGCCGCCATCTTCCCGAGCCTCTCGCACTTTGCCGCGCTGGGCCAGACCACCCGGCTGCGCGCCGCACTGGCGCAGGCGATCCGGCTGATCCTCTTCCTGACGCTGCCGTCGGCCATCGCGATGATGGTGCTGCGCCGTCCGATCGTGCATCTGCTGTTCCAGTACCGCGAGTTCAGCGACTTCGCGCGAGAGCTCACCGCGGCGGCATTCCTGTTCTACGCGATCGGCCTCGCCGGGCACGCCCTCGTGCAGATCCTGACGCGGGCCTTCTACGCCGCGAAGGACACTCGCACGCCGCTCGTGACGACGCTGGTGTCGATCGCGGCGAACGTCGCGCTCGCCTTCGTGCTCGTCGGATGGGTCGTCGACGGCGAGCCGCTGGGGATCGCCGGCCTGGCGCTGGCGAACTCGATCGCCACGCTCGCTGAGGCGGCCGTCCTGATCGCGTTGCTGCAGCCGCGCATCCATCTTCCCGTCTTCTCCGTCTCGTTCGCGGTGCTGCGGCAGCTGTCCGCGGCGCTGATCATGGGCATCTCCATCTTCGGGTACGTCCATCTCACGAACTTCACCGTGCAGCTCGAGATCTCGAAGATCGGTCTCGCGCTGCAGCTGCTGTCCGCGTTCGCGGTCGCCGGCGCGTCGTATCTCGCGGCGTGCTGGCTGCTGCGCGTCGGCGAGCTGCGTCTCGTGCTCGACTTTTTTCGCCGCCTCACGCCGGGAGCCGCCCCGGTGACCGAGCCGCCGCGTTGACTGCAACGATCATCCAAGACTGACGACGCTGCAGCAGCGCCGCGTCGTGGCGTCGATTCTCGGTACGCTCAACCGATGCGTGACGACATCCGCGCGTTCGCCATCCTCGCGCATATCGATCATGGCAAGACCACGCTGAGCGATCGGCTGCTGGACCTGACCGGCACCATCCCCAGCCGGCAGATGCGAGAGCAATTCCTCGACGCCATGGAACTCGAGCGCGAGAAGGGCATCACCATCAAGGCGCATCCGATCCGCATGCGCTACCAAGCACGCGACGGCAAGACCTACACCCTCTACCTCATCGACACCCCGGGCCACGTCGATTTCTCTTACGAGGTGTCACGATCGATCGCGGCCTGCGAGGGAGCGGTGCTGCTCGTGGACGCGACGCAGGGCATCGAGGCGCAGACGCTCGCCAACGCCTATCTCGCGCTCGAGCACGGCCTCGAGATCATTCCCGTCGTCAACAAGATCGACCTGCCGAACGCGCAAGTCGAGCAGACGCGCGAGGACCTCAAGTCCGCCTTCGGCTTCACCGACGCCGAGATCCTGACCGTCTCGGCGAAGGAAGGCACCGGCGTGCCGGAGCTGCTCGAGGCCGTCGTCGCGCGCGTGCCGCCGCCGAAAGGTTCGGCCGACGCCGTCCTCCGCGGCCTGATCTTCGACTCGAAGTACGACTCGTACAAGGGTGTTCTGGCGTACGTGCGCATCGTCGAAGGCGTCGTCCGCGTTGGAGAGCGCGTGCTGTTGATGCAGACGGAGAAGTTGGCCGACGCACTCGAGGTCGGGTTTTTCTCGCCGGATCTGCGACCGGTCGACGCGCTCGAGGCAGGCGAAGTCGGCTACGTCGCGACCGGCCTCAAGACCGTGGCCGACTGCCGCGTCGGCGACACGCTGACGAGCGGCGTGACCCCGGCGAACGAGCCGCTTCCGGGATATCGCCCGGCCAAGCCGATGGTGTTCGCGGGCTTCTATCCCAGCAACAGCGACGAATACCCCGAGCTCCGCGAGGCGCTCGAGAAGCTCAGGCTCAACGACGCCGCCTTCACCTACGAGCCGGAGTCGTCAGGCGCGTTGGGTCACGGCTTTCGCTGCGGCTTCCTCGGCGTGCTGCATATGGAGATCGTGCAGGAGCGGCTGGAGCGCGAATACGACGTCGACCTCATCGCCACCGCACCGTCCGTCGAGTATCGCGCCATCCTCATGGGCGGCGAGGAGATCGCGATCGACAATCCCGCTGCGTTGCCGGATCCGGGTTCGATCCTCGAGATCCGCGAGCCGTGGGTCAAGGTGACGGTCATCACGCCCGGGACCTTCGTCGGCAACGTCATGGAGTTGGTGCAGAACCGGCGCGGCACGTACATCGACATGAGCTACCTCGACCCGCAGCGGGCCATGCTGCGCTACGAGATGCCGCTGGGCGAGGTCATCGTCGATCTGCACGACCAGCTGAAAAGCCGATCGCAGGGCTACGCCTCGATGGACTACGAGCTGAGCGAGTACCGCGCCGCCGATCTGGTCCGGCTGGACATCCTCGTCGGCGGCCAGCGCGTCGACGCGCTGTCGATGATCGTGCACCGCGACAAGTCTTATAAGACCGGCCTCGGGCTGGTGACGAAGCTGAAGGAGCTCATTCCGCGCCAGCTGTTCGAGGTCGCCATCCAGGCCGCCATCGGCGGGAAGGTGATCTCGCGCGCGACGGTGCAGCCGCTACGGAAGAACGTGCTGGCGAAGTGCTACGGCGGCGACGTGACGCGGAAGCGGAAGCTCCTGGAGAAACAGAAGGAAGGGAAGAAGCGCCTGAAGCTCGTCGGCAACGTCGAGATCCCGCAGGAGGCCTTCCTCGCGGTCCTGCGCATCAAGGATGAGGCGGCCTCCCGATGAGGCTCTTCCGCCGGCACGCGACGCACGACGCCGCCGGTTACGAAGTGCACTACGAACATCCGACCCAGCCGCTGGCCGCGGCGTTCCTCAAGGCCGCCGCCGCGGACGACCTCGCCGGCCTGTGGCTCGCGCTATCACGTGAATCGCGCGGCATGTTCGAAGGACGCTACGCCACGCGCGAGCGCCTCCGGCTCTCCCGCGCTGCGCACGTCGGCGAGGACGATGGCGACGCGCGGATGACCGAGGTCGCCGGCCCACTCGCGGAAAGCGTGCGGTCCGCGCTCGGTGGCGCGCCGCGCGTCAACGCCATGGGCGTCTCCGCCGCGCGGTTGCTGTCGCGAGTCGAAGCCTTCGTGTTGCTGCTGCCGGACGTCGAGGGGACGGCCTTCGTCCGCGAGGACGACTGGAAGCCGGCGCATCTGCTCGGCTTCGTCTATGAGAACCGCGAGTGGAAAGTCGACCTTGGACTGACGGCGGTGCTGTCCGAGGAGGCGGGCCTTCCAGACCCGCTGGGTGAGCTGTGATGCCGATCTCGCTCTACGTCCACATCCCCTTCTGCGCCGCACGCTGTCCGTACTGCGACTTCGCGACCGCGCCCGCGAGCACGCCGCTGCGCGATCGCTACCTCCAGACGCTGGCGCGGGAGATCGCGCTTCGCGGGGCGGACCTGGGGCGTCCGCGCCTCGAGACCGTGTACTTCGGCGGTGGCACGCCGAGCTTGCTCCAGCCGTCCGAGGTCGAAGCGTTGCGCCGGGCGCTCGATGACGCCTTTGATGTCCGCCCGACGGAGGTGACGCTCGAGGCCAACCCTGAAACGCTCGACGCGAAGCGGCTCGGCGCCTTTCGGACGCTCCTTGGGCTCACGCGAGTGTCGCTCGGCGCGCAAAGCCTCGAGGCCAACGGATTAAGAGCGTTGGCGCGGACGCACGACGTGGCCGATGTGCTCCGTTCGGTCGAGCTCGTTCGCGCCGCTGGTGGTCTGAGCCTGAACCTCGACCTGATCCTCGGCTGGCCCGGGCAGAGCCGCGACGCCTGGCGAGCCGACCTCGAGCGGGCGGTCCGCCTCGGTCCGGACCATCTGTCGTGCTATCCGCTCACGCTGTTGCACGAGCCCGAGCAGTCGGTCGTCAACTGGCCCGGCTCGGGCTGGCCCAGCCTGGCGCGATGGCGCTCGCGGGCCGCTGCTGGACAGCCGGAGGACGATGTCGTCGCCGACATGTACCTCGACGCCGAGCGCATCCTGGCCGGCGCGGGATATGCGCACTACGAGATCGCCAACTGGGCTCGACCGGGTCACGAGAGCCGGCACAACCTGGTGTACTGGCGCGACGGGGACTGGGTCGGCGTCGGGCTGGGCGCGCACTCGCATCTGGGCGGCACGCGATCCTGGAACGACGGGCGTCTCGCGACGTACATCGAACGCTGGAGCGCCGGGGCACCCGAGCTCGATAGCCGTCCCGGCGACGCTGCCGAGACGGCGATCCTGGCCCTCCGTCTGCGGGAGGGTCTGCGCGTCACCGAGCTGGCCGCACGCTACGGCGCGCCCGCCGCGGACGATGTGCGCGACCGGCTGCGCGGGCTCGACGGTGCCGGGCTGCTGCGCTGGCGCGGCGAGCGCGTCTCGCTGACGCGACGTGGCCGATTACTGTCAAACGAGGTATTCGTGCGTTTGGTCTGACGTGACAAAGAATCGACGTACTTGCGCCAGCGTCGGGAACGCGATATGCCACACGACACCGGCGTGGTGATCGTTGAAGATCTGCGAAAGATGATTTGGGGAGGTTCTTGCTAGTGACCGACGAGATGCCGATGCAACCCATGGGTGAGCAGCCCGGCATGGAGGACTCCGGCATGGGCATGCCATCCGATCCGATGTCCGAGGCGCGCCCGGCGCGTCGCCGGACGACGCGCAAGGCCTCGACGCGGAAACGTGCGACGCGGAAGACGACCGCCAAGCGCGCGACCCGTCGCAAGCCCGCGACTCGCAAGACTGGCGCGCGAAAGGCTGGCGGCAGGAAGAAGACCACAACCTCGCGCCGCACTTCGTCGCGCAGCTCGAGCTCGCGCAGCAGGAAGAAGAGCTCCGGTGCCAGGAAGAAGAGCTCCGGTGGAAGGAAGAAGCGCCGCTAGTCGCGCTAGGCGTTCGAGGTGAGATCGAGGGCCGGCGCTTCGCCGGCCCTCACCATTTCGCTAGCGCTTGCCCCGGCCCATTCCAGGCTTTCGGCCGTGATTCGCCTTCTTGGAGGCCCAGGTCAGCCGGGCGCGGGTCTTTCGTTTCTTTTGGCCTTTTCCCATGCCGCCATTCTGACGGATTGACTGGATTCACGCCCGTTTGGTAGGCTCTTAGCACTCAAAGGGAGAGAGTGCTAATGGCCAAAGCGCAGCCTGCCCCCCGCCAGCAACGGATCCTGCGTGCGGTCGTACACGAGTACATCCGCACGGCGCAACCGGTGTCGTCCGACACACTGGTGCGTCGCTACCGGCTGGGCGTCTCTTCGGCGACGGTGCGGAACGATCTGGCGGCACTCGAGGATCTCGGCCTGCTAACGCATCCGCACACCTCGGCGGGCCGCATCCCGACGCAGCACGGGTACCGCTACTTCATCGGGTCGCTGATGGGCGACTCAAGGCTCGGCCAGAGCGAGCAGATGATGGTGCGGCATCAGTTCCACCAGGTCCACCTCGACACCGCGGAGTGGTCGCGGCTGGCCGCTTCGGTGCTGGCCCGCCTCTCGACCGGCGCCGCGCTCGTGACCGAGCCACATCAACAGCGCGTCCGCATCCGGCACCTCGAGACGGTTCCGGTGCAGGGGCAGCGCGCGCTCCTCGTCGTCGTCTTCGAGGGTGGCGTGGTGCGGCAGCAGCTGCTCGAGCTGCCGTCGCCCGAGGTCTCAACCGATCTGCGATCCCTCTCCGCACGGCTCGCCGAGCACGCCAGTGGTAAAGATGCCGAAGCGTTGCACGGTCTGGCCGTCATGGAGACCGGGCACGCACGGGCGATCCTCGAGGCGGCGGGACGACTGCTCGACGAACAGGATGACGCGCGAGCGCTCGCGGTCTATGTCGACGGGGTGATGAACCTGCTGCGGCAGCCTGAGTTCAGCACCAGCGAGCCGCTTCGCGAGGTGCTGACGATCCTCGAAGATCGCACACAGCTCGCTCGCCTGCTGCCGGCGAAGCTTGGTGAAGGGGAAGTCTCGGTGGCCATCGGCGACGAGCTGCCGCTGGAGGAGCTTCGTGACTTCAGTCTGGTCCTCGGCCGCTATGGCAGCGAGCTTCGAAGCTCGGGCTTCATGGGCGTGGTGGGACCGACGCGCATGGACTATGCACGCTCGATCGGCGCGGTGCGCTACGTGACGACGCTGATGTCGGAATTGATGCGCGCCGTGGACGCCTAGGAAGGGACATGGCATGAACGACGAAATGACGACTCGTGACGATCTGAAGAACGGCGGCGACGACACCTCGGCGCAGGCGGCGGCCGAGCACCTCCGCGATCTGCAGCGATTGGCCGCCGAATTCTCGAACTACCGCAAACGTGCGGACGCGGAGAAGACCGATGTCGTCCGCTACGCGAACGCCGACCTCATTCGGCGTCTGCTGACCGTGCTCGATTCGTTCGACCGAGCCTTGGAGCAGCTGCCGCCGGAGCTGCAGCGCTTCTCCTGGGTCGAAGGGATCTGGCTCGTCGAGCGTCAGCTCCGCGCGATCCTGGAGCAGGAAGGACTCGTCCCGATCGCCACGACGGGCCGGCAATTCGATCCATTCGAGATGGAAGCGGTGATGTACGACGAGACCGACGAGGTCCCCGAAGGGACCGTCCTCGGTGAACTACAGAAGGGCTACAAACTGCACGATCGGGTCATTCGGCCCGCGCTCGTGAAAGTCGCGAAGGCGCCACAGGCTGTGGCCAGGGAGGCGAAGGAGTAACTATGGCGAAGGTCATCGGCATCGACCTCGGCACAACGAACAGCGCCATGGCCTACATGGTCGGTGGCGAGCCCCAGATCATCCCGAACGCGGAAGGCGGCCGCATCACGCCATCGGTCGTGGCTTTCACCAAGACCGGCGAGCGGCTGGTCGGGCAGCTCGCGAAACGTCAGGCGATCACCAACGCTGAGAACACGATCTACTCGATCAAGCGCTTCATGGGCCGGCGCTTCAGCGACCCTGAGGTGCAGCGCTCGCTGAAGATGGTTCCGTACAAGGTCGTCGAGGCGCCCAACGGCGGCGTCCAGATCCAGCTAGGGGATGGACGGAAGTTCAGCCCGCCGGAGATCTCGGCGATGATCCTGCAGAAACTGAAGACCGACGCCGAGGCATATCTCGGCGAGCCGGTTACCCAAGCCGTCATCACGGTCCCCGCCTACTTCGACGACTCGCAGCGCCAGGCCACGAAGGATGCGGGCAAGATCGCTGGCCTCGAGGTCCTGCGCATCATCAACGAGCCCACCGCGGCCTCGCTGGCGTACGGCTTGGACAAGAAGAAGGACGAGATCATCTCGGTTTACGACCTCGGCGGCGGCACCTTCGACATCTCGATCCTGCAGCTCGGCGAAGGTGTCTTTGAGGTCAAGGCCACCAATGGCGACACGCATCTCGGTGGCGACGACTTCGACCAGCGGATCATCGAATGGCTCGTCGGCGAGTTCAAGAAGGAGCAGGGCATCGATCTCTCCAAGGACCGCATGGCGCTTCAGCGGCTGAAAGAGTCCGCGGAGAAGGCGAAGATCGAGCTCTCCTCGACGATGCAGACAGAGATCAACCTGCCATTCATCACCGCGGATCAGACCGGTCCCAAGCACCTCGTCGTCACGCTGACCCGAGCGAAGCTCGAGCAGCTCGTCGGCGATCTGGTGGACAGGACCGTGCCGCCGGTGCAGCAGTGCATGAAGGACGCGGAGGTCACGGCCGACAAGGTGAACGAGGTCGTCCTCGTCGGTGGCCAGACGCGCATGCCGCTGGTGCAGGAGACGGTCAAGAAGCTGTTCAACGGCAAGGAGCCGCACAAGGGCGTCAATCCGGACGAAGTCGTCGCCGTCGGCGCGGCCGTCCAGGCCGGCGTGCTCAAGGGCGAGGTCAAGGACGTGTTGCTCCTCGACGTCACGCCCCTGACACTCGGCATCGAGACGCTCGGCGGCGTTCGCACCCCGCTCATCGAGCGCAACACCACGATCCCGACCTCGAAATCGCAGACCTTCACGACCGCGAGCGATGCCCAGAATCAGGTCGAGGTCCACGTCCTGCAGGGAGAGCGCGAGATGGCGGCGGACAACAAGAGCCTTGGCCGCTTCGTGCTCGACGGCATCCCGCCGGCGCCGCGTGGCGTCCCCCAGATCGAGGTGACCTTCGACATCGACGCCAACGGCATCCTCAACGTGTCGGCGAAGGACAAGGCGACCGGCAAGGAGCAGAAGATCACGATCACGGCGACGAGCGGCCTCTCCAAAGATGAGGTCGAGAAGCTCGTGCGCGACGCGCAGTCGCACGCCGAAGAGGACCGCCGCCGCAAGGAGACGGTCGAGGCGCGCAACAACGCGGACACGCTCGCGTACCAGACCGAGAAGGCGCTGCGCGATGCCGGCGACAAGGTCCCGGCCGACGTGCGGACCGAAGTCGAGGCCAAGATCAAGGACGTCCGTTCGGCCCTCGAGGGCCAGGACGTCGCGCGGATCAACAGCGCCGCGCAGGCGCTGGCGCAATCGGCGCAGAAGATCGGCCAGTTCATGTATCAGCAGGGCCAGCCGCAGGAGGGCGCGCCTACCGAAGGCGAGCCCGCCGGCGCCACCGCCGGACGCGACGGCGAGCGCAAGGATGGCGAAACGATCGAGGGCGAGTTCCGCGAGAACTAGCTCCGGCTAGGGCTCGCCCGCGTAGAGGGGCCGGCGCCGCGGAGCGCCGGCCCTTTCTGATGCGCGTGCGCTGGACAGCGCGCGTAGCCTGTGTGCGGGGGAGGTGCCATATGGCACTTACGGACACCAGGGCGACAGAGATCACCACCGCGAACAAGCAGGACTTTCGGGAGGCCATGAGCCGCGCGAGCAAACGGGACCATCCGGGGTTCGAACAGCACCTTGCGGATGACGTCACGTTCGTCAATCCGATGGCCGGGACGACGGATCGCGCCGGCTTCCACAACTTCCACGAGGCGCTGTGGCAGGGCCTGCCCGACATCAACTACCGCGTCGATCGCGTCATCGCCGAGGGCGGGACCGTCGTGGGCGAGTGCACCGTGACGGGGACGCATCGTGGTGAGCTCGCGGGCGTGCCCGCGACGAACAAGCCGATCGAGGTTCCCATCGCGTTCGTCGTCGATTACGAGAACGGAAAGGCGAAGCGGTGGGTGAGCTACCTCGACACCGCGACGCTGCTGCGACAGATCGGCGCCATGAAATAGGGCGGCGTTCGCTGCGAACACGTTCACAGCAGGGCCGGCGGTGACGCCGGCCCTGCATCGCTTACGCGATGCCCTCGTCGTCGTGACCGTTGCGGCGCTCGGAAATCCGTTGCACGAGCTCGGGCATTGGATCGGCTACACGCTCTCGGGCATCCCGGCCGGGATCTCTTTCCAACACACCTATTACCTCGACCATTGGGCGCCGTCGTTCGCGGGCGCGCTTGGCGGTCCGCTGCTGTCGCTGGTGCTGTCCTGGATCGGGGTCGCCGTGCTGTCGTGGACCCGCTTCGTCACCCTCGGCGCGGCCCTGGCCATCGTCATGGCCTACTCGCGTCTGCTGCCCTATCTCCTCTTTGGCGTCCTTGCGCCGTCCCAACTGCCGTTCAACGACGAGGGCGTCCTGGCGATCTGGCTGGGATGGCCGATCTGGTCCTGGCTCGTGATCTTCACGCCGCTGTTCGTCGCCTCGATCGCGGTCACGTGGTCGCGTCTTCCGAGCGGCACGGCGCGGCGGATCGCACTGTTCGCGACGATCCTCGTGGTCTACGGCATCGCCGCCGCTTTCGAGGTCGGCGTCCTCGATCCGATCTTCTTCCCCGGCGTCGGGCGGCGAGAGTTGGTGCTGGTGGCGCCCTTGCCCTAGGTGGCTCTTGCCGCGACGGGCGTGAGGCGAGCGGTGAAGTCGAGGATCCGGCGCCACGCGTCGTCGCACGCCTTGGCGTGCTCGGCGAAGCTTCGATCGAAGAAGCTGTGCGGCGCGCCAGGATACGTGTGCGCCTCCACCTCGAGGCCCCTGGCCCGCACGGCGTCGGCGAATTGCGCGAATTCCTGAGGCGGCGTGCTATCGACGCCGGCGAGGAGCATCAACAACGGCGCGCGCATACGCGGGATCGCGGCTGCGGCACGCGTCATCGGCCGGCCGCCGTAGAAGCCGATCGCACCGGCCAGGCCATGGCCTTCCCCGGACTGGCGCCACGAAGCCGAGCCGCCCCAGCAGAAACCGACGCTGAAGACCGCGCGAACGCGATCGCCGGCGCTGCGGCGCAGGCGCTCGACCGCCGCGCGGACATCCTGCGCGACCATCTCCGACGTCGTCTGCGCCGTATGCGGTTTGTAGTCAAACGCCTCGCTGCGATCGTCGTTCGGCGCGCTGCGCCCGAAGTAATCGATGGCGACCGCATCGAAGCCCGCCTCCGCGAAGCGGACCACGAGCTCCTTGTAGAAGTCATGCAGGCCGCGGACGTCGGGCAGGATCACCATCCCTCGTCCACTTGGCTTCGCGGCTCTCGCCTCATACGCAGCGAAGCGGGTCCCATCCGCGGCGGTCAGACGAATGTCGCCGTGATCTTCGGCCGCTCCCTGCAGCGGCGACAGCGGCGGCCTGGCGTGATCCGAGTAGCACATCGTCGCAACAGCATATGGAGCGGACCGGATCCGCATCTCCGGCCCACCTGGCCTACTGCACCGGCCCGCCGAAGACGCCGGTCTGCCAGAACCAGTTGTCGCCCTGCTTGGCGAAGATCAGCTCGACGCGCTGCTGTGGCAGGGGCGACATCGCCGTGAAGTTCCGCCAGATCGAGAAGGTCTCCGGGCGCGACGGATTCTCGGCGCTCTGGGAGATCGGCCGCCGCTGCACGGTGACGTCGAGCGTGCCGTCATCGTCGCGCGACCGCAACCACTGGACGCCCTGCGCGGGCGTCATGTTCGGGCTGCCCTCGGAGCGGTAGAAACCGGCGTTCCATCCGGACGGGCGCATCAAGGCCTCGATCCGCTCCCAATCGGACGACTCGAGCGCGCCGCCGAGCGCATCCGCGGCTTGTTCGGTGCTGCGAGGCAGGACCACGATCGACTTGATCAGATCGTCGAATATCGACAGGCGTTCAGATGTCGCCGGGTACGCCTCCGCGATGAACACGCGATCGGCGTCCAGCATCGCGATCACATACACGCGATGTCCGTTCTGGAAGCTCCCGGTCATCCGGCGTGCGTCCCGTCCGTCGACCTGCACGCGTTCGATGGTCAGACCTGTAGAGCTGACCTGGATGCCGTCGCGAATGACGGTGTCGAGGTCCTTGCCGTTGCTTGGGACGAGGAGCATCTCGATGAGGAGCTCCTTGTCGAGGTTCGGCGGGCTCGTGGGGATCGGGACCGTCGAGACTCGCGCCGTGCTCGTTAGCACGACCTGCGAGCGTCCCGACGCCGGTTCTGCCGGCGTATAGAACCAATCACTCGGCGCGGCGAAGCTGATGCCGAGGGCCAGATCGTGGCGACGGACACAGCCCGAGCACTTCGCCGGCAGCGGCCCGCTGGCGACAGGCGGCGTGGGCGTGGTCGTCGGGGTCGGTGTGTTCGTCGGTTCGGGCGAGGCTGTCGGCGATGACGACAGGGACGGCGTCGGAGGTGCGAGGACCTGACCCTGGCCGCGCCGCGAAGCTCCGAGCTGAACGGCCGCGACGATAGCGAGGAGCAACACTGCGGCCGCCGCCGAGACCCAGAAGATCCGACGCATCAGGTTGCCCCCACCGGTGTGTGCGGGGGCGGTCCAGCGCTCCGGTGGCGGAAGCGGGACGGCGTCGAGCGCGCGCGTCAGGCGCCGCTCCAACTCCGGATCAGACGACACGGAGTGCCTCCCGCATGCGCGCGAGCGATTGGCTGAGCGTGGCGCTGACGGTGCCGCGGCTGATGCCGAGCGCCGCCGCGATTTCGTCGTGCGTCTGGCCGAGGTAGTAATGGGCCACCACCATCGCGCGCTGACGCTCCGTCAAGCGGCGGAGGAGCCGCCCGATCTCGTCGCGATCGAGGATCGCCTCGAGCGCGGGATCGGCGCCGGGACGATCGACCAGCGGCAGGAACGCGAACGCTGTGCGGCGGGCACGCCTGAGGCCGACTTTGTAAAGCCAGCCCTCGGCGTTGCGTAGTTCGCGGGGCGGCCGGCGAAGCCCCTCGGCGAAAGCATCTTGCAGGGCGTCGAGCGCGAGGTCAGCGTTCATCAGGGTCGCGGCGAGGGCGCGATAGACCTTCGGGAACGCCGATCGGTACAGGCTTTCCCATTCCTCCGGTGTCATGCCTCCACCGATCAGTGCGCAGCGCGCGCCAGATCGCTTAGTCCCGGACCTCTCCCCGTCACCGAACCGTTACACGCGCCGCTGTCGCGCGATCAGCGTTTGGCGCGGAGCGACGCGAGCTCGGCCTTGCGGAAGCACGAGACGAGATGGTCGTCCACCAGACCGGTCGCCTGCAGGTGGGCGTAGATGATGGTCGAGCCGACGAAGGAGAAGCCCCGAGCGCGAAGGTCCTTTGACAGCGCGTCGGACTCCGCGGAGGTGGCGGGAATGTCGGCGAGCGTGCGCGGCCGGTTGACTTTCGGTGCGCCCCCGACGAAGCGCCAGACGTAACGGTCGAACGTCCCGAACTCGCGACGGATCTCGAGGAACGCCTTCGCGTTCGAGATGGTCGATGCGATCTTCAGCCGGTTGCGGATGATGCCCTCGTCGTCGAGGAGGCGCTGCAGATCGCGCGCGCCGAAGCGGGCGATCTGTTGAAAGTCGAAGCTCGCGAACGCGCGCCGGTAGCCCGCACGACGGTTGAGGATCGTCGACCACGACAGTCCGGCCTGCGCGCCTTCGAGCACCAGGAACTCGAAGTGCTTGCGGTCGGCGTGCACGGGCATGCCCCACTCGCGGTCGTGATACGCGTTCATCTCCGGGAACGTCGACCAGCCGCAGCGCGGCAGGTCGCTATTCCTTGCTGTTGCGGGCAGGGACTTGCGGTCGCGTCGGACCGTATGGCAGCGGGATGAACTCGACGCCGGGCCGGCGCTGCACGGCCTGCGGGTACAGGTCCATCAGCGTGTAGATCTCGGTCGGCATTACGTCGGAGACATCAAGGCCGAGCTCGCGGGCATGCTCCAACTGGATCGGGTAGTCGTGCGTCCACTGCCCGCTCGCGAGCTGTACCGCGATGCGTTCGGCGTCCTCAGGGGTGTGATGCTCGAGCAGCAGCTTCACCACGGTGTCGTGCACCTGCTTGAGCGCCTTCTTGGACATGTCGCCCAGGATGAGCGTCTGGTCCTCGCGGTTCGGATTGGGCTGTTGGAGTGCGGCCACGATCGAAGCGGCCGCGAACGAGCCCTGCTGGTTGCCGAGCTGCGGATCGACTGGGCCGAGCACCGCATTCGCGTCCATGACGATCGCGTCGGCGGCGAGCGCGATGAGCGTCCCCCCAGACATCGCGTAATGCGGCACGAAGACGGTGACCCTCCCGCTGTGCCGCTTGAGCGCGAACGCGATCTGCTCGGCGGCCAGCACGAGACCGCCCGGCGTGTGGAGCACGATGTCGATGGGCACGGCCGACTCGGTGAGGTGGATCGCGCGCAACACCTTCTCGGAGTCCTCGATGTCGATGTATCGCGCGATCGGTATGCCGAGGAAGCTCATCGTCTCCTGGCGATGGATCAACGTGATCACACGGGAGCCGCGGGCCCGCTCGAACGACCGGATCTGATTCACGCGCTGGAGCCCAAGCAGGTATCGCTGCAGCAGGGGGACGAACGCCTGTATCAGGAACAGGATCCAGAGAATGTTGAAGAGGCCGCTGAGATCCATCAGCTGAACCGCGCCGTGACCATCAGCAGAACGATGATGGCTCCGACGCCCATCTGCACGAAGCCCAGCGTGCGAATCCGTTGCGCCAGCGCCGGCAGCTCGGCCAGGCCGGCTACGTCGCCATGCTGCGTCGCGCGCGCGACCGCGACGATCCGGAACACCGCCGGCTTGACGCCGGTCTGGAGCAGCACGTACAGGCCGATGGCCAGGATCGTGCCGATCAGGATGGCCCAGCCCCACAGCGAGCCGAGCGTCTCGCCCAGGCGCGCCAGGCGCCCGGTGAGGATCGCATTGAAGATCCCGAACCCGATCGTGATCTCGGCCAGCCGCACGATGTATCGGACCTGACGCGGTCCCAACGCCGCGATAGCCGGCACGCGCTGAGCCGGTGGCAGGGTGACGAGCGCCGGGAGCTGAACCAGCGTTACGTAGAAGCCCGCACCGAACCAGAGCACGCCGGAAAGGACGTGGAGGTACTGCACCAGCCAGCGGAGGACGTCGAAGGGCATCTGTCCGGGCAGTGTAGTCAGTAGGCTAGTAAGGACATGGCCACGACGAAAGGCGACCTCTACGAGATCCTCGGCGTCTCGCGTGGCGCATCGGATGAGGACATCCGGCGCGCCTTCCGACGGCTCGCGCGTCAGTACCACCCGGATGTGAACAAGGACAGTGGCGCGGAGATCCGCTTCAAGGAGATCAACGCCGCGTACGAGA
Organism: Chloroflexota bacterium; assembly: GCA_005881435.1. Lineage (GTDB taxonomy): Bacteria > Chloroflexota > Limnocylindria > P2-11E > CF-107 > CF-107. Next base: position 30,662 of record VBHP01000092.1, on the reverse strand, counting down.
TCCTGTCCGATCCGGACAAGCGCCAGCGCTACGACGCCTTCGGTCTTGCCGGCGTCGACGGCGCGGCCGGCGGGGGTTTCTCCGGCGGTTTCGGGCCGTTCGCCGATCTCTTCGAGTCGTTCTTCGGCACCGATCTCCGGCGTCGGTCCGGGCCGGCCCGCGGCTCCGACCTTCGCATGGAGCTGCAGGTCGACTTCCTCGAGGCCGTCTTCGGCGGCGATCGCAAGATCGACGTCGCTCGCGAGCAGCTGTGCTCGCACTGCGGCGGCGCCGGCGCCGAGCCCGGCACCAAGACCCGCGCTTGCGATCGGTGCGGCGGGGCGGGAGAGGTCCGCGCCGTGCAGAACACGATCTTCGGACGCGTGATGAGCACCGCGACGTGCCCGCGTTGCAACGGTGAGGGTCGCATCCACGAGCAGCACTGCATGCGCTGCCGCGGCAGCGGACGCGAGCACGTCTCGCGCGAGCTGACCGTGACGCTGCCGGCGGGCATCGACGAGGGACAGCCGCTGCGACTCAGTGGTGAGGGCGAAGCCGGATACCGTGGCGGACCGCCAGGCGATCTCTACATCCTGCTTCACGTGCGGCCGCATCCGGTGTTTCAGCGTCGCGGCCAGGACATCCTCTACGAGCTTCGCGTCTCGCCGGCACTCGCGGCGCTCGGCGGAACGGCGCAGATTCCGACCGTGGACGGCGCACAGGCCATCGATGTTCCGGCGGGAACGCAGCACGCGGCGCTGCTGCGGCTTCGGGGCAAGGGCGTGCCGCGGCTGAACGCCTCCGGTCGTGGCGACCAGGTCGTGGTGGTCACCGTCGTGGTGCCGACGAAATTGTCGGCGCAGGAGCGGAAGCTGTGGGAGGAAATGCGACAGGCGAGTCCTGAGCCGGAGCGGAGCGCGGCGGAGAAGGGTCTGCTCGGTCACCTGAAGGATCTGTTCCGCGGGTAGCGCTCGCGCGGCAGAGTGGCTGGAGCTGCGCGTCCCCGCCTCGAACGAGGCGGTTGAAGCCGTTGCCGAGATCCTGTCGCGCGTCGGTCACGGCGGCGGCGTCGCGATCGAGGAACCCCTCGACGGCGTGGCTTTGCCGGTAGTAAAGACGTATATCCCACGAGATCGCGTCGCCAGGGCGCGGGTGCGGCGCGTGAAAGAGGCGCTCGGCCACCTCGGCGCCTTCGGGCTGGCTCCGATCGGCGCGCTCAGCATCGCCTCGCTGGTCGAGCGCGAGTGGCTCGAAGCCTGGCGCGAGCACTACCGCCCGCTGGTGATCGGGCGGTTCCTGGTGAAGCCATCGTGGATCGAGGCGCGCGCAGACGAGCACCTGGTCATCGAGCTCGATCCGGGGATGGCCTTCGGCACCGGGCTGCACCCGACGACACAGCAGATGCTGCGCGCGATGAGCGACCTCGATCTTCGCGAAGCGTCGGTGCTCGACGTCGGGACCGGATCGGGGATCCTCGCCCTCGCGGCCCGGGCAGCGGGCGCGGCGCAGGTCGTGGCCATCGACGTCGATCCCGTCGCCGTCCGCGTCGCGCGCGAGAACGTGTCGCGCCTCAAGGCGCACATCGACGTGGCCGAGGCCGGAGCGCGCGACGTCGAGGGCGTGTTCGACGTCGTGCTGGCAAACATCGTGGCCCGCGTCATCGCCGAAGCCTCCGCCGATCTGCGCGCGCGGACCCGTGCGAACGGCACGCTCGTGGTCGCGGGCATCATCGCCGACGCCGAAGACGACACCACCGCTGCGCTGATGCGGGCCGGATTCCGCATCGCTTCACGCGACGTGCAGGGGGATTGGGTCAGCCTGATACTGCGCTAGCTCCCATGCATCGGTTTTTCGTGCCGCCGGACACGATCAGCGGCGACGAGGTTCGCCTCGGCGGCGACCTCGCGCACCAGATCGTGCGCGTGCTGCGTCTGCGTCGCGGTGAGAAGATCGTCCTGCTGAACGCGAAGCGTGAGGAATACGACGTCGAGCTGCTCGAGGTCGGCGCGGAGCAGGTCACGGCTCGCGTGCTGACGCGTCGCGCCGCGTCACGGGAGCCGTTCGTGAATCTCACGCTCGCACAGGGTCTGCTCAAGGGCGATCACTTCGAGGAGGTGATCGAGGCCGCGACGCAGCTCGGCGCGGCAGCGATCCGACCGTTCGTGTCCGAGCGCTGCGTCGTCCGCGAGGTGTCGCCGCAGAAGTCGCAGCGCTTCGCCCGCGTTGCGATCGAGGCGGCCGAGACGTCCAAGCGAACCGTCGTGCCCGAAATCGCCGAAGTCGTGGCCTGGGCCGATCTCTGCCGCGCCGCGGACGACGCGCACGGGTTCATTGTGCCGTGGGAAAGCGAGCGTTCGTGGCAGCTGCACGAGGCGCTGCACGAGATCCGAATCGCGCATGCCGGCCGTGAATCCCTCCGCATCGTCCTGGCGATCGGTCCAGAGGGAGGCCTGACCCACGAGGAGGTCTTGCTCGCTGGGGAGCACGGCGCGCGCATCGTCACGCTCGGTCCGCGGGTGCTGCGCAGCGAGATCGCCGCGGTTGCGGCGGTGGCGCAGGTCCTCTACGAGTTCGAAGGAGAGCGACCGGGTTAGCCGCGGATCGACTCCCGGCGGAACGCCCGGTGGGGTGGCGACGTTTGGAGATCGTGGCGCATCGCAGCGTCCTTGTCGTCGCCCTCGTCATCGTCTTCACGTCGGCCTGCGGCAGCGCGCTTGGGCCAGGCCAGCGGCCCGGTGACCCGATCACCGTCGCGGCGGAGCGCGCCGGCGTCCGCTTGACGCTCTTGATTCCACAACAGACTTACGCGCCGGGCGAGGTGGTGTGGGTCGACGCGAAGGTCGAGAACACGAACGCGATGCCGATCTCATGGGTCGGTGGCGGCTGCAACTTCCCGGCACACATCAGCGCCAAGCCTCCGACGGCTCCGGCCGGCAAGAGTTGGGGCGGCCGTATCGACGACTGGAAGAAGCGATGGCTCGACGGCGATCTCGCAGAGTTCGTGTTCATTCCCGAGTCGGCATGGCAGAACTACGCCGGTGGCGGGGGCGGACCGATCTGCACCATGGACGTCCGCATCAATCAGCTGGCTGCTCACGACACGCTCATGCTGCGTGCCGGATGGGATGGCGTCGGCAACGTGCAGGCTGGCCGGGGGCGGGCTCCGGATGGCGAGAGCGAGATCACGGCCATATTCCCGATGGGCACGCTCGCGGCCGTCGATCTGATCACGGTCAAGGCCACAATCCGGCTCACCGGCGGATTCATCACGCCCGGGCAGGCGCTCGACGCCGCCCTCGCCGACGATGGCTTTCGCCGCTGGTTGGAGCAGCGTCTCGGGGAGGAGAGCGCCACCGCCCCGATGCAGGGCGGCTTGGGCACCGTTGGCGCGGCGTGGTGGGTGACCGTCCTGCAGAAGGTCTCCGGCCCGGGGGATTCGTTCAAAGCCTACGGCGTGACGGTGAAGATCGACGCGCTGACCGGAAAGACGCTCTCGTTCGAGTACGTCCCGTGAGCGGCGCCACGCTCAGTCCGTCGCGCGTACCTGTGTCTCACTTCGGTCGTAGAGCAGCCGGTTCACCAGCACGCGCCCCACGTCATCCGTGAGCTCGAGGTCCTCTCGCACACCTGCGGTGAGCCGCCGCACGATCACCAGCGCGACCGCGACGGAGCTCGCCAGCACGACATCACGTCCGGCGCCGAGCCAGGCGGCGATGAGCGGATAGGCCAGAAATCCGAACAGGATCCCGACCGGCGTGCCGACGGTCCACAGCAGGCTTTCGTTGCGCTTCTCGCGCCGCGCGATAAGCAGCCCGGCGAAGACGAACAGCGACGCGATCGCGGCAGCACGCAGCGACAGCGCGATCAGCAACGCGAACATCGGTGCGTTGCCGCGGCCACCGTCGAAACGATGCCAGATCGGCCACTGCTGCGCGGCGATCGCGACGACGCCGCAGGCGATCTCGGTGGCGTGGTCGGCACCCAGCGCGCGTGACAGCAGCATCGCGACCGGCGGCTTCAACGCGTCGATCAGACCACCGGTGACGCCAGCGATTACGCCGGCGTTCCGCGTCAGGTTGCTGCCGCCGAGGTTGCGCGTGCCGACCCGATGCAGATCGACGCCATGCATCCGCGCCACAAGCTGCGGACCCGAGACGGACGCGACCAGATAGGCCGCGATCAGGAAGAGCGGCGGCGGCACGCTGGTAGGGTAGGCGCGTGCGCGACCCGAACTGCATCTTCTGCAAGATCGCCGCGGGTGATGTGAGCAGCGAGATCGTGCATCAGGACGATGATGTCGTCGCGTTCAAGGATGCGAATCCGCGCGCGCCGCTGCACGTCCTGGTGATCCCGCGCGAGCACATCGCCTCGCTCGTGGAGGCGCGCGAGCCGCGCCTCGTCGGGCTGCTCGCTCTTGCCGCGGCACGGGTGGCGAGGGATGCGGGATACGGCCGTCAAGGATTTCGGGTTGTCGCCAACAGCGGGCCCGACGCCGGCCAGTCCGTCCCGCACCTTCATTTCCACGTTCTCGCTGGTCGTCCCTTCGCCTGGCCGCCGGGCTAAGCGGTAAAAGTGCTACCTACCAGGCGTTGCCTGCTCGGGATTCCGGCGCATATCATTCGAAAGCCGCCTCCCGCGCTGGGAGCGGTTTTTCTTCTGTCTGGAAATAGAGCGGGGGTGAGTTCGGTCCCACATGGCAGAGGTCATCGTCGGCGACGGTGAGAGCTTCGAGAGCGCTCTCCGGCGCTTCAATAAGAAGATCCAACAGGCTGGCATCCTTGCCGAGGCGCGGCGCCGCGAGCGCTATGAGAAGCCATCCGCGCGCCGCAAGCGCAAGGAGGCCAAGCGGCGCAAGCGCTAGGCGGGAGCCGATTCAAGTCGCCACTCTGAAAGAGCGGCTCGAAGCGGACCTGCGCACGGCCATGAAAGCGCAGGATGCGACGCGCCGCGACACCCTTCGACTCATCCTCGCCGGCGTGCACAACGTCGAGGTCGAGAAGCAATCGTCCTCGCTCGCCGACGCCGACGTCGTCGGTGTGCTGCAGAAGCAAGCCAAGATGCGTCGCGAGGCGATGGAAACGATGTCCTCGCGACCGGAGATCGTGGCGCGTGAAAAATCCGAGCTCGTCGTGATCGAGTCGTACCTTCCGACGCAGCTCTCGCGTGACGCGATCGCGGATCGCGCCCGCGCGGCGATCGCCGCGGTCGGCGCGAAGTCTCCCGCGGACCAAGGGAAGGTCATGCAAAGACTCATGCCGGAGATGCGCGGCCAAGCCGACGGCAAGGTCGTCGCCTCGGTCGTCGGCGAGCTTCTGGCCAAGGGAGGCGCGTAGGCCATGGCATTGGAGGCGGATCGCTCGTCGATCGTGATCCTGATTCCCGATCCCGAAGAGATGATGTTCGTGACCGGCGACCAGGAGCGGAATCTCGAGCGTGTCGAGCGCGCCTTTGGCGTGAAGGTCGTGGCGCGGGGTGCCGAGCTGCGCATCAGCGGCGACGCGGCGCAGGTGGCGCGCGCCTCGGATGTCGTCGCGGCGATGCGCGCGATCTCGGAGAAGGAAGACAACCTTCGCGCCCCGGCGCTCGAGCGCCTGATCGACGACGCGCAACAGGCCGAGCCGGCCACCCCGGACCAGCTGCGTCAGACCATCGCCACGACCGTGCGCGGCCGCCGGCTTTTGCCGCAGTCGCCCACGCAGGCGCAGTACATCGAGGCGATGCGGCGGCATGACCTCGTCTTCTCCATTGGGCCCGCCGGGACGGGCAAGAGTCTCCTCGCCGTGGCCATGGCCGTGAACGCGCTGCGCGAGCGCAAGGTCACGCGGATCATCCTGACGCGGCCCGCCGTCGAGGCTGGGGAGCGGCTGGGGTTCCTTCCGGGCGAGCTGGAGCAAAAGATGGACCCGTACCTGCGACCGCTCTACGACGCGCTGTACGAGCTGATGCCTCCGGAGCGCTTCGCGCGCTCACAGGAACGCGCGGAGATCGAGATCGCACCGCTGGCCTTCATGCGCGGCCGGACCTTGAACGAAGCGTTCATCATTCTGGACGAGGCACAGAACACGACCCCGCAACAGATGAAGATGTTCCTCACGCGCATCGGGTACGGCTCCCAGGCGGTCGTGACCGGCGACATCACTCAGATCGACCTGCCCACGGGAGCGCCGTCGGGCCTAATCGTCGCCCGCGAGATCCTCAAGGGCGTGTCCGGCATCGGCTTCGTCGAATTCACCCACCGCGACGTCGTCCGCCACGAGCTGGTGACGCGCATCGTCAAGGCGTACGACGCCTACGAGAAGCAACAGGCCGGCAAGTGATCGGCGATCGTTTCCGGCTCCTCCGTTTCCGGGCCCGTCAGCGCAGCAGCCTCCGCGCGATCGTGACCGCGGTCGAAGAGGCGTTCGAGCGCCGGCCGCAGCTGCGGGTGCCCGCGGCCACCGCGATCATCGCCATCCTGACTGCGGCGCTGCTGCTGTTCACGCCTCCCGCGGTCGCGGGGTATGGCGTCGGCGAGGTCGCGACGCAGACGGTGCGCGCGCCGCGATCGGTCACCTTCGTGAGCGACGCGCTGACGCAGAAGGCCCGCGACAGCGCCGCCGACGCGGTGAGCAAGCTCTATCACCGCGATCCCTCCGTCGGGACGCAGCAGGCAACGTCCCTGACGCAGAGCCTCACGCGCATCGATCACGCGCGCACGGATGCGCAAGCCACGCGCGACGCCAAGCTCGCCGTCTCGCAGGCCGAGCTGGGACAGACCGTCGCCGCCGACGCCATCGACATGACGCCGGACGAATGGGCCGCGCTGAACAAGGATCTTCCCGACATCTTCCGTTCGATCCTGTCGCAGGAGATCCGGGCCGAGGACGTCGATCAAGCCAAGGCCGACGCGCCGAAGTCGTTCCCCTCGACCTGGACCCCACGCGTGCGACGTGTCGCGACCGAGTACATGAAGCGCTACATCGTGCCGAACACGACGTTCGACCAGCAGGCCACCGACCGCGCCCAGCTCGACGCGCGCAACAACACCCCCGCCGTGGTGGTGCAGGTGCTCGCGAACGAGGTGATCGTGCGCGACGGCGAGCCGGTGACGCTCCAGGTCGTGGAGAAGCTGCGCGCTGAAGGGCTGTCCAGCGCCGGCGTCGACTGGAAGGGCGCGCTGGGGCTGATGCTGTGGGCGGCGCTGGTGTCGACGATGTTCACGCTGTACCTCGAGCGCTTCCAGCCCGATGTCTGGCAGAACACTCGCGAGCTGGCGGTCGCCGTCAGCGCGCTGCTCATCACCGTCGCGTTCGGACGCGCGCTCATCCCGGGGCACACGCTCGCCGTCTATTACATCCCCTTCGCCGCGCTGGGCATGACGCTGTCCGTGCTCGTCGGCGCGCGCACAGCCGCGGTGACGCAGACGGTCGCGGCGTTGCACGTGGGGATGATGAGCGGGCAGGTCGAGCTGGTTGCGTATGTGCTGCTGCCTGCGCTCATCGGCATCGCCACCCTGCGGCGGGGAACCAGCACGGCCGAGTTCGCCCGCGCCACCGCATTCGTCGCCGTCGCCGCGCTCGGTGTCATCGTGAGCTTCCTTCCGGCCTCGAACACGGCCGACGTGCTCGGTGCCCTGCAGCTCTTCGGCGGCGCGGTTGTCGGCGCTGGGGGAGCCGGACTGCTCGCGCTCGGCGGCATCGTCGGACTGGGTCACGTCGCGCGCATCACCACGGTGTTCCAGCTCCGCGAGCTCGCGGATCCGAACCATCCGTTGCTGCGCCAGCTGCTCTTGCGCACGCCGGGCACGTATCACCACGCGCTCCTGGTCGCGAACCTCGCCGAGCGGGCGGCGGAGATGATCGGGGCCGACTCGCTCGTGGCCCGCGTGGGCGCGTACTACCACGACATTGGCAAGATGCGGAACCCCTCGGCCTTCATCGAGAACCAGGCCGGCGAAAAGAATCCGCATGACGAGCTCGACCCGCTCGTGTCGGCCCAGATCGTCGCGGCGCACGTGCGCGACGGCCTGGCGCTCGCCGATCGCTATGGCCTGCCGGAGCGTATCCGCGAGATGATCCCCGGCCACCACGGCACCGCGGTGGTGAAGTTCTTCTACCAGCAGGCGCTCGCGCGCGGCGAGGTCAAAGACGTGGACGCCTACCGCTATCCCGGACCGAAGCCCCGGACCCGCGAGGCCGGCATCGTCGCGCTCGCCGACGGCGTCGAGGCCTCGGTGCGATCGCTGCCGGCGAAGACGCCGGACGAGATCCGCCGCATGGTCGACAAGATTGTCGAGGAGCGACTCGACGAGGGACAGCTGGAGGAGTGCGACCTGACGCTTGCCGACATCCAGAAGATCAAGGCCGCGTTCGTCGAGTTGCTCGTCGGCGTGTACCACGAGCGCATTCCGTATCCGGAGGATCGCATCACGCCGCTGGCCGCTCGCACCGGCACGCGGTCCTAGCGGCGACCTGCGCCTCCGCGTCGTCGGAGCAGCACCCGCGGACGTCCGTCTGGCGCGCCGTGCGATCCGCGTCGCGCTGTTGCCGGCGCGGCTCAGCACCGATACGGAGCTGACGCTCGCGTTCGTCGACGACGAAGAGATCCGTGGTCTCAACGCGCGTCACCGTGGTCAGGACCGGGTCACCGACGTGCTCTCGTTCGGACCGACGCTCCCGCCCGACGTGCGCGGCGCTGCCGTGGCGCGACACCTCGAGCGCGGCGTGGACGGCTCCCTCGAGCTCGGCGACATCGTCCTCTCTCCGGAGCAGGCGAGACGGCAATCCAAGCGTCGGCGGTGGACGGTGAAAGAGGAAATTGCGTTCCTCGCCGCACACGGGGCCCTGCATCTGATCGGATATGAGGACGACACGCCGAGGGGCTACCGCGAGATGCGACGCCTGGGCGAACAGGCCGTGCGGGAGGCGCGGCAGATTCTTAAGAAGTCGAGAGGACACGGCCGGCCGGAACACTGAAACAATCGGGCCGGCGTTGAGGGAATAGGTTCTGAAGTGCGGCGCACGATCTCCGTCGTCCTCGCCATCGCTTTGTCGCTTCCGGCGACAACGACCCACGTCGCGCTGGCGGCGCCGGCCAGCCTGCCGAGCCTCCTCGATAGTCGCATCAGCTCGTTCTCCGGCGGCGCCGGCATCGTGGTCCAGGACGGGGTCACCGGCAAGATCCTGTATCAGCACGACCCGGATGAAGAGGTCATCACCGCATCGCTGTACAAGCTCGGCGTCCTGCTCGAGGCCGAGCGCCGTGTCGATGCCGCCACGCTGCGGTACACGGATTCGATCACGATCGAGCCGGAGGACGTCACCGAAGACGGCTCGTACGAGTCGGCCGGAACGACGCTGACTCTCGACGATGCGTTGGAACAGATGATCACGGTGTCGGACAACGGCGCCGCCCTTGCGCTGCAGCGCATCCTGGGCGCGCACGAGATCAACACCACCCTCGCGGCGCTCAAGATCCAGCCCTTCACGCTCGCGGAGGACCCCAACGACGACAACGTCGCGTCGCCGCGGGCGATCGCCACGTTCTTCACGCTGCTCGCGCAGCGCACCCTCGTGTCGCGCGCCGCGAGCGATCGGATGCTGCAGCGCCTCGAGCGCCAGGAGATCAACGACCGGCTGCCCGCGCAGCTGCCACCCGGGACGGTCGTCGCGCACAAGACCGGCAACCTCGGTTTCGCCACGCACGACGCCGGCGTGATCTACGGCAAAGCCGGCGACCCGGTGGTGGTGGTCGCGATGACGTGGGATTCGCCGGAGGATGAGGCGATCGATCTGATCCAGAGCATCGGGTCGCTGGTGTACGCGAACGCGCTCGCCAGCCCGACCAACGTGACCTACGCGGTGCCGCAGCAGCCCGTCAGCGCGACCGCCGGGCGCCCCCTGGTGCAGACGATCCGCCTGACGAACCTCGGCCCCAACGATTGGCGCCTCAACGATCCGGACCCGTTCACCTTGATGTGGGAGATGGCCGATGCCGGCGGCAAGATCGTCGGGCGATCGGCGCACTTGCCACTGTGGGACATCGGCGTGGGCAAGGCGGTCGACTATCCGATCGTGATCGACATGCCCGCGACGGCCGGCGACTACAAGGTCACATTCGGCTTGGCCGATCGCGCCAACGGCGCGCTCGCATCGGTGGGCGCGCCGACGGCGTCGATGACCGTCCGCTCGCACGCACCGTTCCTGGTCTCGCTGGGGGTTTCGATCTCCTCGGTGCTGCACCGCGATGAAGCCTCGGCCGCGATCGTGACCTTCACGCCGCTCGCGGATCTCGCCGCCGTGACGCAGCTACAGCTCGGCTGGCGGGTGATCGATCGCACCAGCCGCGTCATCTCCGAGGGCGCGCTTCCGGTCGGTGCCGCGAAGCCCGGCCCGTCCTCCAGCTATCTCGTTCCCTTCGTCGCGCCCGCGATCCGCGGGCCGTTCACCCTCGAGCTCTACGCGCTCACGGAGGGACGCGCGGCCAGCGCGGTCATCCGAAAGACGGTCGAGATCGATGCGCCGCGCACCTACGGGGGCGATCCGGCGCCGGGGCTGTCGTCGCGGCCGTCGCCCTCCCCGCGACCCTGACCGCGACCGGCTAGCGCCAGCGGACCAGGATGTTCTCGCGCTGGAACAGCACCCGCGCGACGGCGATGAGCGCGGCATCGAGGACGAACAGGCCGACCGAGGTAGCAAGGATGGGGGCGTCGTCTAGGACGACCCGCCCGGTGACCTGCGCGATGCCGATGGCCACCACCGGTACGACGATGAGGCCGCCGATCTGCTGCGCCACGCGGATGTCGTTGACGCGTGTGGAGATGAGCACGCCGAGATTCACCGACAGCAGCGTCAACAGCGGGACCATCAAGGTCATCGCCGCCAGCCAGCGCGGTGACAGCACCGCGTTCTGCGCCGGGCCGCTGCCGACCTTGGCCACGGCGAGGAGGTAGATGAAGTATGCGAGCCATGTCACCAGCACCGCCGGCACCATCGCCGCGATGCTCTTGGCTATTAACAGGTCGCCGACGCCGGCCGGCGTCGCCAGCAGCGGTTCAAGTGTGCGATTCGCCTTCTCGCCGATCACTGAGTAGATGGCGATCGTCAGCGGCACGATGGTGGGGATCATCAGGAACAGGATCAGGAAGTACTGCGCGATGATGCCCTGCACCGCCTCCTTCGGATCGAGGCCGCGCACCGCCGGCGCCGCGGCATAGAGCGCCTGGATGTCGCGCTCGTTGGGAGGATTCGCCGCAGCCGCCGCGACGGCGCCGATCCCCGCGGCGAGGATCACCAGCGGCGGCAGGAACGTCATGCCGATGAGCAGCTTGTTCGTCAGCGCCTCGCGCCACTCGCGCAGCACTACGGCACGCACGACCGCGGTGCGGCGTGGCACGTACGCGACCGTGGCGCTCACGACTGCTGCTCCATGATCTGCAGGTACACGTCCTCCAGGCTTGGCTTCCCTTCGGTCACGAATGCCACATCCGCGCCGACTTCCACCAGCGCGCGGATTACCTTCGGGTTTGTCCGCAGCGGATCGTCCAGATCGACCCGCAGCGTGCTATCGAAGAGGCTCGCGTTGCGCACGCCCTCGACCGCTTGCACGCGGCGCAGATGTTCGGGCCGCGCTTCCCGCAGGCGGATCTCGGTCCACGCGCCGTAGACCTCGCGGCGGAGGTTCGTCGGCGTATCGACGCGGACGGTTCGGCGGCGGAATAGCGCGATGCGGTCGCAGAGGCGGTCGGCTTCGTCGAGATTGTGCGTGCACAGGAACACCGTCCGGCCCTCCGCCCGCAGCGCGAGGATCAGGTCGCGAACGGTCTTTGCCGCATCCGGATCGAGCCCAGTCGTGGGCTCATCGAGGAAGATGATCTTCGGCTCGTGGAGCGCGGCACGCGCGATCGCGACCTTTTGCTTCATGCCGCGCGAATACGTCGCGATCGGGTCGTGACGGCGATCCCAGAGTCCCATCAGCCGCAGGAAATGCTCGACGCGCGCGACGCGGAGGCCGTCCGGCAGGCCGTAGAGGCGGGCGTAGAAGTCGAGGTTGTCGTGTGCCGAGAGGCGCTCGTATAAACCGGGATGCTCGGTCAGGACGCCGACGGCGGCGCGGATGCTGGCATCGTCGCGTCCCAGCCGAAAACCGGCGATCTCAGCGGTGCCGCTCGTCGGCGCGATGAGCGCCGAGAGCAGGCGGATCGTGGTCGTCTTCCCCGCGCCGTTCGGTCCAAGGAAGCCGAAGACCTCGCCCTCGCGCACCTCGAGGTCGAGGGCGTCGACGGCGGTGAGCTTCTCGAAGCGCTTGGTCAGCTTTTCGGCGCGGAGCATCACGCTCCCGAGTCTAGGTGCCGCGCTCGCCGGTCCGGCCACAGCGATACGACCAGGAGCAGAAGCACGGTCAGGGGTATGAAGGCGCTGTAGCTCTCGTTGATCCTGCGGTTCGCGATCTCGTACAGCAGCGTGGGCACGAGCAGCAGGAAGGTGAAGCCAAACACGGCGACGAGGATCGCCACGCGTCGGGAACGGCGCGCGATCACGCCCGCGGCGATGACGATCGGAACGACCAGCACGACCTGGTCGTAGGACCAGCTGTACACCGGGAAGGCGGCCGAGATCGCGATCCAGATCGCCAACCATCCTTCGCCGCGCGCGTCGAAGGCCAGGCCGATGGCGACGGTGACGAACAGAGCCAGGACCGCGAGCCAGATGCCGGGCGCGCCGATGAGGTCCGCGAGCGCCTGCGCCGGGGTGGTCGGCGGCACGAAGGCCATGCGCTGCGCGATCAGCGCCGTGCGCCAGGCCTCGAGCCAGCCCGGAAACACCAGCCAGGGCAGCCCGACCACCACGGCGAAGACCGAGCCGAGCAACATCGTGTAGCGGAGGCCGCGGATGGCGAACGCCGAGCGGAACACCGCCCACATGTCGAACAGCACCAGCTGCGGCTTCGCCAGCAGGATCACGCTGGCACTTGAACGGAGCAGCGATCCGCTCCCAAGCCCGAGCGCGGTCCAGCACAGCGCGGCGACGAGCAGGAACGCCCACTGCCCCGCCTGCAACGCCGCGATCCCGGGCTGCGACGCCAGGAGCGCCGCGGCCGCGAGCGTGTGCACGAGGGGCAGATCGGGCACGCGCGCACGCACCAATGCCCGCAGACCGAGGGCGGCCAGCAGCATGCCGCCGTAGGTGAAGAGGCCCGAGGCGACCCACAGCGGCAGCGCCGCCAGTGGCACGAGTGCGAGAGCCACCCAGGGCGGATAGCCGAAGACCGTTTCGTGCGGCGGCGCGGTGCCGAGGATCTTGGACTCGGCAGGGAAGGAGACGCCGTCATAGGGGTTGTGGCCGCCCAGGACGGCATGCGCGCCGGCCCACATGTACGAGAAATCGTTGCCCTGGACGTTTCGATCGCGGGCCTCGAAGAACCCCGCGAACAGCATCACCGCCAGTCCGAACACGATGCCGGCGAGGAACGGCAGCTCGTCGCGCACCGCTCGCGATGCCTCGATGGTCCGGGGGACGCGAAGCCGTCGGGCGCGAGCCAGTGGGCGCAGCGTCACGTTCATCGTTCGCCGCGGTCCGATCTCAAGCGTCGTCGGTAATGGCTACGTGGCGGTATCGCCGTACTCCCACGTCGCCGCCGAATGCGCCAGGGCGGCGCCGCTCGCGGCGCGGATCGGGCCCGCGGCCGCGACGGGGAGCAGGACGCGATGTCGCCATTTCATCCGCCACAGCGCGACGGCGATGCCCAGGGCGCGGACGAGGTCGAAGGGGATCCGCGTCTCGGGGTCGTGTCGCCAGACGGCCGGCCGCTGGCTGATGCGCGCCTTCGCGCGCGCCGCCAGCAGCAGGACCTCGGTGTCGAAGACCACACCGTCCTCGCGGACCTCCGCGAAGAGACGACGCGCGAGATCGCCTCGGTACACCTTCAATCCGCATTGCGGATCAGGGACGCCGCGCAGCAGCAATCCATTCGCCAGCGCCGCGTAGAGCTTTCCCATCGTTTCCCGCGGCGCGGACTGGTGGTGCTCGATGCGCGCGCCGGGCAGCGCGCGGGACAGGATCGCGATCTCCGCGTCGGCAAGGTCGTCGAGAAGGACGTCGAGCTGCTCGATCGGCGCCGACAGGTCAGCGTCGGTGAACGCGACGCGATCGGCGTGGCTCGCCAGGACCCCCGAGCGCACGGCTGCGCCTTTGCCGCGATTGAGCGGGTGCACCACTAGACGGACCGCAGACCACCGGGTGCTCCACTCGCGCGTCACGTCGGCGGTGCGATCGGTGCTGCCATCGTCGACGACGATTACTTCACTGCGCCGGCCGCGCGCGGCCAAGACGGCCCGAATCCGGGGCAGGGCGCGCTGCAGGCGAAGCTCCTCGTTGAACGCCGGAATGACGATCGCGAGATCTGGTCTCGACACATCCACGCGCGCGATGCTCGGACTGCCCTAAGCTCGCTGCGTCCCCCGATCGGGGAGGGCTGGAAGGCAACGTGCAGCGGGCGCGGGAATCACGCGGAGGGAGACGTTGAATGCTGCCGATCGGCGACCGGAACGAACCGGGTCCACCGCCCTTCATCAACATCGCGCTCATCGCGATCAACGTTCTCGTCTTTGTGTTGATCCAGCTTCCGTTCCCCGCGATCACCGACGGCTATTCCGCCGTTCCCGCCGAGATCACCACCGGTCAGGATCTCGTCGGGCCTGTGGTGGTCTCCCTTCCCGATGGCACACCGGTGCAGATCGATGAGGAGCCGGGTCCGCGTCCGATCTGGCTCACGCTGTTCACCTCGATGTTCATGCATGGTGGCTGGCTGCACTTGCTCGGCAACATGCTGTTCCTGTTCATCTTCGGCGATAACGTCGAGCGTACCTTCGGGCGATTGAAATACCTGGCGTTCTATCTCGTCTGCGGTCTCATCGCCTCGCTTGCGCAGGTCTACTCAGATCCGACGTCCGTCATTCCGAGCCTCGGCGCTTCGGGTGCGATCTCCGGCGTGCTCGCGGCGTACCTCGTCATGTTCCCGCGCAATCCGATCCGGGTGCTGATCCTCCTGCGGATCATCCCCTGGATCATCGAGGTACCCGCCGTGGTGATGATCGGCCTGTGGGCGGCGTTGCAATTCCTCAACGCCTTCAGCGGTCAAACCGACGGCGTCGCCTACCTTGCCCACGTCGGCGGTTTCGTCGCCGGCCTCGTGCTCGCTTTCGTGCTGCGTGGCGCATCCGGTCCCGGCCCGCGGATGTCGTACCAGCAGTCGTAACGAACATGGTCGCGGCGGCGCACACCAGAGCCCGCCTCGCGTTGATGCTGCTCGGGATCAGCGTTCTGGCGGCGATCGTCGGAGCGCTGTCGAGCGCGCAGCAGCTCGACCTCGTGCAGCGGATCGTCGCGCGCGCCTTCATCAGCGACAGCGAGATCGAGGCGAACGACGCGCGTCAAATGTTTGTCGGCCTGGTGCAGACGGCGATCGCCGTGGTGAACGCCCTGGTCTTCCTCGTGTGGGTCCACGGAGCGCGCAAGGCGCTTGATGCCCTCGGCCTGCAGGGACTCCGATTCGGTCCGCGCTGGTCCATCGGATGGTTTTTCGTGCCCTTCGCCAACCTCATCCGGCCGCCGCAGATCATCAACGACATCTGGAAAGGCAGTGACCCGCAGAACGATCGATCGGATCCGACATCGTGGCGGAGCGCGTCCACCACCGCGCTTGTGCCGCTGTGGTGGGGGACATTCCTGGTCACGGACGTGGTCGGGAACATTCTGCTGCGGCAGCCCACGACCACGGTCCCGCAGTTGCTCCAGTACGCGCAGCTGACCCTCGCCGGTGACGTCGCCGGCGTCTTCCCGCCGCTCCTCGCCTTCCTGATCGTCCAGGGGATCGATCGAAGGCAGACCGCCTGCTTCGCGCTACGCACCGCTCCGGCACCGATCTCCCCCGCCGTCTGAGTACATCCCCTCCGTATCCTTGGCTGGAACAGCACATGGACGGTGAGGTCGAGCGCAAGCTCAAGGAGCTGTCGTTCCTGCACGAGGTCGCGCAGGTCGCATCCTCGACGCTCGACTGGGACGAGATGCTGCGGCAGATCATCGACCGCACCACGACAGCCATGGAGGCGCAGGTGTGCAGCCTGTATCTCCTCGACAAGCGCGAAGGCGTGCTCACGCTCGCGGCCTCCAATGGCCTGAACCGGCGGGCCATCGGCCGCGCCAAGATGGTCATCGGCGAAGGGATCACCGGCTGGGTGGCGAAGGCGCGCGTGCCCCTGGCCTCACGCGACGTGCGCTCCGAGCCGCGTTTCAAGTGGGTGCCCGGCGTCGATGAGGACCGTTTCACCTCGATGCTGTCGGCGCCGCTCGTCGCCGGCGACGAGACGGTCGGGGTCATCAACATCCAGACCGTGCGGCCGCGTGACTTCACGCCGTCTGAGATCGAGTACCTGCAGACCATCGCGAACCAGCTCGCCGGCATCATCCAGAAGTCCCGGCTGCAGCGCGACGCCGAGCGCAAGCTGCATGAAGTCACCGCACTCTTCGAGGTCTCGAACGTGCTGACGTCCACGCTCAAGCTGGAGGAGGTCCTGGTCCTCAGCCTGGACCGCATCCTTGGCCTGTACCCAGGATCCTCCGGCGCGATCTACCTCGGCAGCGAACCGGATTTCGAGCAGCGGGCGACGCGCGGCGATCCGCCGAAAGCGCTGCGCACGCAGGCGCTCGACGCGCTGGCCCGTCTGCGCGCCGTCGTCGAGGGCCAACTCGTGGCGCAGCCGCTGCTCGTCGGGGATCAAGTGCTGGGCGCGATCGCCTTGCATGTGCCCGGAAAGAGCGAGTGGACCGACGAGGACCTCAACTTCATCGCCGCGGTCGCGAACCAGGCGGCGCTGGCCATCGACAAGGCCGCCCTCTACGAGGTCGAGCGCCGCACCTCCGACCGCCTGCGCGAGCTCGACCGCGCTCGTTCGGAGTTCGTCTCGATGGTCACGCACGACTTGCGTACGCCGTTGTCGGTGATCCGCGGCTACCTCGATCTGATCGGCGAGAACGGCAATCGCGCGCCGATCGGCGACGCGCTCTCTCAAGTGCAGCGGCTCGACGACCTCGTCGATCGGATCCTGACTTCGGTGCGCGCGGCCTCGCCGGAGCTGCAACTGCGTCGTTCGCGGTTCGATCTACGCGGTGCCGTCGCGGAATCGCTCCGCGAGCTCGCGCCGATCATGCGGCGGCACCGTCTCGAAGCGCAGCTGCCGTCGGGGGCGCTGTTCGTGCGCGGCGACCGGCGGCGGGTGCAGGAGGTCGTGGCGAACCTGCTGCACAACGCCGCGAAGTACGCGCCCGAGGCCACCCGAGTCACCGTGCGGGTGCGCCGGCAACGCGGCGACGCCGTGGTGAGCGTCGGAGATGAGGGGCCGGGCGTGCCACTCGAGGACCGCGGGCGCATCTTCGAGCCCTACGTGCGCGTCGGCGACCCGACCCGCGTGCGGGGTACGGGCATCGGTCTGTACGCCAGCCGGCGCATCGTCGAGGCGCACGGCGGTCGCATCTGGCTCGAGGGTCGCGAGCCCGCCGGCGCGACGTTCTCGTTCACGCTCCCGCTCGCAAGCGCCGCGGCTTAAGCTTCACGCATGGACGGATACACCATCGTCAAGTTCGTTCACGTGCTCTCGGCGATCATCGCCGTGGGCTTCAACGCGTCATATGGGCTGTGGCTGGGGCGCGCCGCGAACGACGAGCGTGTCCTGCCGTTCGTGTTTTCGACTCTGCACCTGGTCGACAACGTCGCGAACGCGTTCTACGGCCTGCTCCTGGTGACCGGTCTGACGCTGGTTTTCATCGGCGGTCTTGACCTGCGGACGTTCTGGCTTGCCGCGGCGCTGCTCCTGTACATCCTGGCGGTGATCGTCGGCGTGGTGCTGTACCGGCCGGTCCTGGCGCGGCAGCGCGCCGCGCTCGCGTCGGCCGGCGCGAAATCCGCGGCGTTCCAGGCCGCGTCGTCGCGCGGCCGGACGCTGGGGATCCTGACCGCGCTCATCGTGGTCGTCATCGTCTTCTTGATGGTCACGAAGCCCACGCCGTTCGTGTCGTGACGCGAGTCCTCGTCGTCGACGACGATCCGGCTATGGTCGGCATGGTGGCGATGCTCCTGGGCAGCGAGAGCTACGAGGTCGTGACCGCGTACGACGGCGAAGCGGCCCTCCGCAAAGTGCGCGACGATGCCCCGGACCTGGTGGTGCTGGACATGCAGCTTCCGCGAATCAGCGGCGACGAAGTCTGCCGCCGGATCCGCGAGACGAGCGCGTTGCCGATCATCATGCTCACCGGACGCAAGGAGGAAGAGGAGAAAGCGCGCCTCCTCGAGCTCGGTGCGGACGACTACCTCACCAAGCCGTTCGGCAGGAAGGAGCTGGTCGCGCGTGTTCGCGCCGTGTTGCGGCGCGCGTCGGGCAATACCGCACCAAAGGCGCCGGTGTCGCTCGGAAGCATCGCCGTCGATCCGGCACGGCACACGGCCGCCGTCAAGGACAAGCTTTTGGAGCTGACGCCGATCGAGTTCCGGCTGCTCGAGATCCTCGTCCGTCGCGGCGGCGAGGTCGTTGCGCGCGAGCAGCTTCTGCGCGCCGGATGGCCCGACGAGCGCGATCCCGATCCCGAATGGTTGAAGCCGCATCTGGCGCGGCTGCGTTCCAAGCTCGGCGAGGCGGACGCGCCGGTACCGGAAAACGTTCGTGGGGTGGGGTACCGGCTCAGCTAGCCACTCCGGTACCGTGACGTGCGATGTGTCATCCGGAAGTGCCCCTCGGCACCATACCGCCGCCGGTCCGCACCGAAGACGTCGACCTGAAGCTGCAGACGATGGAGCGGATGCCGGCATTGCTGGCGATGCCCGACCGCACGCCGGCTCCGGCGGTGCTCATCGTGAACGACGTCATGGGCCGCTCGCCGTTCTACGAGAATCTGGCCCGGCGCCTGGGGCAGGCCGGTTACATCGCTCTAGATCCGGAGTATTTCTTCCGCGAGGGTCCGGTCGCTGATCGAGAAGCCGCCTTCGCGCGGCGCGGTCGTCTGGATCAGGCGCGCACGCTGCGTGACCTGGAATCCGCCGCGGCATGGCTGCGCAAACGAGATGATGTCAGCGGCGGTGTCGGCAGCATCGGTTTCTGCATGGGTGGGACCCTCGCGCTCGACCTTGCCGCCACCGGCGCGATCGACGCGACGGTCTGCTACTACGGGTTCCCGGCCCGCGAATCGGACTCGCCGAGGGCGGCGCCGGCGCCACTCGAGATCGCGCCGCAGATACAGGGACGCGTGCTCGGCTTCTGGGGCGATCAGGATACGGGCGTCGGGATGGACAACGTCGAGGCGCTCCGAGAGGCGTTCTCGAAGGCGCAGATCACGCACAAGTTCCACATCTACTCGGGCCTCGGCCACGGTTTTCTGCGCGCGTTCTTGGACGACGAGGGGTCGCCCGGACACGAACAGGCATGCGAAGCGTGGGTGTACACGCTCGATTTCCTGCGGGATGCCCTCCGAACCTAGGTCCGTCTCTGCCCAGCGTCTCAGCTACGTGTCGAGCCGGTGGAGCGCTCGCGGGTGTCGACGGCTTCGACTCTTTTCCCCTCCGCAAGGTGGTCTGGTCACGGCCGCATCCACCTAGGGTCTGACGGGCCACACGGCTCTGCCGCCGGCCGAAATAGAACTTGAAAACGCTTCCGCTGATTTGCCCCAAATGCGGCGCCGCACACGAGTCGGCGGCGCGATTTTGTAGCGCCTGCGGCAGTGCTCTGGTCGCGAGCGAATCGTTCGGCACGCCGATCCACGGCGCTCTTCGGTCCGGCGCCGATCGTCTCGGGCGCGTGCTAGCGACACTCATCGCGGTCGCATTATTGGTTCAGGCGAGCGCGGCGATCCTACGCGCAGACTCGTTTGCGGACCCGCTGAATCGATGGCTGTCGGCCGTCGCGTTCGTTACCCTCCCGATGGCGCTCTGGGGCCTTCTGCTCTGGGTGGCATCACAAGGACGATCTGGGAATGCAGGTCGGATCTTGTCCCAGTCGGCCGTCGCGTCCGGCGTCGGACGCCTCGCCGCGGTTCTCGCAGGGCTCGGACTACTTTTTCTGATCAGCGGCGTTGTCATCTCCTCCGCGCAACTGGAGGCAACGCCGCCCCGGACTTTCACCGCTTTGATCCTCATCGCGGCTCCGGCCGTCTTCTGGTGGGTCGTCATGTGGCCACGATGGTCCGATCCAACGGCTGTCGGCACTCAAACAGCCATAGGCCGCCATCGCATGCTGCGACGTTTCGGCGCCGCCTGTCGTGCGCTGATCAGCCTCGTTCTGGCGTCCGTTGCAGCGTTCGTTGGCTCCGTCGCCTTCATGCTCCTAAGCGCGGCTCTCGCCGACTTCCTTCACCTCGATGCCTGGATCGCGAGAACGATGTCGATCGCGCCGGTGCCGACAGCGTTCTGGGGCTTCTTCGTCTGGCTCTGGCCACGTCTGTACCGCGAGACCACAAAGAGAGGGGAGCGGGTCATTGCCGAGACGCACCGCCGAGGCTACGTCGCCACCACCGCGAGTGGCGCACGCCAACTCCTTGTCGCGCTACTCGCTGGCGCCGTGTTCTTCCTCGCGAGCAACGTCGTGGCTTACTTCGGTCGAGTGGACATTGCCTTCGGCCAATGGATCCAACCCGCGACAATTCTGCCGGGACTCGTCGGGTTCGTTGTGTTCCTTCGCTGGCCGCGACTGTATCGCCCGGTCTTCCGTTCGCGTACACGCGCGGTCGTTGCCATCACGGTCGCGCTCGCGCTCGTCCCGGGACAGCTCTACGCACTCGAAAACTACGACCGCGGGCCAGGCATCGAGCTGCGTCAGGCGGCGAGCTTGATGATCTCCCATACGTCGCCGTCGGCCGCCGCGCAGCTTTTCGCTGTGCGCCAAGAGTTCTGGCCTTTCCACCCGCTCTCGATCAAACCCGACGCCGGAACCGCTTTCGAGTTCACGACGCGCGCGAACACGTATCTCTTCTTCGTCGACGAGACACCGGGCCTGCGCTTCGCGCACACCGTTCGGTACGTGTTCGTCGACGAGCGAGGTGACATCACCACTCGCGAGGAAGAGTCGCTGCCAAGCGTGAACGGGCTCCATTGGGAATTCGACCAAGAAATCATCGTCGACGGCCGCGTCCTCACCGTGCTACGAGATGCGCGCGAGGCTCCGGCGCCAGTCGAGCCTGTCGCACGGACGGGTCCGGATGATCCCGCGGTCAAGCGGCTCGCCTTGCTGATCGACGGCGGTGAGGCCCGCCCGGCTTGGATCGATTCACAGAGCGCCCGCCACAACGCCATCACGAAGAAGTTCGGCGAAGACGCGGACGCGTTTGGCGCCATGCTCGCGCGCGAGGGGTTCGAAACGCGTCGCGGCGCCAGTCGCATCGATCTAGCGGCGGAGATCCATCGCATCGCGACCGAGACGCTCCCCGGCAGCGACGTCGTCTTGTATTTCAGCGCGGACGGCGGCGCCGAAGGAATGACGCTCTATGGCTCGGGCACGTTGATCGGCTATCGGGAACTCGCGGTCTGGCTCGACGAGATCGATCCGCGCGTCAAGCTCACCGTGATCCTGGATGTGTCGCAGTCGGCTGGTGCCATTCCGTATTTGATTCAGCGGGCCAACACCGTCGTCGTGAGCGCAGCGGGGAATGATCTTGCGACGCCGATCGGTATCGGCCCCGAGGACGAGAGTTTCACCTCCCGAGCGCTCGCCGCGTACAAGACAGCTGCCGCGGACGGCAATGGCGACGGACTGGTCGACGTCCGGGAAGCATCTACGGTGGCCGCCGGCCGTCATGGCCACGGTGCGAGCGTGACCGCATCGGATGCCTCGCCGGCCATCGCGTGTGAGCCGATGCTGTGGTGGGTCGGTGACGATCCGGATGTCGTCCTCCGCCGCGACGCCGCGAGGTGGAACCAGATTGCGGATCAGTTGCGGCGTGAGCTCGCGGGTAAGGGACTCGCTGAGATCGATGCGGTCGCGCGATCCGTCGATCCCTGTCTTCGCACCACTCCCGTGACCGCTGGATCTTCGGTCGTCAGCGTCACGAGCCAGGCGCTCTATGGGCCAGGAATCGTCACGTATCCGACGGGTTCTGGCTGGCGCCTGTACACATTCACGCGCCCCGATCCCGACCATGCTCGAGTGCAGTTTTCTTGGGGCGACGTCGCGGTTGCGCCTGCCGGCCCGTACAGCATCGAGCTCCTCGCCGTCGTACGCCCTGAATCAATCTGCCGCTGGAATGGATTCGGGTGCGAGGTCAATCCCAGTCCGAGGTCATTTCACTTCGCCAGGTACCGCCTCGGAGATACGGCCACGCTGGTCTGGCGCTCCGAAGACCTGATCGGTGAGGGACGCATTCTCTCGCCGACGCTGCTGCTTGCAAGCTACGCCGACACACCGTCACGCAGCGCATCGGCCTCGCATTCTCTGCACTTTCCGGCATTCGATGAGTTCGGTTATCTCGTTCTCGGCCAAGCGCTGTGGAAGGACGGAACCGTCATCGCCAGACGGGACTATCCGAGCCTCGTTGACACCGTTGATCATTTCCTCGATGCGATGCAGCGCGGTGACGTTGCCGGCGCCACGCGCTACGCGACGAGCGCCTCCGTTGTGGATGGCTGGGCGGGCACGTCGGATGATCTCGAACCGCTGGACGCACCGCCGGGCGCGCTGGACATCGAGCTCACCGAGGAGCGGTATTGGGAAGCATTACCGCCGGAGTTCCGTGGATCGCTTCCGGCACGAACGCGATTCACATGGCCCATCACGGGAGGACGGTTGTTGCTGGAGCGAGTCAATACTGGCTGGCGTGTCGCAGCCATTGTGCGCACGCCCTGACCTCGCGAGTCTTGACTCCGTCGATCTGAGCTTTGCTGTCTATGCGGCTTTCTGCTCTTCGATCTCGCCGGCGGGGGTGCGAACCGGCAGCGCGATCCAGGCGATGACCAGCGCGAGGAACGAGGCGAATGCCAGGAACTCCATCTGCTGTCCTCCTTCTCTAGTGCTGGTACGCGACTTCGCCGTGCTGCGAGGCGTCGAGCCCGAGCGCTTCCTCGTGCTCGCGCACGCGCAGCCCGACCGTGAGATCGATGACCTTGACGATGACCGCGGTCACGACGATGGCGTAGACCCACGTCGCGGCGACCGCGACGAGCTGGATCGCGAGCTGGCCGGGATTGCCGTTGAACAGGCCGTTCTGGCCGGCAGCGTTGATCGCGGTGGTGGCAAACAGACCGGTCGCGATCGCGCCCCAAGTGCCGCCGATGCCGTGACAGGCCCACACGTCGAGGGCGTCGTCGATCTTGAGACGCGGGCGGAGCTGCATCGCGAGGTAGACGAAGATCCCAACGCCCAGGCCGATGATGATCGAGGCCGGCACGTCGACGAATCCGGAGGCGGGGGTGATGGCGACGAGGCCCGCCACGGCGCCGATCGTCGCGCCGAGCGCCGACGGCTGGCCGCGGTGGATCCAGGACACGGTCATAAAGGTCAGCGCGGCCATGGCCGCGGCCGTGTTCGTGACGACGAACGCACTGGTGGAGAGCTCGCCCGCGGCGATGGCGCTACCGGCGTTGAAGCCGAACCAGCCGAACCACAGCAGCGCCGCGCCGAGGACGGTCATGGTCGCGTCGTGCGGCTCCGAGTGCGTACGCCGACGACCGATGAGCAGCGCCGCGACGAGCGCTGACACGCCGCTCGAGACGTGCACTACGGTGCCGCCGGCGAAGTCCAGCGCACCGAGAGTGCGCAGCCAGCCGCCCGTGCCCCAGACCCAGTGCGCGATCGGGTCGTACACGAAGGTGGCCCACAGCAGCGTGAACAGCACGAAGGCTTTGAAGCGCACGCGCTCGGCGAACGCGCCGGTGATCAGTGCGGGCGTGATGACCGCGAACATCATCTGGAAGGCCATGAAGGCCTGGTGCGGGACCGTTGCGCCGTAGTCCGGATTCGGCTGGGTCGTGACACCGCGCAGCCCAAGCCAGTCCAGGTTGCCGATGACACCACCGACGTCGGGACCGAACGCGAGCGTGTAGCCCCACAGCACCCACTGCACGCTGATGAGGCAGAGGACCAGGAACGAGTGCAGGATCGTCGACAGGACGTTCTTCCTGCCCACGAGCCCGCCGTAGAAGAAGCCGAGCCCGGGAGTCATCAGCATGACCAGCGCGGTCGACATGAGCAGCCAGGACGTGTCGCCGGTGTTGATCGTGGGTGGTGTCATGCCTGCGAGGTTACGCACGCGAGGTTCGGCAGACAGTTGCGGCTCGGCTCAGGGAGCGTTGCGGTTCGGGTACGTGTCCGTTCCTACTTGGTCGACGCGCCGACGGCGCGAATACGCACGTCGCCATCCGATCGAGGTCACGCTCGCTTAGCTGGTCTGGCACAAGTCGACGTTGCGCACGCGGTCGCCTGGCAGGTTTGCGCCCCGGGCGGGCAGGCTGCATCGTCGGAGACCCATGCAGACTGCCTTGCAGGCGACCCTGAGCGGCGAGGTCCGCAGGCGGCTGGGTGGCCCGATCGCGCAGCTGTTCCTGACCAGCGCGCTGATCCTGTTCGTCGAGCTGCTCCTGCTCCGCTGGGTCCCAGCCTCGATCATCTACTTCGGCTTCTTCACCAACGTCCTGCTGATCGGGAGCTTCCTCGGCATCGGCATCGGTATCTTGCTGGGCCGGCGATTTCCGACGCAGCGCGCAGCGATGTTCGGGCCGGTGGCGCTACTGACTGTCGGGCTGGTGTCGCTGACCCGATTCGACGTCGTGGTGCGCCCGAGTGATGAGCTGTTCTTCGGCCTGACCGAGCAGGCCGGCGAGTCGAACTACCTGTTCGTCTTGCCGCTGGTGACCCTGCTCGTCGCCGCGACGCTGGCCGTCCTGGCGCTGCCGCTCGGGCAGCAGCTCCGTTCGCTGCCACCCTTGAAGGCCTACGCGACCGACGTGGCCGGGGCGATCTTCGGCATCGGGCTCTTTTCTGTGTGCTCGCTGCTGCAGACGGCGCCGCCGGTGTGGTTCGCGCTCGCGGGCGTGCTGACGATCGCGACGCTCGCCGCGCTCGGCGAGCGTCGCCGGCTGAGCCTGCTGTTCTGCCTCGTGCTCCTGGTCGTGTTCAGCGCCAGGCAGGGCGAGGGCGAGCGGTGGTCACCCTACTACCGCATCGATCTGACGCCGCAGCCGAACGGCACGTACATGCTCTCGGTCGACGGTATTCCCCATCAGCGCCTCTACGTCCCGGCCGAAGCCGAGGGCGAGCACTTCTATTCGCAGGTCTACCGCTGGCTGCCGGACCGACGGTTCCAGCGCGCCCTCATCGTCGGCGCCGGATCTGGGACCGATGTCGCCGCGGCCATCGAGCACAACGTGGCCTCGATCGAAGCGGTGGAGATCGATCCGGCGATCGTGGACATCGGCCGCGCGCTGCATCCGCAGCGTCCCTATGACGACTCGCGCGTCCATGTCACGATCAACGACGCCCGCAATTACCTCTCGAACACCGATCAGCGCTACGACCTGATCGTCTTCGGCCTGCCCGATTCGCTGACGCTGGTGTCGGGCACGGCAAACCTGCGCCTGGAGTCCTACCTCTTCACCGAAGAGGCGTTCGCGCAGGTGCGTTCGCACCTGACCAGCGACGGCGTCTTCGTCCTCTACAACTACTACCGCGAGCCGTGGCTGCTGGGAAAGATCGCGACGATGCTGCGGGACCAATTCGGTGACGCGCCGGTGGTGCGTCTCTACACCAATCAGACGGCGGGAGCAGCCGCGCTTGCGATCGGACCCGGCATCGCCGGCGCGCAGACCTTCGCTGGCCTGGGCGATGCGACCGATGGCATCGATCTCGCCGATGCTGGTGCGCCCGCTCGCGATGATTGGCCGTTCCTGTACATCCGTTCGCCGCAGATCCCGGCCCACTACCTGCTCGCGCTCGGGGCGCTGCTGCTGGCGTCGCTCCTCGCCGTCGGCGGAGCGCTGCGTGTCAGCCGCCTCTCGGCGCGCCGGCTCTCGCCGCATTTCTTCGCATTGGGAGCCGCGTTCCTGCTGCTCGAGACCCGCAGCATCACCGTCTTCGGCCTGCTCTTCGGCACGACGTGGTACGTCAACGCGCTGGTCATCGCCGGCATCCTGTTATCGGTGCTCGCGGCCATCGGGGTGAACGCCTTGCTGCGGCCGCGCAGCGCGCTCCCGTTCTACGTCGGACTCGCGGTCGCGCTGGCGGCGAACGTCGCGATGCCGCCGACCACGCTGCTCATCGAACCCGCGAGCCTGCGCTATGTGCTCGCGACCGCGCTCGCGTTCTCGCCGGTGTTCTTCGCCAACCTGGTCTTCACGCACGCGTTCCGCGATGCCGCCGACGCCGATCTCGCGTTCGCCTCGAACCTGCTCGGAGCGGTCGTCGGTGGAGCGCTGGAGTACGTGGCGCTGGAGTTCGGCTACGCGGCGCTCATCGTCGTGGCCGCGGCTCTGTACGTCGCCGCGTACGTCTTCGTGGGACGGATCCGGATCTTCGGCGACCGCCGACTGCCCGCGTTCGCCCGCGGCTGAGTCGGCCAGAGCGTTGGGCCACACCGCGACGACGGTGGCTCGTTATCCTCGGCTGGGGACGAGGAAATGGGGATCGTGAGCCTGGGCGAGAGCTTGATCGATTTCACGCCGATCGTGTCCGGCGGACGCACGACCGGCTTCGAGATGCATCCGGGTGGCTCGCCGTTCAATGTCGCGGTCGCCGTCGCGCGCCTCGGGCACGCCAGCGCGTTCGCTGGCCGCGTCTCCACAGATTTCTTCGGCCGCGTGCTTCTCGATCATCTGCGGTCGAACGGCGTCGACACCACCCGCGTCCACACCGGCGCGGAGGCGACGACGCTCGCGTTTGTCGCGATCGAGCAGGGTGAACCGGCCTTCAGCTTCCGCGCGGAGGGGACGGCGGACACGCTCATTCGCCCTGGCGATCTTGATCCCGTCGATTTCGTCGATGCGGAGGCGCTGCACATAGGCTCGATCAGCCTGCTGTACGAGCCGACGGGCACGAGCATCGTCGAGCTGGTGCGAGCGCTCCGCGGCAGGGTCACCGTTACATTCGACCCGAACGTCCGGCCGAGCCTGATCCGCGACGCGGCGCTCTATCGCGACCGGATGCGCGAGCTGCTCGGTTCATGCGATGTCATGAAGGTGAGTGCACGCGATCGCGCCGCGCTCGAGTCCTTTGACCCGGCTGCGCTCGTCCGTGCCGCGACCGGGCCCGTCGCGGTGGTGGTCACTGATGGCGCGAACGGTAGCCAGCTGTATACGCGTGACTCGAGCATCACGTCGCCGGCGATCCCCAGTCGTGTTGTCGACACCGTTGGCGCCGGCGATGCGTTCACCGCCGGTCTGCTGGTCGGGGCGGCCGATCGCGGCGGGCTGAGCCGGCGCGCGCTCGAGGAGCTCGACGACGACGACTGGCGCGAGGTGTTGCGCTTCGCATCGACGGCCGCGGCGCTGACCTGCGAGCGCGCCGGGGCCGAGCCGCCGACGCGCCATGCGGTGCGATCGCGCCTCGAAGCCAGTTCGGCGACTCGGGCGCGGCCGTGACGAAGGCTCTCGTTGTCGATCCGCGCGCGATGCGGGCGCGCGGCGAGCTTCGGACCGCGCCGATTCCGCTCAACGCGTACGCGGCGACGATCGAGGACGAGCGCCGCCGTCTCGGTGACGATCGCCTCCGCCGGGTGCTCCGCGACATGCTCCTGGTGCGCGAGTTCGAGACGATGCTCGATCTGCTCAAACGCGACGGCGCATATCGCGGCGTGACCTACGACCATCGCGGACCGGCTCATCTCGCGATCGGTCAGGAGGCCGCCGCGGTCGGTGGCTCGTTCCTTCTCGATATCGAGGACCACATCTTCGGCAGCCATCGCAGTCACGGCGAGATCCTGGCGAAGGGACTGTCGGCCATCGCTGCCGCGGATCCCGTCTGGCTGCGCGGCACGCTCGAGTCGCATCTCGAAGGCGCGCCGCTACGCGTGCTCGAGCGGCACCTCGAGGCCGCAGACGATCGGGCGCGCGCGGTCCAGTTCCTCGTGTACGGACTGCTCGCGGAGATCTTCGCGCGCGCGCACGGCTTCAACCGCGGTCTCGGCGGGAGCATGCACGCCTTCTTTGCGCCGTTCGGCATCTACCCCAACAACGCCATCGTCGGCGGCTCGGCCGATCTCGCCGTCGGAGCGGCGCTGTTCAAGCGCGTCCGACGTGCCGGAGGGATCGTCGTCGCGAACCTCGGCGATGGATCCGTCGGGAGCGGTCCGGTCTGGGAGGCGATGAACTTCGCGACCATGGCCCAGTTCCGCACCCTCTGGTCCGAGGAATACCGCGGCGGCCTGCCAGTGGTGTTCTTCTTCGTCGACAACTTCTACGCCATGGGCGGACAGACCGCGGGCGAGACCATGGGCTACGAGCGCCTGTCGCGGATCGGCGCCGGTTTGAACGAGCAGAACATGCATGCCGAGACCGTCGACGGCAACAACCCGCTGGCGGTCGTCGACGCGATGCGGCGGGCGCGAGAGATCCTCGCTGCCGGTGATGGCCCCGTGCTTTTCGACGTCGTCTGCTACCGGCAGAGCGGTCACTCACCGAGCGACGCCGGCTCGTATCGCTCCCGCGAGGAGGTCGCGGCCTGGCGCGCCGTCGATCCGATCGTCGAGTACGGGGATCGGCTCGAAGCCGCCGGCGTCATCGACGCGGCGGCGCGTCGCGATCAAGCGGCGTGGGCGCAGGCGCGCGTCGAGGAGGCATTCCGGCTCGCCGCCGATCTCGAGGTCTCGCCGCGCCTGGACTTACGCGCGCATCCGGACGCGGTGCGACAGGTCATGTTCGCGAACACGCCGATCGGATCGCCGAATGCCGCCGCGGCATCGGCCGACCTTTCGCTGCCGCTCGCGCAGTCCTCGCGCCTTCGCGAGCACGAGACGCGTTCGCGCTTCGGCCGCGATGCCGATGGCCGCGTGCTGCCGTCGTTGAAGGCGCTGACGCTGCGCGGCGCGTTGTTCGAGGCCGTCGCCGACGCCTTCGCCGGCGATCCGACGCTCGTCGCCTACGGCCAAGAGAACCGCGACTGGGGCGGCGCCTTCGGCGTGTATCGCGGACTCACGGAGCTGCTGCCGTACCACCGTCTGTTCAACGCGCCGATCTCGGAGGCCGCCATCGTCGGCACCGCGGCCGGCTACGCCATGGAAGGCGGCAGAGCCCTGGTCGAGCTGATGTACGCGGACTTCATCGGCCGCGCCGGCGACGAGCTGTTCAACCAGCTGGCGAAGTGGCACGCGATGTCCGGCGGCCTCCTCCGCCTGCCGGTCGTGGTCCGCGTCTCGGTCGGCGCGCGCTACGGCGCGCAGCACTCGCAGGAGTGGACCGCCTTGCTCGCGCACATCCCCGGCCTGAAGGTCGTGTACCCGGTGACGCCGTACGACGCCAAGGGTCTGCTCGCGTCCGCGCTCGCCGGCGACGACCCCGTGATCTTCTTCGAGAGCCAGCGTCTCTACGACACCGTCGAGCTGTTCCATGAGGGTGGCGTTCCGCGAGAGTCATATCGCGTCCCGATCGGTGCGCCCGACGTAAAACGCGGCGGTAAGGACCTCACGATCCTGACTGTTGGCGCGACGCTGTACCGCGCGCTGGACGCGGCGGACGAGCTCGCGCGACGCTTCGGCATCGAGGCCGAGGTCATCGATGCACGTTCGTTGGTCCCATTCGACTACGCGGCCGTCGTCGAGTCCGTGCGAAAGACCAAACGCATCCTGCTCGCCTCCGACGCCTCGGAGCGCGGGAGCTTCTTGCACACGCTCGCCTCGAACATCCATGGCCTTGCCTTTGATGTGCTCGAAGCACCGGTGGCGATCGTCGGCGCTCCGAACACGATCGCCCTTCCGGCCGAGCTCGAAGAATTCTTCCTGCCGCAGGTCTCCTGGCTGCTCGACGCCATCGATCAGAGCCTGATGAAGCTCCCTGGGTATACGGCGACGACGCACCAAACCGTCCAAACTCGAGTCAAGCGCGCTGGCGACGGAGTTTGAGCCAAGTCCGCCGCGTCAACCAAGGAAATGACGCAGCGCTCCTTGACGGGTGATGAGCTCGCCGAGCTGGCGGACATCGCCGGAGTCGAGGCGTCTGCGAGTCTCGCGGGCGAGCTCGAGATGCGCCGCGTGCGGCACCGCGAGATCCAGCGCCAGCGCGGCCCGAACGCTCGACGCGACCTCGGGAATGGCCGCGGCGATACCGGGATCTAGCGGGATCCAGATAGGCGACCGCGTCGCGAAGATCAGCGTCGAAGCACGGCACGCTGGTCCTCAGCCACGACAGGTCGTCTGCGCTTAGCGAGGACAGGCCGAGGACTTCAGGCGGCAGCCCAACCCCGTACAGGCTCGCCACGAACGGGATCGTGCGCGGCAGCGACATACCGTTGGCTTGCCGCGCATAGCCGAATAAGCCGATGTGCAGTTTTCGCATCCGACGGCGCGGCACGTGGTCCGCGACGGCGCGCACCAGGGGCGCGATCGCCATAACCTCGTCGCGATAGCGCGCGGCGAGTCGGTCGGCGAGATCGATGGCGCGCCGCTCGTCGAGCTCGATGGCCCTGCCGCGCGGGGACGCCTTCAGCTTTGCGATCGCGCGGACGACATCGTCGACGGGGTTGTCGTACTTGA
>VBHP01000018.1 GCA_005881435.1 Chloroflexota bacterium | reverse complement strand
GCTGCGGACGCAGCAGATCATCGCCTATGAATCGAACGTCGCCGCCACCGCGGACCCGCTCGGCGGCTCATACGCCGTTGAGCAGATGACCCTCGATATCGAGCGGCGCGTCTGGGAGTACCTGGCCAAGATCGACGACATGGGTGGCGCGCTCGTCGCGATCGAGCGCGGTTATCCCCAGCGCGAGATCGAGGACTCGGCCTATCGCTACCAGCGCGAGATCGAATCCGGCGAGCGCGCCGTCGTCGGCGTCAATACCTACCGCGCCGACGACGCCGTCGCGCCACCGATGCTCAAGCTGGACGAGCGCGTGGCCGAGCGGCAGCGCAGCCGGCTCCGCGCCCTCCGCGCGCGCCGCGACGCCGAACGCGCCGCCACCACCCGCGCCGACCTCATCGACGCAGCGCGCGGCACCGACAACCTCACCGCTCGGATCCTGGCGTGCGTCGAGGCGAGCGTGACGCTGGGCGAGATCTGCGCCGACCTTCGCGGCGTCTTCGGCACGTATGAGCCCGGGCGCGCCCGTTGACCGGCTGTGTCGCGGCGCGGGCGGCCGCGCCGGTACCCATCTTTCGGGCGGGGCGGCCCTTTTGGGCCAGGGCGTCCGCCGCCTCCAGTCCCCAAGAGCGCTCATTCGTCCGCGCTGGCTGGCGCGCCCGATGGCGCCAGACACACTTGCGTCCGCCACGCGTGGCGGCTCGCGCCCCCGCCCAAAAGGGCCGCCCGCCCGAGAGGGGCCCCCGGCGCGTACACGCCCGCGCCGCGTCCGCGCTGTGAAGCTTCGCGAGTTGCATCACATTGCCATAGTCGTGAAGGACATCGGCGCAGAACTCGCGTTTTACCGGGACGCGCTCGGCCTCGACGCACGCGCGGTGCAGGACGTGCCGGAGCAGCGCGTGAAGATCGCGTTCCTGCCACTCGGGGGCGCGCTGGTGGAGCTGGTGCAGCCGACCGACGACAGCAGCGGGGTGGCGCGATTCCTCGCGGAGCGCGGACGCTCGACGATGCACCACCTCTGCTTCGCGGTCGACGACCTCCGCGGCACGCTTGACCGGCTTGCCGCCGACGGGGTCGAGCTCTTGGATCGGGCGCCGCGACGCGGCGCCGAGGGCGATGTCGCATTCCTGCACCCGCGGGCCGCGAATGGAGTGCTGGTCGAGCTGATCGACCGCGCGTCCGTCAAAATCAAGCCATGACCCGGGTGCTGCTCACGCTTGCCGCTCCGTCCACGCGCCAGGTCCAGCGCCGCGCGCACTATCTCAGCGCGCTCGAGCGCGCCGGCGCTGAGGTCGTGCCGGTCTTTCCCGGCGAGACGCCGCCCGACGACTGCGACGCGCTGCTGCTGTCCGGTGGTGGCGACATCCATCCCCGCCACTACGGCCAGGAGGTCGCGGGCGCGGACGAGATCGATGAGGTTCGCGACGAGCTCGAGCTCGCCGTGACGCGGCGCGCGCTCGAGCGCGGCATTCCGGTCCTGGGGATCTGCCGTGGCTTCCAGGTCCTCAACGTCGCGCGCGGCGGATCGCTGCTGCAGCATCTCAATGGACACCGCTCGCAAGATGGCGACCCGAACATCCGCCATGAGGTCTGCGCCGCGCCCGGCTCGAAGCTCGCCGAAGCCATCGGCTCGCGGCCACTGCGGGTGAACTCGTGGCATCACCAAGCGGTGACACCGGACCTGCTCGCACCGGGTTTGCGCGCGACCGTCGTCGTCGACGGCGTCGTCGAAGCCCTCGAGGCGCCGGATGGCGCGTGGGTCGTCGCGGTGCAGTGGCATCCGGAACGGGCGCACGAGGTCGACGCGCCGGCCACGCGCGTCTTCGACGCGTTCGTTCGCGCCGCGCGGTAAGTGCTGCCGCTCGCGACCGTCGCCGGCGACGAGGAGTCGCTGCGGTGGTGCCGTTCGCTGGCGCTCCGCGCCGGAGCTTCAGTCGTCCTCGCCGTGGATGCGCGTGACGGCGCGGGCCTTGCCGAGCGCGCCGCGGCGTTCCGCTCCAGCGATCCGCGGGTCGTGCTCGTCGTCGGTCGTGAGGGACACGACGCCGGCGCGCTGGCCGGCGTGGTCGAGGCCGCACGCGTCGCGTCGCTCGGTGCCGACGATGCGCCACGCGTCGTGGCGGCCGGCTCTCGCGAGATGCTCGCGGCAGTGCATGAAGCTCTCGCGGGCCTGCCGTGGGAGCGGACCGCGTCGCCGCGTGAGGACGACGGCGTGGGTCTGGTGCGGCGCCTTCGCGCGCTGCGCGGCCAGGAAGCGGAGGCGCTGGAGCGGCTCGAGCGCGTGGCCCTGGATGCCGACACCGACGACGTGCTGGCGTGTGAGGTCGACGACGACGGCGTTCGTGCGGCGTTCGCGTCTCGCGGCGGTGTCATCAGCGCGGAGCTCGGTGTGGGGGTGGGGCGGTCCGCCGACGCGCTCGTGCGCCGCGCCGGTCCGCGAGCCGTGCGGCGCTGGCTCGTCGGTGACGCCGTGCCCGAGGTCACGCTACTGCGCGATCGGATCGCGAACCTGTCGCGCTTCGTGGTCTCTGCGCCGCGAGGACTGGAGCTCGCGCTCGCGCGCGAGGCATTGCGCGAGCTGATCGCGGCGATGCGCCGCGACCTCGGCACGCCGGGGATCGAGCGACCGCGCGTCGTTCTGCTCCGCGGCGCGTTCGCGCAGTTCACGCCGGCGGAGGCCGTCGCGGCGTTCCTCGACGCCGCCGAGCCGCACGGTCTCGCGCGCGTGCAGGTCGGCGACTTCGATGCGGCGCTTGTGATCGTGCCGGCGAATCAGGACCGTGGGCGGCCGCTGCGCGTCGTCGACGAGCGCGGCGAACGTGCGCTACAGCACACGGTGGGTGCGCTCGGCGTGATTCCAACGGCGGGCCGTGCCGTCGTGCACACCGAGCGCGACGATGTCGTCGCCGGTTCGCCGGCGATCGGCGTTGTCGTCGACGCGCGCGGCCGGCCGCTCGCGATCCCGGATCGTGACGGCGAGCGGCAGACGCTGCTGCGGAGGTGGGCCGCGGCGTGGCCCTGAACTGGTCGCACGGCGAGCGGGTCGCGTCACTGCGTCTGCCGTTCGGCGCGTCCTCGGTGGTGGCGATGGACACCCTGGTGCGGGCCGGGGACATCGTCGCTCGCGGCACGCACTATCGCGCCACGCGCCGTGTCGACGCCGCCAAGGCGCTGGCCTCGTCGCCGGAAACAGTCCGCGGGCTGTTGCGCGTCCGAGTCGGCGACACGGTCCGCGAGGGCGCGATCGTGGCGCGCTCCGGGCAACGGTTCGCGCGTGCCATCGTCGCGGCGCAGGACGGCCGGCTGGTACACGTCGATGCCGCCGGCGGCGTGCATCTGGGCACGATCCGCGGCGAGTGGACGGCGCAGGCGCCGATCGATGGCGTGGTGCAGCGCGCCGATCGCGACCGCGTCGTCATCGCCGGGTCGGCCTGGACGCTCGCGGGCCTGGCCGCGTTCGGTCCGAGCCGCGCCGGCGTGCTGTCGCGCGCGGTCGCGCAGCCGTTCGACGATCTATCGCCGTCAGGGCTCGACGTCGCCGCCAGCGGGCGCATCGCGTTCGGTGCCGGCCGGGCCGGCGGCGAAGCACTCACGCGCGCGCACGCTGTGGGCGTCGCGGGCGTCGTCTGCGCCTCGATCTCGTTTCGCGCGCTCGTCCCGATCTACGGCGACGATGTGTCCGCGTTCGGATCGGCGAGCTGGGATGACGCTCCGACGATCCTGGTGACGCGCGCGTTCGGTCGGGCCGGATTCGATCCCGACATCTTCGCCCGCCTCGCCGCGCTCGAGGGCGAGCGCGCCGCGATCGACACGGCCACGGCCAGCCTGCACGTGTTCGCGGCGCCTGACGCCAGCGAGCCGGCGGAGTGGCGCGACATCGTGCTGGACGACGAGTTAAGCGGGGAGCGTGCCGATGGCCTTTAGCACGCGATCGATCGGCGAGCCGATGCGGTAACGATCGGCAAGCGCCTTGAGCTGGTCGGGGTGGCGCGCGCGTCTGGGAAGGTTGCCGTCGCCGACCTCGACGGGCGAATCGCGTTGCGGCGCCACGACGCGCCGCGCGGCGTCGAGGTAGTCGCCGGAGACGGCAAGCTTGGCGCGGATGCTCGGCGAAAGGTCTTTCGCCGCGAGGATCCCCTCCAGCGAACCGTAGCGTCGCACCAGCTCCGCCGCGCTCTTCTCGCCGATGCCGCGCACTCCGGGCAGTCCGTCCGAGGGATCGCCGCGCAGGATGGCGTAGTCGAGATAACGGTCGCCGGGGATCCCATAGGTCTTGGCGACGTAACCCTCGTCGACGACGGCGAGCTCGGAGACGCCGCGCAACGTGTAGAGCACCCGAACCTCGGGGTCGCGCACCAGCGCGAAGAGGTCGCGGTCGCCGGTGACGATCTCCATTCTGCCGCTTTCGCGCGTGACGATGGCGGCGATGGCGTCCTCGGCCTCATACCCCTTGGCGCTGGCGATCGCGATGCCCATCGCCTCGAGGACCTCGCAGACGATCTCGATCTGCGGCTCGACCTCGTCCTTTGATTCGCCGGCCTCGGCGACGCGGTGCGTCTTGTACGTCGGAAGGACGTCGACCCGGAAAGCCGGCCGCCAGTCATCGTCCAGGGCCACCATCAGACGCGAGGGCATACGGTCGGTGATGAGTCGTGCCAGAAAGTTCAGGAACCCGTGCACCGCGTTGGTCTTGGTCTTGCCATCCGGCGCGGTCAGCTCCGGGATGGCGTGATAGGCGCGGTAAGCGAGGCTAGACGCATCCAGTAAGAGCAGCGTCACATCGCGAGGATGTCACGCCGGCTGCGGCGGCGTGCGCACGAAGGCCACCAGGGCGAACACCGCGAGCGCGACGATCGCGCCGTACGGATCGCCGCCGCTCGGTAGGCCCAGACCAAACAGGATCGCCGCGACCGGCGTGAGCACGATGGCGCCGATCGCTGCCAGCACCACGGCGCTGCGTCGCGAGGTGCGTCCGGCCATGCCGACCGCGATCGCCAGCGGCACCATCAGCGCGACCTGGTCGGAGCGGATCAGGAACGGCGCGGCCACGAACGTCAGCGCAACCCAGATCGGATGACCGCCGAACGGCGAGACGACGATGGCGACGAGCGTCAGCAGCACGACCAGCCCGCCGGCGAGGTATGGACCCCGATCGCCGCCGACGAAATCGAAAAGGTTCAGCACGTTCACCGCGCGCGACGACGTCACCGCGTCCAGTGGCGATGTGCCGCCGGCCCATTCCCGCCAGAACGTCGGCACCAGCGCGAGGCTCGCCAGCAACGCTTCGCCGGCGAGGGCGAAGACCGCGAGCACGCGGACCTCGCGGTACCGCCACGCGGTCGCGATGATCGACCACCAGGCGAAGAGGAACGCTTGAGGCTGCGCCGCGAGGACCAGCGCCGCCGCGCCGGCACGGAGCTGTCGCACCGTGCCCTGCCACGCCAGGGCGAAGGCCAGCGCCGCCGCGAGGAAGAATCCGAAACCGCCCTGCAGGATCGCGGCGATGGACGCCTGCGACGCCAGCAGCGTGAAGCCAAAGACCAGGCGCACCGGGTGCGGCACCTCGGCGGTACGCAGCAGCGAGCGCACCGCCAGCGCCGCGAGCGCGACGCCGAGCACCGTCCAGACCGCGACCGCATCGTCGAGGCGGAGGAGCGCGAACGGCGCGAGTGCCGCGGGCACGTACGGTGGCGAGGAGTACGAGCTTGTCGCCGGAGCGCCGCCGACCGTTGCGACGAAGCGGGGCCATGACGTCGGGTCGTATGGATCTCCGCCCAGGGACATGGTCCGGGCCGCGAACCAGTGCTGCGCGAAGTCGCCGTGCGGGGCGAGGTCGGCCCAGAGCGCGGGCACGCCCAGCCCAACGAGCACGAGCCCGCCAAGCAGTAGGCCGGCCGCGTACGCCAGGTCGCCACGATCGAGCTTCACGACTCGCTCAGATACTCGGACGTCCCGCCTCCGCCCATCAATAGGACATGTGTCCTCGCGCGCCCGTGGCGTAAGCGAGAATCGGCGGAGATGGACGCGAGAGAACGGCGCGAAGTCGTGGCAAACGCGCTCGTCTATTTCATCTGCGACGCCGCACGCGTCCGCGAGCCGTCACAGATGTGCGCGCGGCTGGCGGAGATCGGCATCCGCCTGGTCCAACTCCGGATGAAAGCCCTCGACGACGCAGCGGCCTACGCCCTCGCGGCACAGGTCGCCACCGAACTGAGACGTCGTGGCGCGTTGCTCATCGTCAACGATCGCGTCGACCTGGCCCTCGCCGTCGACGCCGACGGTGTCCACGTCGGCGCCGATGACCTTCCGGTCTCGGTCGCGCGTCGGGTCATCGGGCCGGATCGCATCCTGGGCGCGTCGGCGCACGACGCCACAGGTGCGACGAACGCGGTCCAGTCCGGAGCCGACTATGTCGGCTGCGGTTCGGTCTTTCCCACGAGCACGAAGCGGGACGCGGCCGTGCGTGGCCTCGACTTGGTTCGGGAGGTACGCGCCGCGACCGTCGTTCCGGTCTACGGCATCGGTGGCATCGACGCCGGCAACGCCGTGCGCGTGTTGCAAGCCGGTGCCGACGGCGTGGCCGTCGCGCGCGCGATCGGGGACGCGCCGGACCCGGCCGCCGCCGCGAAGCAGCTCCTCGACGTCGTCCGGCGGATGAAGAGCTTGCGCGAAGCGCAGGGCGCGTGAAGCTCAGCGAACGTGAGCTCATCGAGCGCTGGAAGCGCGCGCTGCCGCGCCCGCGAGGACGTCTGCGGCTCGGGATCGGTGACGACGCCGCGCTCTACGAGCTGGACGGCGAGCGCTACGGCATCTTCACCACAGACATGCTGGTGGAGGACGTGCACTTCCGGCGCGCCTGGACGAGCGGCGAGGATCTCGGCTGGAAGAGCGTCGCGGTCAACCTCTCGGACATCGCCGCCATGGGTGGCCAGGCCGAGCTGGTGCTGATCGCCGCAGCCCTGCCGCCGGCTGTCTCGGTCGACGAGGCCGACGCGATATTGCGCGGCGCGCACGATTGCGCCGGCGCGTACGGCGCGCAGGTCGCGGGCGGAGACACCGTTCGCTCCGGTGGGCCGCTGATCCTTTCGGTGTCGGCGTTCGGCGAGGCGCGAAAGGACGAGGTCCTACGACGCGATGGCGCCCGTGCCGGCGATCTCATCGCCGTGACGGGCTCGTTCGGCGGCGCGGCCGCGGCGCTGCGGATGCTCGAGCGCGGCGAGCGGCCTCCCGCGGATCTCCTGTCGCGGTTGCATCGGCCGCTCCCGCGTCTCGAAGAGGGCCAGGCGCTCGCCCGCGCGGGCGTGCGGTGTGGGCTGGATTGCTCCGACGGTCTGCTGCGCTCGCTCGACCTCATTGCCGAAGCTTCGGGCGTGTCCATCGTGGTGTCGCCGGAGAACATTCCGCTCGATCCCTCGGTGCGGACGAAGCTCGGTCGTGAGGTTGCGCTCGAGCTCGCGCTCGAAGGCGGCGAGGATTACGAGCTCGTCGTCGCCGGCGCCGAAGGAACACTGCGCGCTTCGGGCCTGCGGCTCACGGTCATCGGCGAGGTCGTCGCCGGCACGAGCGCGCGGGTCCTGCTTCGCGACGCGTCCGGCGTTCGCGCCGCCAAAGACGCGGGCTATGACGCATTCCGCGGCTGATTCGGTGGCGCGCGGCGGTACGATCAGATCGATACGTGATGGCAGTTCCTTTGAGGGCGATGGCCCCTAAGGTCATCGACCTGATGAGCCACTCCTCGCTCCACACCGAGCGCCTCGGCGAGCGCCTCGGCGCGCTGGCGCGGACCGGAGACGTGTTCGCGCTGTGGGGCGAGCTCGGCGCGGGCAAGACCGTCCTCGTACGCGGATTGGCGCGCGGCATGCGCCTGCACGGGCCGGTGTCGAGCCCGACCTTCGTGCTGGTGAATGAGTACGACGGCGCGACGCCGCTCTACCACGTCGATTTCTACCGGCTCGATCCGACCCAGCTGGGCAACGTGGGCTGGGAGGAGTACCTCGATGCCAGCGGCGTGGTCGCGATCGAATGGCCGGATCGCGCCGGCCCGTCGCTGCCCGATGCGCGCCTGGACGTCCGCATCGAACATGTCGCTGAGTCGAAGCGAGCGATCCGCCTCGAGGCGCACGGCTCGCGCGCGGAATACCTGCTGGGAGCGATCGCCGGTGCTTATCGCGCTTGACACGTCGACATCCTGGGCTTCCGTTGCGCTCTTCGATGGCAGGCAGGTGCTGGCCGAGCTGACCTGGCGCTCGCACCGCCGGAGCGGCGACGAGCTCTTCCCGATGCTCGAGCGGGTGCTGTCTCTGGGGGACAGCTCGCTGTCGCAGGTCGATCGGATCGCGGTCGCGACCGGGCCGGGCTCGTTCACCGGGATCCGCGTCGGGATCGCGGCCGCCCGCGGTCTGGCGCGCGCGGCCAACGCCGACGTCGCCGGAGTCTCGACGCTGGACGTGCTGGCATTTCCGCACGCGCCGACGAAGCTCCGCGTGTGTCCGCTGCTTCCGGCCGGCCGCGGCGATTGGTACGCGGCCTTCTATCAGGAGCGGCACCGCGTGTGGGCGCGCCGTTCGCCGTTCATGGTCGGCGCGCTGGCGGACATCTGCCGGCACGTCGGGACACACACGCTGTTCGTCGGCGAATTCGACGCCGGCACCGAGCAGGAGCTGCGCGACCTGCTCGGGCCGCGGGCGCTGTTCCCGCCGGCGTCGCTGCGGCTGCGCCGCGCCGGCTATCTGGCGGAGCTCGGGTGGATGGCGATCGAGACGCGACGCGTCCCCCGGATCGACGAGCTCGAGCCGATCTATGTGAAGCAGCCGTCGGTGGGCGGCTCGTTCGAGCAGCCCTTTGCGCCGCCTCCGGACGCGGCCGAGGCGCTCGGCGTCGTGCGAGGCGAGTGACGATGGTCGCGATCGCACCGATCGAGGTGCGCGACATGAGCCTTCACGACGTCGGCGCCGTGCAGGAGGTCGAGAACCTTTCCTTCCCCGTGCCATGGCCGCCGAACGCGTTCCGCCACGAGCTCACGCAGAACCGAAACGCGCACTACATCGTGGCCGAGCTCGAGGGGACCGTGGTGGGGTACGCTGGGCTGTGGCTGATGGTGGACGAAGCGCACATCACCACCTTCGCCGTGCATCCCCGTTTCCGCCGACGGCGCGTCGGCCATCGCATGCTGCAGCGCCTGTTTGAGGTCTCGGAGGAGGTCGGCGCGGAATGGCTGACCCTCGAGGTGCGGGTGTCGAACCTCGGCGCGCAGAAGCTCTACGAGAAGTTCGGCTTCCGCCGCGCCGGCATCCGTCGCCACTACTACTCAGACAACAACGAGGACGCGCTCATCATGTGGACCGATCGCTTGCGCGACTCCTCGGTCCGCGAGCGTCTTCGCGCCATCAGCGAGGAACTCGACTCCTCTGAATAACGTGCTCGCCGCGCCCGAGCGCCTGACGCGGTCGCGCTCGCTCGGCGCCCACGCCGGCGAGGCTTCTCGGCCATGAAGATCCTCGCGTTCGAGACCTCCTGC
The DNA here is from genome assembly GCA_005881435.1 of Chloroflexota bacterium. Lineage (GTDB taxonomy): Bacteria > Chloroflexota > Limnocylindria > P2-11E > CF-107 > CF-107. Next base: position 805 of record VBHP01000018.1, on the reverse strand, counting down.
GATGAGACCGGCGTCGCGGTCGTCGAGGACGGGCGAACGATCCGCTCCAATGTGCTGGCGTCCCAGATTGCGACGCACGCGAAGACCGGCGGCATCGTTCCCGAGATCGCCGCGCGCGAGCACCTTCGGGCCATCGATCCGCTCGTGGAGGACGCGCTCCAGACCGCCGGGCTCGCGCTGAAAGACGTCGATGCCGTGGCCGCGACTGTCGGGCCTGGCCTCGCCGGCTGTCTGCTGGTCGGCGCGAATTACGCTCGCGGCCTCGCGCTCGCTGCGGGCCTGCCGTTCATCGGGGTAAACCACCTCGAGGCGCACGTGTACGCGAACTGGCTCGCGACCTCGGATCCGCCGCCGACAGAGCCGGAGCTGCCGGCGGTCGTGCTCGTGGTCTCGGGCGCGCACAGCGATCTGGTGGTGATGCACCACCATCGCGAGTTCGAGCTCCTCGGCCGCACCATCGACGACGCCGCCGGCGAAGCGTTCGACAAGGTCGCGCGTCTGATCGGTCTGAGTTTTCCCGGCGGACCGGAGATCGAGCGCGCGGCCAAGAGCGGCGATCCGGTCGCGGTGCCGCTGCCGCGCGCGTGGCTCGCCGACTCATACGACTTCTCCTTCTCCGGTCTCAAGACCGCGGTCCTCCGCTACACCCGCGAGAGGCCGGGCTACTCCGTGCCCGACGTCGCCGCCTCCTTTCAGAAGGCCGTCGCCGAGGTTCTGGCCGAGAAGACCGCGCGGGCCGTCGCCGAATTCGGTGGCCGCAGCGTGCTGCTCGGCGGTGGCGTCGCGGCGAACGGACAGCTGCGCG
>VBHP01000017.1 GCA_005881435.1 Chloroflexota bacterium | reverse complement strand
TGCTGCTGGACACGCACTTCGGCATGCAGGCCATGGCGCGGCTGCAGTGTCCGCTCATCGTCGCGGCCGACGCGCTCGAGTACGGCCAGCCCGGCGTGGTCTCGGACACGCGGTTCGACCGCGCGCCGCTTCGCGGCACGAACGCGGTCGCGGCGAAGCTGCTGGTGGTGTGGCGGCGCGACGCGCAGCGCGGGCGCCGCGTGGCGATGACCCGCGAGTTCGTGCGCGCCGCTCACGCCGCGAAGTTGCTGGCCATCGTCGAAGGCGTCGTGCGCCGAGACGACGACGATCTGCTGCTCGAAGCCGCGCGCGAGCTCGCCGCTTGCGGGCCGGACGTCTACAAGGCCGAGGTGCCCGGATTCGGCAAGGCCTCGCTGGAGGAGACGGCGCGGCGCTGCGAGCGGATCACCAAGACGGTCGAAGTGCCGTGGGTCGTCCTGTCCGCAGGAGTGGCACTCGACGATTTCGCCAACGCGGTCGAGGCCGCCTGCCGCGGCGGCGCCTCGGGCTTCCTCGCCGGCCGCGCCATCTGGTCCGACGCGGTCGCATCGTGGCCCGCGGTGCACGACGCGCTGCGCGAGCGCGCGGTGCCGCGGTTGGCGCACCTCGCGGACATCGTCGACCGCTTCGCGCGACCGCGCGTCCGCGGCTGAGCCGGCGCTGGTACCGGTTATGCGGCCCCTCGCCGGCGAGAGGGAGGCGAAACGATGCGGATCGATCTGAACGCCAAGGTGCGCACGCGGGACCGCGCCGACGTGGGTCACATCACGCAGATCATCTTCGATCCGGAGAAACGCGAGGTGACCGGAGTAGCGGTCAACGATGTCCTCCTGCCGCGCGCCGATATCGAACGGGCCGAGCAGAACGGCAACGTCGTGGTGCTGCAGCTGGACAACTTCCAGTTCGAGCGGCTCGAGCGGTTCAGCCCGGTGGACTATCAGCCGGCCCCGGTCGGCTGGATGCCGCCGGCCGGCGGCGTCGCGTGGGGTGTTCCGACGGAGGCGTACCTCTGGGCGATCCCGGTGGGGCAGCCGCTGCCGCCGCATCTGCAGAAAGGCAGTCCCGTCGTCGACCGCGACGGCGACGAGGTCGGCGTGGTGGAGGACGTCGAGATCGCGCCGATGACCGGTCGCGTCCAGCGCTTCACGGTGAAGCTCGGCGGGACACTGGCGCGACTCTTCGGACAGGCCAAGGAGGTCGAGCTTTTGCCCACCGACGTGCAGCAGATCGAGAACGGAGAGGTCCGGCTGGCGCGCGACAAGGAGGACCTGGTCCCGTCGTGACGCGATCCTGACCACGCCCCGAGAGGCGATGCTCGAGCGGCTGGCGACGTCGATCGCGGCCGTGCGCCGCGATCATCCCGTGCGCGTCGCCATCGACGGCGTCGACGGCGCGGGAAAAACGATCCTCGCCGACGAGCTGGCGCCTCGGCTCGCCGCCCTCGGGCGCCAGGTCATCCGCGCCTCGGTCGATTCCTTCCTGCGGCCGCGCGCGGAGCGCTACCGACGCGCGCCGGATTCGCCCGAGGGCTACTACCTCGACTCGCACGACCTTTCCGCGGTCCGCGACGCGCTGCTCCGACCACTCGGACCGGGCGGCGACCGCCACTACCGCGTCGCCACGTTCGACGAGCACCGGGACACCGCCATCGACTCACCCATCGAAGCGGCAGCCGTCGAGGGCATCCTGCTGTTCGACGGCATCTTCGCGCAGCGCCCGGAGCTCGCGGAGTGCTTCGACTATCGGATCTTCGTCGCCGTCGATCCCGCCGAGGCCGCGCGGCGCGAGCGCCAGCGCGCTCAGGCGTCAGGCGCTCCCGTCGAGCAGGCCATGACGCGCTATCAGCGCCGCTACGAGCCCGGGCAACGGCTGTATCTGAACAGCGTGCACCCGGAGCTCAGCGCCGACGCCGTCGTCGAGAACAGCGATCCACAGGCGCCGAAGCTGACGTTTCGCGCGTCCGGCTAGCGGATCCGCACCAGCACGCCCTCATCGGGCTCGAGCTTGAGCTCGCGCAAGTCGACGACACCGCGATCGCGATCGAGGCCCGTCGAGAGCGCGAGCACCCCTTCGCGCGAGACGCGCGAGAGATCGAGGCGACGCGCGCGCGAGCGGAAGTTGAGCGCCACCAGCCAGCGCTCGTCGGCGCTCTCGCGCATGTAGGCCCAGACGCCTTCGGGAGCGCGCACGGTGCGATACGCGCCGGCGTGCAGCGCCGGCGAACGACGCCGGAGCGCGAGGATCTGTCGGTACAGCGACAGGATCGAGCGCGTGTGCGTCCGCTCGCGCGCGACGTTCGCCGTGCGGCGATCCTTCCCCACCGGCAGCCAGGGCGTGCCCGTGGTGAAGCCGACCGTTGGCGTGCCGTCCCACTGCATCGGCGTGCGCGCGCGGTCGCGATCGGCGACGTCGACCTGGCGCCGCCTCGGGATCTCGAGATCGTGCATCCCGATCTCCTCGCCGTAGTAGATGAACGGCGTGCCGCGCATGGTCAGCAGCATCAGCGCCGCGACGCGCGCCTCGCCGTCACCGTAGCGCGAGATCGCGCGCGGCACGTCGTGGTTCGAGAGCGTGTAGTTCGGCCAGGCGTCGGGCGGGAGATAGCGCTCGGCGTTCTCGGCGACGCGGCGGAACGTCTCAGCGCGCCAGGGTTGCCGCAGGAAGGCGAAGTTGAACGACAGGTGCAGCAGGTCGTGCCCGGAGTAGCCGGCGACATAGCGCGGATCGGGGCGGTACCCGATCTCGGCCACGGCCATGCGGTCGCCGTAGTCGTCGAGCGTCTTGCGAAAGCGACGGTGCACGTCGAGCACTTCGGGCCGATCGAACTGCATCCGCCGCCGTGTCGCTCTCGCGAACTTCACTCGCGGCTCGTCGCGCAGCTCGCGGTCGTGGATCATCCCGTGCGCGACGTCGATGCGGAAGCCGTCGACGCCGCGCTCGAGCCAGAACCGCATCACCGCATCCATCGCGTCGCGCACGTCCTGGTTCCACCAGTTGAGGTCGGGCTGCGAGCTCAGGAACGAATGCAGGTAGTACTGGCCCGTCCCGCGATCCAGCGTCCACGCCGCGCCGGCGCGCTTGAACACGCTGCGCCAGTTGTTCGGCGGCGCACCGTCAGGATTCGGATCGGCCCAGATGTACCAGTCGCGCTTCGGATTGTCCCGCGTCGCTCGCGCTTCCACGAACCACTGGTGTTGCGACGAGGTGTGGTTCGGGACCAGATCCACGATGACGCGCAGGCCGCGGGCGTGCGACTCCGAGAGCAGGCGGTCGAAGTCCGCGAGCGTGCCGAACGAGGGATCGACGTCGGTGTAGTCGGACACGTCGTAGCCGAAGTCCTCCATCGGCGAGCGGTAGAACGGCGACAGCCACATCGCATCGACGCCGAGATCGGTGAGGTGATCGAGACGGGCGATGATCCCGCGCAGGTCGCCGACGCCGTCGGCGTTCGAATCCTGAAAGCTGCGCGGATAGATCTGGTAGAAGACGCCGTGGCGCCACCACGTGCCGGTGGGAGTGTCGGTCACGCCAGCGGCAGCGAGAGCGCGAACAGCGTGCCTCGTGTCGACGGTTCCAGCTCGAGCCTGCCGCCGTGGCGCTCGGCGAGCTGACGCGAGAGATACAGGCCCAGGCCGCTGCCCTCGTGCGCGCCGGCGTTCCAGCCGCGGCGGAACGGCTTAAAGATGGCCTCGCGATCGCTGTCGGGGATGCCGTCGCCATCATCGCGCACGCGGATCAAGCCAACCGATCCCTCTCGCGCGACCGACACCTCGATCGTGCCCTCTTCGGGCCCGTACTTGCGGGCGTTGTCGACGAGGTTGACCACCACGATCTCCAGTAAACGCCGATCGCCGCGCACGTGCACGAAGTCAGGCGTCTGCAGCCGCACCCGCGACTGCAGCGCGGGGTCGAAGCGGGAATGCACTTCGGACAAGAACGCACCGAGCTCCAGGCTCTCCGGCACCACGGGGGCGAGCTGCTGCCGCGACGTGTCCAGCACGTCCCGCAGCAGCGTCACCAGGCGGCTGACGTTGGCGTCGGCGCGCTGCAGCGATCGCGTCGCGAGACTGGTGTCGACACCGCTCGGCAGTTGGCGGATGGCCTGCTGGATATAGCCGCGCACCGCGGTGAGTGGCACCTGGATCTCGTGGCCGACGACGCGAGCGAATGTGTCCCGCTCGCGGTCGCGCTCTAGCAGCGCGCCGAGATCGCGGAAGACAACGGTCGCCCCAAGCATCGCGCCGTCGGCGCCACGCAACGGGACGCTGCTCGCGAGCACCGAGACGTCCTCGCCCGTCGTCGCATGCCGCAGAGTCATCGGCTCGGCGCGGACGGCGACGCCATCCATCAAGGCGCGCCGGGCCGGTAGCTCCTCGAGGGTGTACGGGCGGCCATCGGGATGGCGCGGATCTTCCTCCAGGGCGGTGACCCGCCAGTCCACCGATCGCGCCGGACCGAGCAGCTCGAAGGCCGCGCGATTTCGGAGCAGGATGCTGCCGTCGCGATGGATCAGCGTGATCGCGTCCGGCAGAAGGTCGACGATGGCGTGCAGGACCTCGACGTCGACGAGCTTGTCCAGGTCCGTGGTGGCGGGCTGTGAGGGACCGAGCTCCATCGGGAGCGCGAGCTGGGCGCGCTCATCGATCGGGGGCGTGCCGAGGATGAGCTCACGCAGCCCCTCCAGGACGTTCGAAGCTCGCTCCCCCATTGCCTCCCCGCACGCGTCGCCGCGGCCAGCGTCCTGGATGCACGGCCCCAGGTCAAGGCCAAAACGTTGCGGTTACGAGTCGCGGTGACGCGCGACGGCAGCCAGCAGATCGTCGAGGTCGAAGGGCTTGGAGAGATACGCGTCGGCCCCGATCTCCTCGGCCCAGTGGCGCGCGTTCTGCGCCGCGGTCATGACCACCACCGGCACGTCGATGGCGCGCCGTTTCAGCTCCTTGGCGAACTGCCAGCCGTCGAGCACCGGCATGCGCATGTCCAGCAGCACCAGCGACACTTTGCCGTCCGCGAGTCGCTCCAGACCTTCCTTGCCGTTGGTTGCCGTGCGCACGTCATAGCCCTCGGCTTCGAGCGCGCTGCGGACGACATCGAGGATCGAAGCGTCGTCCTCGACGACGAGGACGGGTGCGGAGGCTCTCACGTTAGGAAGGAGGTTCCCACCGCTCAGTGCTCGCGGACTCTATCGATCGTTGCGTCTCGATAGAAGTGAGAAAAGCGACACAGTGCCGGAGCGGCTCGTTCGCTTCGGGAACGGTCTTGGGCCCGCCCCCGGCTGTGAGCCAGGAGGGATTCGAACCCACGACCAAGGGATTAAGAGTCCCCTGCTCTACCACTGAGCTACTGGCCCGCATCGATGATACCCAGCGGACACGCGTAGCAGAAGCGGACACGTTGTGGACAACGTCTGGATCCGTGTGGAAAAACTCTGTTAGTCGCCGTCGGCGCGCACGGTGCGGAACGCGAACGACGCCGCGGCATCGGCCTGACGTGCGCCATGCGGCTCCTCCGCCAACTGCGCGATGAACGCTTGCACGACTGCCGGATTGAACTGCGTGCCGGCGTTGCGCCGCAACTCGTCCAGCGCTTCGTCCTCCGAGAGCGTGCCGCGGTAGGGCCGCGATGCGGTCATCGCGGCGTACGCGTCGACGGCGGCGACGATCTGCGCCGCGAGCGGGATCTCGTTGCCGCGCAGACCGCGCGGGTACCCGGTGCCGTCGTAGCGCTCGTGGTGCGCGAGCACTGTCGCGCGCGCCGGCGCCAGCGCCGGGACGTTGACGATGAGCTGCGCGCCGATGGTCGGATGCTGCTTCACCAGGTCCCATTCACTCTTCGTAAGCGGACCGGCCTTGCGCAGGATCTGCTCGGGGATCGAGATCTTGCCGACATCGTGGATCAGCGCGCCCAAGCGGACGGCATCGAGCTCGTCGTCGGAGACGCCGAGGCGTCGCGCCAGACTGACGGCGCGCGTGACCGTCGACGCGGTCCGTCCGACGGTGGCGTCCTTGGCCTCGAGGGTCTCCACCAGCGCCTCCACGACGGAGAGCTGCGAGCGCTCCAGCGACTCGTTCGCCGCTCGCAGCTTCTGGTTGAGCTCCACCAGCTCCTCGTTGTGCCGGCGCGTCTCTTCGGAACGCGTCATGTACAGCTTGAAGGAGTACCAGGCGACACCGAGCGGCAGCACGAACATCACCGCGCCGAAGAAGCCGAGCGCCTGATAGGCGACCGCGAGCGAGGCGCCGTTCACGGCGGTGGCGACGAAGTTGACGAACATCCAGGCGTAGTTCTCGCGCCAGACCGAGACGAAGGGCGTGCCGGTGGAGAGCGAGATCACGCCGGCGGTGAAGCCCGATCCGAGCGCGTAGTACACCAGACCGCTCACCGCGACCGCGACGACAGTGCGGAAGAGGTCGGTCGGTGGCGTCAGGCCGCCGACGGCCTGATAGGTCTGCGCGGCTACGAACGCGGCCAGCGTGAGCGACGAGAAGTTGAACGCGACCTTCTGGAACGGCTTGCGCGGGCTGAAGGCGTTGATCGCGGCGCAGAGGACGTTCGTGGCCACCGCGGCGCCGGGCCCGTACAGCACGTAGGCGGCGATGGTGGCGGCGAAGGAAACCGAGACCGCGCTCGAACGGAACAAGAACACCGGCACCCGCTGCGTCGCCGCGGCGAGCACCAAGATGAGTGCGAACATCGCCGGATCGACCGTGGCCCAGGACTGCGTGCCGACGGCGTAGCCGATCGCAATGGCCGCGAGCGTTGCGAGGACCGCGATGTAGGTGGTGGTCATTGTTCCCCGCGTCATCGGTCTCCTCCCCTCCTGTTTCCGCTATTCCCTACGTGTTTCCCAGGTCAGGCTTTCCCACGTCAGCGACTCCCAGGTCAACGACTCCCAGGTGATGTTCTCCCACGTGATCGTCTCCCAGGTGATGCTCTCCCACGTGATGTTCTCCCAGGTGACGTTGGAGCCGCCGATCATCCCCGCCAGCATCGCCAGCAGCAGCTTCGACGGGTGCAGGCCGCTGTTCGCCGGCTTTCGCGTGTCCCTGCCGTTGTTGAAGTGGAGCGCCCTCGTCGGGACCAGCTCCGGCGTCGTCGACCCCTTGACCTTCATCGCCGTCGCCACGAGCACCGTTTTCACCAGCGTCGGCGTGAGCGCCGGCCGCTCCGCGAGCAGCAGCGACGCCGTGCCGGACACGATCGCCGTCGACACCGAGGTGCCGGACATCGTGGTGTAGTTCGGCCCGGTCTCGCTGTCATGATCCGAGTACCACTGGTCCAGGAACGACCCCGGCACGCGAAGTGAGACCACGTCCTCGCCCGGTGCGAGCAGGTCCGGCTTGCTGAAGCCATCGCGGGTCGGACCGCGAGAGCTCCACACGCTTTCGCGGTCGTCGCCCTGCGCTGTCGTGCCGTCCTGGTCGACCGATCCGACGGTGATGACGAACGGGTCGCCGCCGGGGGTGTTGATCGTGCCCGCGTGCGGCCCATCGTTGCCGGCGGCGGTCACGACGGTCAGCCCCGCGAACCACAGCGACTCGGCCGCGGCCGCGAGCACGTCGTCGTTGTAAGAGGACAGCTGCTTCGCGCCCCAGGACAGGTTCACCACGCGAATGCGGTAGTCAAGGCGGTGCCGCAGCAGCCAGTCGAAGGCCGCGAGCGCGCTGCGCACGCGTCCGACGCCGCGCTCGTTGAGCACGCGCAGCGAGACGATCTTCGCGTTCGGGTTGATCCCGGTGACCGTGCCGGCGATGAGGCCGGCGATGTAGGTGCCGTGCCCGCCCGGGTCATACGAGGTCACGCCGTCGTTCACGAAGTCGACCCGCGTGAGGATCTTGCCGGCGAGGTCGGTGTTGTCGGCGACGCCGCTGTCCACCACTGCCACCGTGACGGAAGCGCCGGTGCCGCTGGTGAGGCTGCGGAAGGCCTGGCCCTCGTTCACCTCCGGACCATTGCCGCGCGGGAGCTCGCCGCCGGGACCAAGGTTGGACGCGGCGATCGCGCCGTCGGCCTCGATCGCGCGCACGGCGACGTTCGCGGCGAGCGCGCGGGTCGCGGCGGCGTCGAGATGCGCGCTGACGACGTCGAGCGTGTCGAGTGCTTGGACGTTCTGGGCGCCGGACCGTCGCGCGAAGGCCGCGACGCTCTGGCTTTGACCGGAGGCGACGCGCACGATGGCGTCGCCGGTGACCATGGTGAACCGCGCGTTTTGATGCGGCAGGCTCGGCACCGCCACCGCAAACGCGATGGCAGCGATAGAAAGGAAGCGCATCACCCGATCCCCGAAACCCACCGGGGGCATAGCCTGCACGACCGCCTGCTCGGCGTCGTCTAGCAAATGGTGTAGGGAGCGTATCCGCGCGGTATCACGGCTGGCGCGAGTGCGCCTTCTTCGCCGCGGCCTTCTTGGCCCGCTCCGCGGCGGCGCGAGCGCGCTCCGCGGCGAGCGTCGCGGCCTTGGCCGCGGCCTGGAGCTTGGCGCGCTGGTCCGGCGTGAGGGCCGGATGCGGAGCGGCGCGGACGGTGGGTCGGTCGTCGACGGTCGTCTTGGCCATCGTCGCGGCGGTCTCCGCGGCTCGCGCGGCGGCATCGGCGATGGAGCCGCCGTCGCTGGACGACACCGTCGCGATCTCCTTGGCGACCGAGGCGATGACGGTTACGGCATTGGGCGTCGGCCGGTCGGTCTGGGTCAGTTGCGCCTGCTGCTGCGCCACGCGGGTGCGGAGCTGCTCGACGAGGTCGGGCGATTCGGCCGCCGACGCTTCCTCGATGCTGGCGGCGGCGTTGGCCAGGTATTCGCCGAACGAGCTCGCGGCAGCGTCGGCCTCGGCGTCGCGGTTCTGCGCGGTCAGGGCCGTCGCCTCGCGGAGGCGCGTCTCGGCGATGCCGAGCTCGACGGCGGCGCGATCCGCGGCATTCTGGGTCAGCGACAGGCGCACCTGCTCGCTGTGCATCTTCAGTGAATACAGCGGGTCGTCAGGCAGCGAATCCGCGCTCACGGCCGAAGCGCCGCCGACCATGGCGATCACGATCAGGGCGATCGTGCCGACGCGGGAGAGCACCGGCAGGGGACGCGAGATGAGGAACCACAGGGCGGCCAGGCGATCCGCCAGCGGCCGTGGGTGAGCGGTCTCCAGCCGGCGCAGGATTCGGAGCTTCAGGGCCGCGCGACGTTCGGGCGTCAATTCGTTGCGGACGTCGCGGACGTCCATGGCCAGACGGACGAGCGAACGGACCTCGGGATCGGTCGTGAGCGGCAAACGCCCAGAACCGAGCTCATCCAGGGCACGGTCGAGCTCCCAGTTACGGTCCAGATCACCCTCCCCTCGACGGCAGACCGAACAGACAGACGCAAGCTTAACGGGGGGTGTCGAGTAGCTGTTTCGGGGGAGGCGTCCGACCGCTCTGGCGGCGGTCGAGCAGCTTAGTCGCGGATCTGGGCCCGGACCTCCCGAAGGTCGGATTCGACCATCAGCGCGGCGAGCTCGCGGATGCCGACCGTCGGCGCCCAGCCGAGCTTCGCCTTGGCCTTGCCGGCGTTGCCGACCAGGACGTCGACCTCGGCCGGCCGGAAGAACTTCTCCGAGACGCGGATGACGACGCCGCGCTCGTCGTTGACGCCGATCTCGCGCATGGCCTCGGGCCGGATGTCCTTCGGTCCGGAGCGCTTCTCGGTCTCCCAGCGGATCGGCACGCCCGCAGCGGCGAAGGCGAGCTCGACGAACTCGCGCACCGAATGGGTCTCGCCGGTCGAGAGCACGTAGTCGTCGGGCTCGGGCTGCTGCAGCATCAGGTGCATCGCGCGCACGTAGTCGGGCGCGTAGCCCCAGTCGCGGCGCGAATCGAGGTTGCCGAGCTCGACCTCGTTCTGCAGGCCGTGCTTGATGCGCGCGACGGCGTGCGTGATCTTGCGCGTGGCGAACTCGGTGCCGCGGCGCGGCGATTCGTGGTTGAAGCAGATGCCGCCGCAGGCGTAGAGCCGGTAGGACTCGCGGTAGTTCACGGTGATGTAGTGCCCGTAGCACTTGGCTACGCCGTACGGCGAGCGCGGGTGGAACGGCGTCAGCTCCGTCTGCGGCACCTCGCGGACCTTGCCGAACATCTCGGACGAGGACGCCTGATAGAAGCGCGCTTCGGGCACGACGCGGCGCATGGCCTCGAGGATCCGGGTCACGCCGAGACCGGTGACGTCGCCGGTGAGCTCGGGCTGCTTCCAGGAGAGCGCCACGAAGCTGATCGCGCCGAGGTTGTAGATCTCGTCGGGGTGGACCTCCTCGCAGGCCGCGATGAGGGAGGCCAGATCGGTGAGGTCGCCCTCCACGAACTCGAGCTTGGGGATCATGGCGGCGATCTCAGAGCGCTTCGGGTTGTTCTGCCCGCGGAGCACACCGACGACGCGGTACCCGAGTTCGAGTAGGTGCTCGGCGAGGTAGGTCCCGTCCTGACCGGTGATGCCGGTCACGAGCGCGGTTTTCGACACTGGGGTCGCTAGGTCGCTGCCCCGATCTTGAAGATCTTGGTGCCGCACACTGGACAGGTGCCTTCTGTCGCGGGTCGACCGTTCTTCATCGTGATCTGCTTGGCGTCCTTGATCTCGCGCGACGCCTTGCACTTCACGCAGTAGCCTTGGGCCATCGCCTCGATCACCTCCGCACGGACTTGAGAATCGCGCCCATCCTAAACCCAGTCGCAAAAACGCTCCTACACATGCAAAGCCCCGCTCTGTTTAAGTAAGCGGGGCCTTGCTGGGGAAGGGAATGGGTGGGGGTTACTACATCAGACTGGAATC